>CAKQWG010000075.1 GCA_934278005.1 uncultured Pirellulaceae bacterium | reverse complement strand
CGCACGCACAGGGCCGTGCCGTCGCCTGCGCAGGCCGCGACTGTTCGGATTGGCAGGCGATGTGGGGCAATACAGCCTTGCGTGCCCGGCCAGTTGAGCGGTGCGTCTGCGGCCTGCTGCGGCTCGGCGTTAAACTACTGGCTGCGCGTCGATTGAGCAGGTGAGTGAACATAAGGAGTGCGGGGACGGCTCAGTCAAAACCAGGCGCATGACGCAGATCGCAACCGATTGTGATTTGAGATTTGAAATTTCAAATCTAGCTTTATCATCCGCCGCCCGATGGCTCAGTTCTAGGGTTGCTGGCTGTAGCTGGGGGCGAACGTACCGGGTGCTTGTGGCGGCTGATAAACGGCCGCGTTAGCTGGAGTTGTCGGCGTCACGGCACTCTGAGCCGTGCGATAGATCTGATTGGCGGACTGATAAGCGGCCATAGCTGTCTGCGCCGTTGGACTACCGCTGATTTTCTCCATCAGCTCACGAGCTTCCTTCAGATTCGGATCGGCCTGCAGAGCTGACTGCAGGTAGCGCTGAGCCCCTGCCATGTCCTGATTGGCAAAATGCATGTAGGCCACGTTGTAGCTGGCTACTGCCGGTGGGAAGACCTGGGACAGCTGCTGAACAGCTTCATCCGAGCGACCACTGTTGACTAACATACCCGCTAGGTTGTTGCGAAAGCGTTGGTTGTTCGGCTCCGCCACGATAGCCTTTTGGACCATGGCCTGGGCATCGGCAGCGCGACCTTGCTTTTGCATTACGCTGGCCAATTCGTTATATACGTCGGCTTGTGGCTTGGCGGCCAGAGCCTTACCGAACATCTGCTCCGCCTCAGTGTACTCTTGTTGGCGCACATGCAGCCGTGCCATGCTAAGCAGCGCCGCTTGGTTAGCCGGCTCGACGGCCAACGCCTTCTGATAGTTCTCAGCAGCTTTGGCGAATTTGCCTTGGGTTTCGTAGAGTTGACCATTGGTGACCCAAATTTCAGGTCCCAAATTGCTAGGCATGTTCGCTAGACTAGTTGGATCCGAATTATTAGGCGTGCTGGCAAACGGCGCGATAACCATATTTTTGGCTTTGCCCATCGCCGTGGACATCGTGGTCCCAATCGACTTGACTTGTCCTGTTACACCCTGACTAGTGCTGCTGAGCTTGGAAGTCAATCCGCCATTGGTCTCCACGTTCGCGCTTCGGTCACCGGAGAGCCAGCTGCCTGGCCCACCAATACTGGCGCATCCCGACAGTGGGCCAACAGTCGCTGCGCCCATCAGAATCACTCGCCAAGCTGCTCGCAGATTCGAGCCTCTAGCGGTGTACTTGTGCTGCGTAGAACAATCAACCATCATGATTTCTCCAGGAAAGGCGGGCGCCCAGATCGTGGGCAATCCAGCTGCAGGGCGTGCATCATCGTTATAATCGGATCGCGCGAGCAGTCAGCTTGAAAGATTGCTGGCACGGGACTGAAAAAACTGGTCTAGCCCTTCAACTGGCCCAACTGCGCCCAGAAGCAGCCAATCCAGCATGTAGACCAGGCGCAGGCAGCAACTAGCTCGCGCGGTATGCACGACATTTAACATGGGTCGCGTTACGCTGCGCGGCGATGTTCCGTGCTGGCCGGGGAGTACTCTTCGCGCAAGTTCAAGTAGGCTTCGTACTCATGGATGCAGGCAATGGCCGAGGTCGCCTTGAGTAGGTCCCCACAAGGACTGAAAAATTTAATTTCATCTTCCTCGATGAACCACACTACGTGATAGCCCGAGCACCTAAATTTTCGTCCGCAGAACAAGCCGTTGCGAATTAAGATCGATTCCTCTACGGAGTCCGTTTCCGTTGCGCCCAGTTGGCTCAGTTGTCTGGCGATGACTAGACGGATCCTCTCGACAGGCGTGGTAGCGTTCATATATCTGTGGCACTTCCGAGAGCGTTGGACGCGATGCATTAAGTAGACTTCAACAATGATCGACCGAGACAACTCGAGTCTTCAGAACAGGCATTGGATCCGGCACAGGCAACGCAGGCTGCCTATACTCACAGTGTCGCGCCGGCAAAGCCAGTCGGCCATTACTTTCCGCCATCGCTATGCGCTGCTGAGCGCTATGCTTGGCATTGCGCTGCTGCTGATCACCGCCCGCTGGTTGGAGCCTGAGCCTCAGGGCTATGGGACTCATCAACAGCTGGGATTGCCCGCGTGCCCGTGCTGGACGCTGTGGGACGTACGCTGTCCGATGTGCGGCATGACCACCGCTTGGGCCTGGACGACGCGCGGCGAGTGGTTGCTGGCCGCGGATGCCAATGCTGGAGGGTGGTTGCTGGCACTAATCGCTCTAGCGTCTGTTCCGGCAAGTTGCTATTGGTTAGCGGTTAAGAAAGCCCTACCTGGTAACCGCACGTGCTGGATGCTCGGCCTGTATCTCTGGTTCGCGCTGGCCGTGGCCGTTGCCCAGTGGGGTTGGCGATTGTTTCAGTGATCGTCCGCTTCGAAGTGGTGCACCTTCCGCCTTCGCTTGCGCTCAATGTCTTGCATTAGTTTAAAGCCACAAACATCATGCTCCAGCAGACTCGCTCGACCTTCTTTACGATCCTGTTAATCGCCAGCGCTTTGGCCTGTGGCGGCTGCATTAACATGGCTGCGAACATGATCCACGCCATCACTGGTAACAATCGGCCCGCCGATTTCGATGGGCTCAAGGAAAAACGGGTTGCCGTAGTCTGTCTTACCGATGGTGGCCTAGCTGCGGATGCCAATGCGGCCATGTTGACCAACTACATCCATGCCGGTTTTAACTCCAACATCAAAAAGATCGACGTCGTGCGAGCATCCGAGGTCGAGCGTTGGATCGATTCACACAGCGGTGATGGCGCCGACTATTTAGAAATCGGTAAAGGCGTCAAGGCAGATCGCGTAGTGGCGGTAGAAGTCGTCAATCTTTCGGTCAAAAACGGGGCCACGCTGTATCAGGGTAAGTCAGATATTGCAGTCACCGTCTACGACATCCCTGGCGGAGGAAAGATCCTTTATCAGAAGAACATACCCGAGTTTGTTTTTCCGAAAATGGGCGGACCGACTATCACCGATGTCACCGAGGCAAAATTCCGCGCCCGCTACTTGGCTATCGTCGCGCGGACGGTTGCCACCTTGTTCTATCCCGTCGATGCCACTGCTGACTTCGCCCTGGACGCAACTTCGCTCAGCTTTTAATCGTTGAGCGTTAACAGGAATTCAGCCTGTTCCAACAGCGGATCGTCGTACTCGAGCCGAATTACATGTTCGGCTTTCAGTTCAGTGATGGCCCGTTGGTGCTCCTCGGTGATCAATCGCGTCACGTGCTCTACCTTGCGGCGATTGAGGGCTAGCGTGAGTACCACCATGCAATATACGGCAAGTGGCAGCAGCGACAGCACCAAGCTGGTCAGCAACAGGCCGGGAGTTGGGTGCGGAAAGTCTTCTAACTGTATGGCCTGTTTGCCGCTCATCACCAAGTACGAAATATGAAAGTACTCACGGTAGATCAGCACAAACGGTCCTGCCATGAAGAGCCAGAACAGCACCGCGCCGGCGAGGCCCCACGCCTGAACCAGCCAGGCTGCCGTGGCGTGGCGATCGATGGCCGCATCAAAAATCTGCTGCGATCGGCTCTGTAATTCCTCGATGCCCGTCAGTCGCATACCCGTCGCAGTGATATTGTCGCGGCCGCGCTCCGCGCGCGGACGCAGCTTGAGCACGGCCCGGTGGAATCGTTCGCACAGCGGCCGCAGCCGCTCCTCGAGCTGCTGCTGCGTGCGGCGGCGAATACCGTCCTGGATTTCAAGCGTGAACTCGTGATTCTGCCGCACGTTCTTCGCCCACGATGCCAGCGCCCCAAACAGACTCGGCACGCTCCCGGCCATGGCCAATACGACCCGGTCCCAAGCGCCCTGCGTCAGATGCAAGGTGGACATCATGCTCCGATAAGGGAACCACACCAGCGACGTGTCGCTCACCAGCCGTGCCCGCAGTCGCATCCGCACGCCCGTGGCTAGCACCGTAGAGCTGCCCAGTAGAGAATCCAGCACACGCTCAGGCAATTGGCGCGTCTCGCGGTGCAACTGGTCCACGGCTTGATGCAACTGGGGCAGTTCCGAGTGGACTAGCCGAGCGACTTGAGATTTTAAACGCTCCGTCGCCGCCGATGTGCGCTGTTCTTGCACGTTTCCCAAGCGACCATCGGCAATGCCGAGCTCGTTGAAGCGATCGAGTGCTCCCTGTAGCAACACCTCGCTGGCCGCAGCTTCGTCTCCGGTGGCTTCAAAATCCGGTATCAAAAGCTCCGGTAGTATTCGCGAATGCGGTGCACTGGCTTCCAACTGCCCGCGCAGCTCGCGAAGATCCTGCGCCAGACGTTGGCCCTCAGCCCCGGCAGTCAACTCCTCGGGCTCCACTGACGTGATGATGGGCACGCAGGCAGCTCCGTCGATCTGGTGAGCAATCGTCAGATTTGCGGCGGCTCGCAATTGGTCGCGAGCGATGATCAACAGCTTGAGCGGCGCCAGCGAGAGGGCTTGTTCCGCTAGCTTGGCCGCCGGTGCATCGGAGTCGGTCAGTCCGGGCGTATCGAGTAAGACATAGGGTTGGCCAATAGCCGCCATCTGCTCTGCCGAGCAGTGATGATAGACTTCACAGGTCGGGTCGAGGTTCAAAGGAGCTTGGGGACCGAGCCAAATCAATCGCGTAGTCGCATCCTGCCTTAAGTCGCCGCTAAGCAGCTTGTTCCGCAGACGTTCATCGCGCACAAACTGCCGTGCGACCCACGTCTTGCCTTGCCCTTTAGCGCCCACGATCGCGATTAGCAATACGTTGATGCCACGTCCCGCTTGAATGTTCGACAGATCGTGTGCGTACTGCGCGCACGCTTCGCGCACGGCTGCCGTCAGCGGCGTTGGTCCGAAGACGGCTGATGTGGCATCTATGACGCGTTGGGCCAGGCTAGGAAAAGGATCGCTCACACGCTTCTCGCTTGTCTCAATAAATTACGGACCTTGACCGATTGCCGCATGGCTCAAACCCAGTACCGCTCTATTCGAGCGGCAGCTAATCCTATGCTCCATCGGCTGGATCCGAGTCCTCAGACTGCGGCTCTTCGGTCTGCAAATCCTCAGCCGGCAAGCGCTCCGCCTCCAAGGCTTCTTCCGCGTCGCTGGGTTGCGAGCTAGCTGCAGCAAACGGGGCTACGGACGGAGGCGTGCTCGGCAATGCCGCGTCTTCGTCAATCACATCCTCCTTGGGAACTTTTACGATAGCCGTCAGCGTATCCCCTTCGTCGACGTTCATGATCCGCACCCCTTGGGTATTGCGGCCGATGATATTGATCTCCTTGGCCGCGATCCGCTGGATCTTGCCGCGGGAGGTCATCATTAGCAGTTCGTCGTCGTCGGTGACCGGAACGATACCGATGACTGGGCCATTTCGCTTGGTAGTCTTGATGTCCATTAGTCCACCGCCGCCACGGCGCTGCGTGCGGTAGGAATGAGACGACGAGACTTCATCGCCGCCGTCAGCGGCAGCAGCCTCCGCTTCGTCATCTTCTGGCGAATCAACCTCTGGCAGCTCAGCGTCTGCTGCATCAGCGTCTGGCACCTCGGTCCCGTCGCCTGCCAGCTCGCTCGCGTTCTCCTCAGTTGTGCTGAGTTGCTGTCCGACACCGAACCACGTGCGTTTGCCGTAGCCCTGCTCGCAAACCGTCAGCAGCGTGGCGTCGGGGTCAGCCACGACCATACCGACGACCGAGTCGCCCTTTTTGAGCCGGATGCCGCGCACGCCTGAGGTGTTGCGTCCCATCGAACGCGCATCGCTCTCGGCAAAGCGAATGGCTTTGCCACCTGCGGTCGACATCAGCATCTGCGCATCGGGGCCAGCCACGACCACATCGACCAGTTCGTCATCATCTTTCAGTTTGATAGCGATGATGCCGCCGCGTTTGGGCCGACTATAGGCGTCGAGTGCCGTCTTTTTGATCAAGCCGCGTTTAGTAGCCATCATCAAGAAGTGGCCGGGCATATCAAAATCGCGCACCGCAACGCACTCGGCGATCTTCTCACCCTCGGCCAGATTCAGCAGGTTTACAACCGCTCGACCTCGGCTCTCGCGACTGAGCTGCGGGATCTCGTACACCTTCTGCCAGTAGACTTTGCCCTGGGTGGTAAAGAACAATAAGTAGGCGTGGGTGCTAGCGACGAACAAGTGCTCGACGGGATCCTCCTCCTCGGTCTTGGCACCGGTGATGCCTTTGCCACCACGACGCTGGGCGCGGTAGGTGATCGATGGAATGCGTTTGATGTAGCCGCGATGGCTGATGGTCACCACCATGGTCTCCTCGGTAATGAGGTCTTCCATGTTGTAGTTGCCCAGCTCTTCGTGGCTGATTTCTGTGCGCCGTTTATCGCCGAAGCGGCGCGATATCTCCTCGGTTTCCTCGCGGATAATCGCGTAGATATTTCTGGTATCGGACAAGATTTCCAAGTAACCGTTGATCTCGGTCAGCAGCGCGGCGTGTTCGTCGGAAAGTTTATCTTGCTCTAAATTGACCAATTGTCCCAGCCGCATGGCCAAGATGGCATCGGTCTGCACGCTGGACAGCGAGTAGGTATCCGACACGCCGCGGTCGAGCTGAAACTCGGCAAAGCCGTGTTCACCCAAGGCGCTCTGCATCATCGCTGCCGGAACCTGGACGCCCATCAATCGCTCTTTGGCTTCCACTTGCGTTCGGCTGGAGCGAATGATCTTGATGATCTGATCGATGTCGGCTAGGGCCAGCAGCAGGCCTTCGACGGTGTGCTTGCGTTTGCGCGCGCGGGCTAACAGGAATTGCGTGCGTCGTCGGATCACGACCACTCGGTGGCGGATGAACTCCTGCAGCATCTCCTTGAGGTTCAGTTCGCGTGGCTTGCCGTCGACCAGAGCCAGGAAAATAACCGAGAACGAATCCTGCAGCGGCGAGAACTGGTAGAGCTGGTTGAGCACGATATCTGCATCGTGCCCCTGCTTGATGTCGATCACCAACCGCACGGGCTCGTTTAGATCGCTCTCGTCGCGAATGCCGGAGATGCCTTTGATTTTGCCCGTGCTGACCAAGCCCGCGATGCGCTCGATGACCCGGTCGCGATATTGCTGAAATGGAATTTCGCTGACCACGATCCGCGAACGATTGCGGACGGTTTCGATAGTCGTCCGCGCCCGGACCACGATCACGCTGCGTCCAGTGCGGTAGCCCTGCCGAATTCCGTATCGTCCGCAGATAATCCCGCCCGTGGGAAAGTCGGGGCCGGGGACGATGTCCATCAGTTCGTCGATCGTCGTCTCCGGTTCGTCTACCAGGGCGATGATAGCCGTGCAGATTTCACGGAGATTATGCGGCGGAATACTGGTCGCCATACCGACGGCAATACCCGTGGCGCCGTTGACCAGCAAATTGGGAAAGCGGGCCGGCAAGACAACGGGTTCCGTGCGGACTTCGTCGTAGGTCGGCACGTAATCGACCGTATCGAGCTTAATGTCGTCCAGCAACTGCGCGGCGGCCGAACTAAGGCGCGCTTCGGTGTATCGCATCGCGGCCGGCGGCAGTCCAGCGATCGAGCCAAAGTTGCCCTGTTTGTCGATCAGCGTCTGCCGCATGTTCCACTCTTGAGCCATCCGCACCAGCGTTGGATAGATGACCGCCTCACCGTGTGGATGATAGTTACCGCTGGTATCCCCGGAGATCTTGGCGCACTTGACTCGCTTAGCCCCAGGCCCCAGGCCAAGATCGTTCATTGCCACCAAGATCCGCCGCTGCGATGGCTTCAATCCGTCGCGTACGTCAGGCAAGGCGCGACTGACGATGACGCTCATGGCATAGGTCAGGTAACTCTCACGCAGCTCATTTTCGATCGGCTGATCGATAATTCTCGTTCCCTCTTCGCCGCCACCAGCACTACTTGTTGTTGAATTATCCGCATCATTTGGGGGTTCTTCGGCCAATCGAAAATCCTTCACTGGGGGAGCTACGTTAACTGTCGACAAGCGGAGAAGATCAGGCTGTGAAAGCCTCGATCAAAGCAGCAAACCAGGTCGACAAGACACCTATCTGGGAAAGCCCGGATTGTAGCACATTTGGCCCGTATCGACAACGCCCAAAGCCTTCCGGAGAGAGCTCCTAAGTCGTTATTTATTAACAGTTTGCGGCAGCGTTTGAGCCGTGCCGAGCTGCTGCCTCAGCAGCGGCGATTGCCCTCGCCGCGGGGCAGAGCGACAAGCCGCGAGTTTAGCGCCACAAGGCATCGATGGCCGCCGCGCCGGTTAAGCAAAAGCTCAGCAATGCGTTGATCTGAAAGAAGGCTTCGTTGACTCGCCCCAAGTCGATCCGCGGGGCGTCGCCGGTCGCCACGTGAGCGTTCGCCGAGTTGCTCTGCGAGGCTTGGGGACTGTCGACGGTCGATGCGCCTCTGATCGGCCGCGGGCGAATGATCGCATGCTGCCGAATGACCAGCACAGCCACGACCGCCAGCCCCGTGTAGTAGATGGCACCCAGAGACAACTGCGGAAAGAGCCCTGGCAGGGCGAGCAGTACCGCCAGCATCAGAGCATGTAGCCCCGCTGCCACACGCAGCGCGCCGGCAATGCCCAGTCGGGCTGGCAAACTATACAGCCCGGCTCGCTGGTCGAAGTCCGCGTCCTGGCACGCATAGATCACGTCAAAGCCGGACACCCAGCAAGTAATCGCTGCAGCGAGGCCCACCGCTGGCCAAATGTCCGCCGGATCGACCAGCAGCACTTCGCCGCGCATAGCTATCCAGGCACAAATAGGGGACAGCGCCAAAGCGATTCCCAACCATACATGCGCTGCGGCTGTGAAGCGTTTTGCCAGGCTATAACCGCAGATCCAAACCAGCACCGGCAGGGAGCCGGCCAGTGGCAACCAATTGGGCAGAAACAGCGTACAGCTCAAGAAAAACATGAGCACCATCCATGAAAAAAATGCCCACACCTGGCCGCGTGTCAGTTCGCCCGAGACCAGATGCCGGCCGGCCGTGCGGGGGTTGCTCGCGTCAAAGTTCACGTCCACCAGCCGATTGAATGCCATGGCCGCCGAACGCGCGCTGACCATGCACAGCAGGACTCCTAAGACGCGGACCACTAACTGGCCGAGTGTCAGCCCGCCGGTGAATGGAAACGGCGCGGCGTAGGCCCACACGCAGGCCAGCAGCGCAAATGGCAATGCAAACACCGTATGGCTAAAGCGAATCATCTCCAGCAAGCGCTGCATGAGCGGTTTAGCCGTGGTGGGCATCGGTGCGGCCGATTTGGCAGTGACCGGTTCAGCTGTGACCCGGGGAGCAGTGGCCGGGGGTGCAGCTATCGAGCCGGCAGGCGCTGCACTGGCTGGGCCATTCGGTAGGTCAGCTGGGGCGGAGGTGTTGGGTCGCGGATCAGACATAATCTATTCAGTGGCCATAAATTCGTTTGGATTGGCTATGCCGCTGTTGGCCTAGCGAGTGCACTATTTTGCCACTAGCTTCGGCGCATGCTCAGCTCTCATCAGCTCGCGTCAATCGACCCGTTATTGAGGTTGTGCAGCGCATCGGAATCCAGCTCTCCGGCGACCAGCGGCTGCTGCCAAAGAGTAGACATCATCACTGAATTAATCCCTGAGCCAATCCCTAGCAGCGCCACGCGCTGACCGTCCGCGGGGAGCGCGCCGTGTTTCAGCCCCAGAGCCAGCGCCGTGGGTAGAGCCACCGAGCCGGTATTACCCAGCCACTGAAAGGTGCTAAAATCGCGCGACTCTGGTAGCTGCAAAGACTGCAGCATCAACCGGCGATGGGTGGCTCCCACTTGGTGGCACACCGTGGCGCCAAAATCCTCACGCTGGTTGCCTTGAGACAATAGTTGCTCAAAAGTCCGTACACCGACGGCGATGCCGGCTTGCAACAGCTGCTCTGAATCGGTTTGCATGAGCGGCTGCATAGCGGTGCCCGCTTGATCGGTGTCGCTCTGGCACAGTGCGTGGTGCTGCGTTTCGGCGCGAGCTACGCAGGACAGCAGACGATTGCCGGTTCGGCTCAAACTGCGGTCTACCAGCAGGATGGCACAACTGCCCGAGCCGATAGTCAGCGAAGCGAACGAGGGCTTGATGGTTTGACGCGTTAGACTAGTGTCCGCATTGAGCGCCGCGATGGTGGATTCGACCAAGCTGCGGGCGCTCTCAGTCCCCACTACAATGCCCGCGCGTATGGCTCCGCGCTCGATCAGTGTGGCGATCTGAACCATCCCACTGAGCAGCCCCAAGCAGGCGTTGGAGCAATCATAGACCCAACAGTCGGGGCCTAAGCCCAGCGCCGCGTGCACGCCACAGGCAGTAGCCGGCTCGAGATAGTCGCGACAGACGCTGGCGTGGATCAGACAACCGATGTCGCTGCGAGCGACACCTGAGGCCTGCAGCGCCAGCCCAGCGGTATGCGCACTGGGGCCGCCAATAGTCGTACCCGCTGGCCAAAATCGGCGCTGGCGAATACCGCTCATCAGCTCTAGCCTCCCTTCGGGCAGGCGCAGGCGCGAGTAGACGGGAGCCAGCTGGCGCTCGATTTCCAACGATGAAATCGCTTCGCCGGGGAGGGTAAATGCTAGGGCTTCGATGGCTACGCGTTCAAACTGCACAGGTCGCTCACTGAAAAAAGGGGGCAGGGAATTACTAGTTGGTGCTAGAAACGCTCTTTTGCTAGCACACAAGGTTGTGCTAGCAATAGCCGCTTATACCAAATGTAGGGACTTACTTGAATCGATTGAAATCGCTGTTACCTTTCTGAGCATCGTTCTGGCAATGGTTGCCAGTCACACTCGTGAGGACTCGGAGTTTAACGTATTTAGACGTTTTTCGCAGGGATTGTGCGAAAGCTGCTCAGGAATGTCACCCCAGCCCTGTTGGCGGTGCGTGTTGGATAAAAAATCATCGGGATGATGAAGCCACACCCACTGACAACCTACTCGGGCTAACCCAATCACCTTGAGCTTGCAACGTCGACGTGAAGTATCTCGTCTGCTGCCCACCCCAGTGCCCTACCGCTAGTTGCTGCTGTCACTTCAAGGGACGCCCACGGCTACCGGTTTGCGATCGTTTGATGCGTCGTTCTGAGGTTTTGAGCACTGTCTCACTTTGATCTGACAAGGATTTTCAGATGACGAAGCCAATCATTGGCATTAATGCAGATTTCCGCGCCGCTACCCACGGTCAACACGCCTTCTCCTATGTGGCGGCCGGTTATTACGATGCAATCGCTCGCGCCGGTGCTATTCCGGTCATCTTGGCACCGCTGGCTGATGAAGCCGGCATCGCGCAGTTGCTCGATCATCTCGATGGATGTGTGTTGATCGGAGGCGGTGATTTGGATCCGCGCAATGACGGTTTCATGCTGCATCCATCGGTCAAGCCGATGGAGGCCCGACGCGAGCGTTTCGATCGTCGACTGGCGCACGAGATTGTCGAGCGTCGACTGCCGGTATTGGGCATTGGCTCGGGCATGCAACTGCTCAACGTCGTCTGCGGTGGCAATCTATTCCTGCATATTCCAGAAGATCTTCCTGACGCTCTACCGCACCGTGATGCCCAGGACCCAAGCCATCGACATTCTTTGTCGGTCGTCCCCAATTCGCTCATTGGACGCGTCTACGGCGAAGGAGAAATTCGAGTCACCAGTCGCCATCATATGGCCGTCGACGAAGTCGCACCTGGATTCCGCGTCACCGCTCGCTGCCAAGATGGTGTGATCGAAGCTATCGAGAGTGAGATGATCGACTGGTTCGCCATCGGCACTCAGTTCCATCCAGAGTGCCCCTACGCCAGTGCGCTTGATTGCCGCATCTTTGAAGAATTCATCGAAGCCCTAACGGAATCCATGAACCCCAGCCAGCCTGTTCTGGCCACTGCGGCAGCCTAGCGGCGGATCGTTTGAGTGCAGGCTCGATGGATTGAGCCTGTGCGACACACGCGATTCCGCGCGCTATGGCCCAGGATGGCTCGCCCCTGCATGGATTGCAAATGGCGGCGCGCGGAATCGTCTTTTAAAGCAAGCTCTGCTCTGCCGCACAAGTGCACGCTAACGCACCGCGGCGGACGATTGCTCGGGCAACCAGGTGTCTTCTGTCAAGTTGTACGTTTCGATTTGCGGACTGGCGGCCCGCTCGCTGGCAACTACCAGAATAGCTCCGACCTGCGGATGTTTCGTGCAGAACTCCTGCGCCGCCTCGGGGCCCATCACAAACAATGCGGTGGCTAGTGCGTCGGCGACCGCTCCGCTGCGACAAATGACCGTGGCACTCAGGACGCCCTGCGCGGGCCAGCCACTGCGCGGATCGATGATATGGCTGTAACGGCGCCCGCCGAAGTGAAAGAATTGCTTGCCAGAACCACTGGTCGCCAAGGCCGAATCGCGCAGGCGAATAGTCCCCAGGACTTGCTCCAGACGCCACGGATGCCGCAGCGAAACGAGCCAGCCGCCGCCCGTCAGAGGATGCTGCCGCTGTCCGCGCGCGACAACTGAACTGAGCCCACCGTGGAGCATGTAGTCTGCGGTGCCAGTCGCGGTCAAATGCTGCGCCGCGCGATCCAGCGCGTAGCCTTTGCCAATCGCACCAGGGTTGGTCTGCACGCCGGCCCGCAACAATCGCCCCTGGCTGTGGGCAACGTCCAGTTCAATCCACTGCGATCCCACTTGCACCAGAGCCTCTGCGATCTGCTGGTCGCTCGGTACGACTCCTTGCCGACGCGAAAAACCCCACACCTCCGATAGCTTGCCGGCCGTGACGTCGAAGGCACCGGCGGTCCAGCCGTGGATATCTTGACACAGTTGCAACATCGTCAGCGTATCGCTGGATAGGGGAATCGGCCGCGCGCTGCCAAAGCGATTAAGCAAGCTCAAGTCGCTGTGCGGCCGGTAGACACTCAGGCGCGCTTCGAGCTGCTCGACCAAGTCTAGCGCCTCCATGGCTCGATCAGCACCTTGCGGATATTGATGCTGATTGAGCAATACCTCGAACTCGCAAGCCATCGCCGAGCGAGAAATGCTCAGCAGCATTCGCTCACGCGGTGCCACCGAAGTGGCTGCAGTGTCGGCGGCATCTGCGGCCCTGTCGCCGGCATCGACCGTGGTGCCCGGGGCGAGACGCTCGAACCAGTCGGTGAGTTGGTGAGAAGGAGCCATATGACGGCAATGCTGAGTGTGCGAGTAGGAGTTGAAGTCCGTAGCACCGATCGGCTCGTTATGAGCCTACGGGGCGCGAGATTCAAGGGCGCGGTGGCGAGCGGCTTCAAACTCGTCGCCGGCATTCCAGCGCGGCAGCTCGGCCTGATCGGCAATCTCCAGCCCGGCCTGCATCAGTAGCTGCGCATCATCTACGGCCCCGGTCAAATCCCAACTGGCGTCAAATTCGTCGCTCGGCTGATGGTACTTTTTCTCTAACCATTCGTCGAGCTGCTGCTTGCCCCACCCCTCGGGACGATCGACGATATTGATGCCGCTGTGCAAGTAGATGCCAGGCACACCCACTTTGGCCAAACTAAATTGGTCGGAGCGATAATAGTAACCACGGTCTGGCGAGTAGTCAGGTATCACTGTCCGCCCCTGCCACTTGGCCACGCGTTCGATCACTGCATCGAGATCGGACTTACCGTTGCCGATGACATTCACATCCCGAGCTCGTCCGAGAAAATTGATACCATCGAGATTGATAACCGCGGCCATGTAGCCTGCAGGCATAGGCGGATGTAGGGCCAAGTGTTGGGAGCCGAGCAAACCCTGCTCCTCTGCGCCGACGAAAGCAAACAGAACCGAACGCTTGGGCGGCTCATCGAGAGTCTGCATGGCCCGCGCAATGCTCAGCAGCGATGCTACGCCAGAGGCATTGTCGATGGCGCCGTTGTAGATGTTGTCTCCGTCGGCGTCGCGAGACTCAGCCATCCCCAAGTGATCGTGGTGAGCCGTGTAGACGACCACTTCGCGCGACAGCTCTGGATCTCTGCCAGGCAACAGGCCCAGCACGTTGGCTGTGGTCTGCTCTCGCACGGAGCACTCCATCTCCATCGACAGCCGGACGCCTAAGGGGACGGGTTGAAATTCGCGTGACTGAGCCTGTTCAACGAGTTGCTCCAAGTCGAAGCCGGCGAACTGCATCAGCTGCTTCGCGGCGTCTTCGGTCAGCCAGCCTTTGAGCTTGGTACGCGGTCCCTGCGCGCTGGCCAGCTCGAACTCTTCGCCGCTCCACGACGTTCGCACGACTTGATACGGATAGCCCGCCGATGCGGTCGTGTGGATGATGAACGCGCCAACGGCTCCCAGCTTGGCGGCCATGTGGTACTTGTAATCCCATCGCCCGTAATATAACCGGCGTTTGCCGCCGAACAGTTCGGGATCGTCGGCCGGATCATTATTGAGCACCACCAGGATCTTGCCACGCATGTCGGTCTGCTTGAAATCGTCCCACTGATACTCGGGAGCCTGGATTCCAAAGCCGACAAAAACCAGTTCGGCATCTTCGAAAGCTACTTTCGGTTCGGCTCGGCCACTGATGGCCATCACGTCATCGAACAGCTTTAGGCTGAGCGTATCGGCGGCACCGCTCGCCGCTTGAGCCGAACGTGCACGACCACTGCTGGCGGCTTGATCGTTGCCTGGAGCAGGCTTCGAGCGCTGGAAATTCACCACCGCTGGAGCTTCCGTCGTAATGCCGCGCAAGGGAACCGGTTGGTACCAGGAGGGCGAGCCGTCTTCGTCCAGGGCGGCGGGTCTGAGTCCTAGCCCTTCTAGTTGGCTGGCAATGTAGAGCTGTGTGATATGGTCGCCGCGTGAACTGGGCCCGCGCCCCTCGAGCAGATCGTCGGCTAAAAAGCGGATGTGCGCTCGCAATCCGGCCGCGTCGATGTGCTCGGCCGCTTGCCGCTTAGCAGCGCTCGGCTGCCAGGCTCGCTTATCGGTATGGGAGTCGGTACTGCTATCGGTACCGCTGCTGTCCGCTGTTTGTTTGCGGTCTGCAGTCTGTGTGCCGCTTGCGGGTGCCGGCGACTGAACTGACTGAGCTGACTGAACTGGCTGAGATGGCTGAGATGGCTGAGATGGCTGAGCTGGCTGAG
>CAKQWG010000074.1 GCA_934278005.1 uncultured Pirellulaceae bacterium | reverse complement strand
GAAGCGTCACCCTTCACTAATGCAACTGGTACCTTTTCAAGTGCAAATCACTGGTACCGTTTGGGCGCCAAGTGACACCTTGGGGCATTAAGTAAGCCGCCTGTGGCGACAGACTCCAGCATGGCCACCGAAAGGAGGCCGAAAATGATTGCCAGTAGAAGGTGGCTTCGTGATGTGTTTTTCCTAAGATTCGAGGTTTCGTTGTCGTCCTTCACCGAACAGATAGTTATTCTCGGTGTCCAGCTCTCCGCCGCGATCGAATTGGCGGATGGCAGGCACGCGCTCCTTAACAGCCAGTCCACGTTCCAAAATGATGGGCCGATAACCATGCAGGGCCAAGTAATAGCCCGCCAGCAGGCCGGCGGGGCCTGACCCCACAATAACGGGACGATACGGCAGCGGCGTCGTGCCGGGGACTGGGTCAAAGAATATTTCCGCCTTGTAAGGCTCCACGCGAACGTCGCTGGCGTGCCGCGGCTTGATGGCATCGGCCACGTCGACCACTAGCGAGTACACAAACTCCAGCGAATCGCGCTGCCGCGCATCGAGGCTCTTGCGCAGAATTTTGAACGAACGGACATGCTCGGCGCGAACACCGATGGCTCTGGCCGCGCGCTGAGGCAAATCCGATTCGGGGAATTCGATGCGCGCGCGGAAATTGGTAATTCGCAGGAGCATAGGTGTGAGCCGGCTCTAAAAGGATAAAGTGTAGCGAAAGTTGGGCATGCGATTGGGCGGTCGTTCTAATTTTACGGCTCGTCGGCGGTGATTGCGCCTGCCTCTCTCCAGCCGGCGGACCTCAGTCGCTGCCTCGTGCCGCTCTGCAACCACGCGCGCCAACCTGGGCAGATCGCCAAGGGTGGCCGCCAACGATAAACTATGTGCAGTGCAATACGGTGCGCAATAAAGTCGCCACGCGAGCGGCTCCGCCTGATCCTCGAGCACTCAATTCGACCAACCACTTCGACCGAGCGTTCGCGAAGCGCTATTGAAAACCGAAACCATGATTCAAATCGGCAGAACGTACAGCTTAAGTGTGGTCAGGGAGACCCAGTTCGGAGTCTATTTGGACGCCGAGAATTTAGGCGAAATACTTCTCCCCTCGAAGCACACTCCAGACCTCGTGAGCATCGATGATACGCTCGATGTTTTTCTGTATTTGGACTCAGAAGATCGGCCGGTGGCGACTACACAAATTCCCAAAGCGGAGGTGGGCGACTTTGCTTACCTGCAAGTCAAAGACAACACGCACATCGGGGCATTCTTGGATTGGGGGTTGGACAAAGACGTCTTGGTCCCGTTTGCAGAGCAGCATCGGCCGATGAATGTGGGTGATTCCTACCTCGTGTTTCTGTATCTCGATAACCAAGGCCGCATCGCCGCGACATCAAAAATCGACAAAATCGTAGCGGATGATGACCAACACGATTTCTATCCGCAGCAAGCCGTCGATTTAATCATCGCCAACAGTACGGAACTGGGCTTCAAAGCCATTGTAAATCACAGCCATTGGGGCTTGCTGTACAAAGATGAAGTCGACCAACGGCTCAGCTTCGGGCAGAGCATTCAGGGCTATATCAAACATATCCGCGACGACGGAAAAATTGACTTGAGCCTTAAGAGCGGTCAACAAATCCGCGACGATTATAACCAAGTCATCCAAGACTATCTGCGAGATCATGACGGGTTTGCGCCGCTGCATGACAAGTCTCCACCGGAACAAATTGCCGGTCTATTGGGAATGAGCAAGGGACAGTTCAAGAAAGCAGTGGGGGCGTTGTATAAGCAGAGAATCATCACGATTGAAACGCATGGAATCCGGTTGGTTTGAGGATTCGCACGTTGCACGAAGCTGCGCGATCGAAGGTTAGAAAATGAATGGTTAGAAAATTCACCGACCATTGTGCGGCAGCCACCGTTACGTCACTGCTCGCTGGGGACGTAACGCTTGTGGGTTTGATCGCGGTCCTCGCTACCACCTGACGCGACCTGCACAAATCAAGCCTAACGGAGATGCGCAGTGGGAATGGGTCGGTACTGAGAGCCCGGGAAGTCCCCAATCTTTTACCAACCATCTTCTAACCGTTGTTTCCAAGCTCCTCTCTAACGAACCGGAAAGTTATTATTGGGTCGTCCCCAAGCCCAAGGATCGGTGAAGTAAAGGAGAGCGGTGGCAAGGATCGCGGAGCGATCGACGACAATGTTAGTGCCGAAAGAGAATGCCGAAATCTAACGCGTCGGCGCTCACGCGATTGGTTACCGAACTGAAGGCGAGTGGCCCGGCGAGGGGTGAAACGATTGGACCCTGCACGTCGCTCTCAAAATAGTGCGAGTAGGCTATGCTGCACGCGATGTTGCTACAAAAATCATAAGTTCCGCCCGTGCTCAGCATGTGCTGGTAAAACAGCGGCGTGGCCAGGTTGTAGAAAGATTCACTGTCGCGAATTGGGCTCTGGTTGTAGGTATATCCACCGCGAAGTGTGAGCCGCTGTCCAACGCGACGCTGCGCGCCAAACGCTGACGCAAACACACTGCTCCAGTCTAGGCCTTCCAAGCGTCCATCGGGTTGGAACTTCGCCGAGCTACCAAAACCATCGGTGTTGGCATAGTCAAAATAGCGGAAGTCTGCCGCGAATAACCAATTCTCATAGCGGCTCACACCAACGCCCAACGAAAGTATCATGGGCAGATCGACATCCGCAGTCAGCGTTCGCGGAAAACCGCTTTCGTCGCGACCGTGCAGTTCAAACGTCTCCATCCAGGTGGGGCTTTTGATCGATGCGCCGAGATTGACTCCCTCGTGCCCCTGGTGAAACACGCCGGCCTGGACACCTCCGCCCCACTGATAGCGCGACGCACTGCCGGGCGAGTAGGTGCCGTCGGCATTGGCAGAATCCACAATGAACGGTTCCAAGGCGATTTGCCCGGTGGTGATCGTAGGACCGACCGCCACAGACAATCGCTCTGTCACAGCGTAGGACAAATTCGGGGCTATTTGAATAAAGCACGCGTCCGAGCTCACGCCGCCAAGTCCGAGCGGAGCGGGCATCAGAACCGGATTGGTCGGATCGGAAGGGAGGTTGGTTTTAAAGCCGGCGACCGAGTTAACTGCCAGTCCGAACGTCCACGGAGAATCGCCCAGGTGCTGCACCCAGCCAAAATTCGGTAGTGGTACGCTTCCCGATTCCGCAGAGGTCGTTCCGGAAAAAGGCCCGAACGTCGAGCTAACTTCGTGTTCGGTGGAGAGGAATCCCAGGCCGACTTCCAGTTCATTCTGCTGCAGTCCGCTGATCGTCGCCGGATTCCAGTAGAGTGCGCCAATAGCGCTGGAGGGAGCGGCAGTGGACGCGCCCCCCATGCCGCGGTGGATTGGCCCTCCTGCAGAAAGAATGGCCCCCTGTGCAAGGCATTCACTGGCGAAGAACATCGCCCAAACCATTCCCGAGCAAACTTGAACGCATTTTCGATTTACCATGAGACGCAGCTCGACAAGCCTTGGTTAGTGACGCTAATCCGACTTGCACAGTCTTCGTCTATTCATGCATCCAATTATCACACCATCCTGCCCGCACAAACCAACCAACGTGAACGACACTGAAGATTATGCGGATTGCATTGTCTGTTCCGCATGCGGCCACTGCCCCCCTAAAAGCAGTGTTTCAAGCAATAGCTTGTGAGACGCCCAAAAAAAGATAGGAAACGATAGCTTGGCAGCGAACATGCCGGCGGTAAAGTCGCAACCTGCTCTGGCTGCCGCAGCTACCCTTGCATGGTGCGCGAGGTCAGGCGGTGGATCATGGCAATCAATTTGGGACTGTCCAGCGGCTTGGTCGTGTAGTCGGTACAGCCGGCGGCCAAGCAAGCGTCGCGGTCGCTCTTCATGGCGTTGGCCGTAAGAGCTATGATTGGCAATGTACAACCGCGGCGGCGAAGTTCCGCAACCGCCGCGTAGCCATCCATTACTGGCATTTGCATGTCCATCACGATCAGATCGATCGCGGTGCCAGCACTGGATTCAATGACGTCGATCGCTTCTTGACCATTGGTTGCTGTCAGCACTTGGCCGCCTGCCTTTTCAATAAAGTGCTGAGCAAGATAGCGAATGTCCCGACGATCATCGACGACTAAGATCCGGGCCGAGAGCGACAATGACTCCGCGGGTACTTCAGCTGTAACATCCAGCGACAGATTCGGCTCGACCAACTGTCCTTTGGCCACAGCGTCGATTGTGAGCGTAAATGTGCTCCCTTTTCCATATTCACTCTCCAGCGAGATGTCTCCGCCGAGCGCGCGGGCCAGTCGCCGGCAAATGGCCAGTC
This sequence comes from uncultured Pirellulaceae bacterium, assembly GCA_934278005.1. Taxonomy (GTDB): domain Bacteria; phylum Planctomycetota; class Planctomycetia; order Pirellulales; family Pirellulaceae; genus Aureliella. The sequence goes on along the minus strand of CAKQWG010000074.1, from coordinate 11,279 downwards.
CGAGGCCGGTGCCACCGAAAGAGCGAGTCGATGTGCTGTCGGCTTGAACAAAAGGCTGAAACAATGCTCGTTGATCGGCCGGCTTGATGCCTATGCCTGTATCTGAGATGCCGACCACAAGCCTACCTCGGTAGTTCTGCTTGCTAGGGGTATGATTTAGTGAGGCCCCCAAGCCTGGCAGCTCTTTGCTGACGCCGCATTCATCCAGCACATCGTATCGACAAACGACCTTCACTTCGCCCTGGTCAGTGAACTTGATGGCGTTGCCAACTAGGTTCAGCAGGATCTGGCGCAGACGCACGGCGTCCGTTTCAATCCACTCAGGGATGGGACTATCAAACACAATCCGCAGCGGGATCCGTTTCTCTGATGCGCGGACGTCCATCAACGAGCGGACTTCGGCAAGTAGTCCATCGGGGCGGACCTCTGTTTGGTCGATCTCCATCTTGCCGGCATCGATCTTAGAAAGGTCCAAGATGTCGTTGATAATGCTTAACAGAAAGTCGCCGTTACGACGAATGGTTTCGACGACCTGTAAGTTATCGGGATCGCGTATGTGTTCTTTTAGGATATCCGCATGGCCGAGGATGGCCGCCATCGGCGTGCGGATTTCGTGGGACATGTTGGCCAAGAACTCGCCGCGCGAGCGATTAGCGGTTTCAGCTGAGCGTCTGGCCCGCTTGAGCGATTCCTCAAACTCCTTGCGGTCGTGGACATCGATGACGTAGCCCGTGTATCCGCGAAAGACCCCGTCGCTATCATAGCGCGCTCGCCCGACATCGACGAACCATCGAAAGCTGCCATCGCTCATCCGCAAGCGAAATTCACTTGAAAACGGTTGATGCAGGCGCGCGGCTGTGAGGAACTCATGTGCGGCTCGCTCTTGGTCGTCTGGATGGGTGGCCATGGCCCAGCCCAGCCCCATGCCTTCGGCTTCGGTTTGACCGGTTATCTTGTACCAGTTCTTAGAAAGGAACGTACACATATGGTTTTCATCGGTAACCCATAGCATGGCTGGGGAAGCGTCGGCGATTTCGCGAAAATACTGCTCGCTTTGCCGCAAGATGTCAACCGACAGCTGGCGCTGGGTGTTATCGTAGAAATAGCAGACGACGCCATAGCCTCCGCCGGGCAAGGCAATGCGTTCGATCGACCATTCGTAAGCTTCAATGGCATCCCGGTCAACGCGCTGGTGGACGAACGCGGGAGACGTATAAGCTTCGCCGGTCTCTAACGTATGACAAAAGAGCGCCAAGACTTCCTCGGCCACATCTTTCGACCAGATTGCTTTCAGCGACTCCTCAAGCGAGCGACCGATTAGCGGGTCGACATTCGTAAAGGCTGCCCGCGCTCCCCCACTGGCATAGCGCATCCGCAGGTCGGAATCCACGACGTACAAACCCTGCGGGCTATCCTCAACCAGTCGCCGGAACGTTTCGCTAGACTGCCTTAGGATTTGTTGGTCGCGATCCTTTTCAAGCAGCAAGTCGCGGACCTCGAATTGCCGCTGCCGGTCTCGCAGTTTGGCCAATATAGTGCTAGTAAAAATGGCAATCCGCAGCGGCCGATTGATCAGCGTGACGTGTTCGAGAGACAAGATCCGCTGCAGAGTCGTCGAGCTGATTTCACCGGCGGCTAACAGGACCAGGATAGGCAACTCGGACCATTTCGGCTGAAGCGACAGAGTCTGCTTGAGCCGGTCGATCGCCGCATCGGTCAAATGCTCCTGAGCGATCAGGGCAATTCCAGCGCCAGCCGCAATCGCTTCGGTAAAGTCGCTCACCGTCTCGCAACAGCAGAAGGCAATCCCGTTTTGCTCTAAAACTTGCCGGCACAGCCGCGCGTCCTGCGGCGTGGGGGTCAGCGCCACTACGCGTTGGTTGAGCGAATCATCGATGGCGATAGGCTCCGTTTCAACGGCCCCCGCATACGGACTTGGGTTGGAGCTCATCAAACTTGCTTGCCATCGTTAGTTATTAACGAGCCCTGCTCTCCTAGGAAACTCGGAACGCCAGTTAAAATGCCGCGGAACTGCGTCAGTGGCGGTCCGACCTCGATGCCACGACTGCTCAGCTTGAATTCGCGAATCGATCGTTCGTGGCGTCCGGTCCGCTTTTTGACCACTGAAATCGCTTGGCGGATTTCACCGCTAGCTTCGAAGTAACGAAACAAGACAACTGAGTCGGCCAAATAGCTTGTATCGATGGGGCTGCCCATCGCCTGGCCGAGCATTCCGTGCTGGGCTACGACGACCAGTGTCAAAATGCTTCGCTTGCTGAGATATTGCAACAATTCGTGCAACTGAACGACTAAAAACTTCTCATGCGGCATCGAATTGAGATAGCCGTTGAGGCTGTCAATCGCGATGACTCGCACTCGCCTGCCCTGCGCATCCGGCTCGACCGACCGACGAACTAAACACGCAAACTCGCTGGGTGTAATCTCCCCAGGAATCAAGTTGATGACCTCGATCAGCCCGCGGTCAACGGCACCCTGTAAATCAAATCCGAGGCCTGCCGCCCGAGCAAATAGCGATTGCTCGCTTTCTTCAAACTGAAACAGGATCGCCCGTTCACCGCGTTTGGCGGCGGCGATAGCGAACTGCAGCGCCATCGACGATTTGCCGACACCGGCTGGGCCCAGCAGCAGTGCGCTGGTCCCGGCGTTGAGCCCACCACCGAGCAGTTCATCGAAACCTTCATTGCCGCTATTGACTAGCTGGGTCTCGGTAGGGTTGACTCTCTGGTCGATCGCTTCGCGCGGAAATATTTTCAGGCCACCTCGTACTAATCGCATATCGTGCGCACCGCCGATAAAACCGCTACCGCGCAGTTTGAGCACTCGCAAACGACGCCGCTCGCCGCCGTAGTCGCTCAACAGATGTTCTAAGCGGATCACGCCGTGCGCGATGCTCTGCAGGTGCTGATCGTCGCTACCGGAATAGTCATCGAGCATGAGGACCGTGCAACCTCGACCGACGAAGAACTGTTTGAGCGCCAAAATTTGCCGTCGATACCGCAGCGACCCCTGCGAGAGCAACCGCATTTCCGAGAGCGAATCAAAGACAACTCGCCGGGGTTGCAACTCTTTGACTCGTTCCAGCACGCCATCGACGGTCGTCCCAAGTTCGATCTCGGCCGGTTCAAACATCGTGTACTGCAAACGCGGGTCTTCGATAGCCTCCGTATCGATCAGTTCGTAGATGTCGATGCCCTCGAGGTTCCACCCGTGCGATTCAGCAACACCCTCGAGCTCCTGTTTTGTCTCCGAAAGCGTGACGTACAAGCCAGCTTCGCCTAGGCGGGCTCCCTCAAGCAAAAACTGCAGGGCAAGCGTGGTCTTCCCAGTGCCCGGCATGCCTTCGACTAGATACAGTCTGTCTCGGGTCAATCCACCATGCAGGATTTCGTCGAGTGGCGCAATGCCGGTGCTAACTTTTGAAGGATTGTTCAGTGTCATTGTCTCGTTTGTCTTCAGTGGTGTGCGCCCAAATTGTGCTGCCGTGCTATTAGAACCAGAATCCTGGCAAATCCTACCATGGGATGTTAGTAATTCTGGCAAATCATATGGGGATCTACGGAGCGTCCGGCAGTCCTGGGCCTGTCTTAGGCCAGCCGCGTGGCCAGACATCGGGCTTCCACCACCGCAGTAACACAATATAGCGAGTTTACCTACCCATCGGATTGGCACGCTCATTGCTATATTCTCACCACATCAGTGGACCGCTCGTGTTGCCGGTAGTCCGAGAATATTCTGTAGCGCTAGCTTGGGAACTGTTAGGCCACAGAATGTTGAAACGCTGATTTGGAGCTAGCGATTCGCAAAGTCCGCCATTGGGTGCTGTTAAGCCATCGGGGACTGTTAAGTGGACATTTCTACTGGAGTACAAACATGAAGGCTGTTTGCTGGCACGGGCGTAGAGATATGCGGGTGGATACGGTGGACGATCCAAGGATCGAAGACTCTCGCGACGCTATCATCAAGATTACAGCCACGGCGATTTGCGGAAGCGACTTGCACCTGTACAACGGCGTTATGCCTACAATGCAGGCGGGGGACATCGTTGGGCATGAACCGATGGGAGAGGTGGTCGAGGTAGGCAGCGCGATCACGAATTTGAAAAAGGGGGATCGTGTGGTTGTGCCCTTCACGCTCTCCTGCGGTGGCTGCTACTTCTGCAGTCGCGACCTGTTCTCGCTGTGCGATAATAGCAACCGCAATGGAGACATAGCTCGCAAGGCGATCGGCCAATCTCCCTCAGGCATGTTTGGCTATTCGCATATGATGGGCGGCTACCCTGGCGGTCAAGCAGAATACCTGCGTGTGCCCTATGCGGACGTTGGCCCCCTGAAAGTCCCCGAGGGAATTCCCGATGAGCAAGTACTGTTTCTGTCGGATATCTTCCCGACCGGATACATGGCAGCGGAGAACTGTGGTATCGAAGCTGGGGATACCGTCGCCATTTGGGGCTGCGGACCAGTTGCGCAGTTTGCCATTCAGAGCGCTTGGATGCTTGGGGCGGGGCGAGTGATTGCCATTGATCGCGTGGAGACTCGCTTGGAGCTGGCGCGGAGAAAAGGCCGCGCAGAGACGATCCACTTTGAGAAAGAAAAAGTCCAGGAGCGATTGCTTGAAATGACCAGCGGTCGCGGCCCAGATCGCTGTATTGACGCCGTGGGCGCCGAAGCGCATTCAGCCGGTACTGTCCGGGAGTTCGTGGATGACACGCGTGAAGCCATGCATCTGCCATCCAATCACCCGTACGCCCTGGCCGAGGCGATCCTGTGCTGCCGCAAGGGTGGCACCGTGTCGATTCCGGGTGTCTACACGAGCACGCTCAACGAGGTTCCGATGCACGCCGCCATGAACAAGGGTCTGACCATGAAAATGGGGCAGACTCACATGCAGCATTACATGAAACCGCTGCTGGAAAAAATTGTGGCCGGCGAGATCGATCCATCGTTCCTGATTACCCATCGAGGCACTCTCGAGGACGCTCCGGAGCTGTACAAAATCTTCGACGCGCGCAGCGACGACTGCGTCAAAGTTGTTTTGACGCCGTAACCCTGAGCACCTCCCCTACTCTGCTCTGCTCTGCTCTGCTTTGCCTGGAGACGGACATGTACGACAAATGGATCGCGGCGCAGTGGAGTGAGCTGGCAATGGTGCTGCTCTCGGTCATCGTCGTCTACACGGCAATTTTAGCTCACACGCGGATCGTTGGTCTGCGAAGTTTTTCCAAGATGTCGTCGGCGGACTTTGCGATGACGGTAGCCATAGGTTCTCTATTTGGTTCAACCATCTCATCGCCCAGTCCAACGCTGTTTGTTGGGCTATTCGCACTAGCGGTGCTGTTTTCGGGAAAGTGGCTGTTTGCCACGCTGCGCCAACGCGTACCTGCTTTCAGTCGAGTTGTAGAAAATGAACCTCTGCTATTGATGGCTGGCTCGGAGTTCGTAGAAGCAAATCTGCTCAAGGCGAAAGTCACTCGCGCGGATGTCTATGGTAAGCTTCGCGCGTCCAACACGCTAACCTACGAGCAGGTTCTAGCGGTCGTTTTCGAAACAACTGGCGATATCTCGGTACTGCATTCCAGCAACCCCCAGGCCCGAGTCCATCCCGACTTTTTGAAAGACGTAATTGGCCACGATCGACTCGCCGCCGCAGCGACGACCGTCGAGAGTAAAACAACAGCCTCGCAATCATAGCGACGCAGTGCTGTGGTGGGGCCTTCGATCATTTGCCGGGCGGTTCCAGTTGCCGCAGCCGTGCTCGATCTGCCTCCAGTCAGATCAGTAATCCGCCACTCAAACGCCTAGAATTTGCACCAACTGGTCCCAGCTGGTCAGTCAGCTGACATAAAGAACTTCGCAAATAAAAATGTTATGAAGATTGGCTGATCGCTTCATATGAATGAACTACTGCAAACCACCGAACGGGGTCTGTACTGCGCAGCGGGCGGATTTTATATCGATCCCCGCGAGCCGGTCGAGCGCGCCGTGGTGACTCACGCCCATACCGATCACGCGCGCTGGGGCTGCCGACACTACTTGTCGGCCAAGCCGGGAGAACACTTGCTGCGCATGCGCATGAACGCAGATGCAGAGTTCCAGTTTATGCCGTACGGCGAATCGCTGACGATTGGCGGAGTTAGCGTCAGCTTCCACCCGGCGGGTCACATGCTCGGATCGGCACAAGTCAGGCTCGAGCGCCACGGACGCGTGGCTGTCGTTAGCGGCGACTATAAACTGGGCGACGATCCAACCTGTGCCAGCTGGCAACCGGTCGCCTGCGATTTGTTCGTAACCGAGTCGACCTTTGGCTTGCCCGTCTATCGCTGGCAGTCCGATCAAGCAATTGCCGATGAGATCAATCGGTGGTGGCGAGAGAGCCGCGAAGAGGGGAAATGCTGTGTGCTTTACGGCTACGCTGTCGGAAAGAGTCAGCGGCTACTGGCCAGCTTGGACCCCAGCATCGGCCCTATCTACACTCACGGGGCCGTCGAGAAGGGTGTAGAAGCCTACCGCAAAAGCGGAGTTCAATTGCCAGCGACAACCTATGTCGGTGCGATCACGGGCAAGCATGCTTGGGCCGGTGGCATGGTGGTTGCCGTGCCCAGTGCGCACGGCACGCCGTGGATGCGAAAGTTTGGGCGGACGAGCACTGCCATGGCTAGTGGTTGGATGGCGGTTCGCGGCGCGCGGCGTCGGCGTGCGGTAGATCGCGGCTTTGTCATGAGCGACCATGTCGATTGGCCATCGCTGCTGACCGCTGTCAACGCGTGTGACCCTGAGATGGTGTGGGTCATCCATGGATACTCAGCCGCGGTTGCCCGCTACCTGAACGAATCCGGACGGGCCGCGCGCGTGATTGACCATCACCTCCGCAGCGAGAACGACGAGGACGACTCGTAGCAGCGAGCGCGGACGATGGAAATGAAGACGAACACATGATCCATTTTGCCCAGCTATATCAGGCAATCGACTCGACGACTAAAACCAACGAGAAGATAACCGCTCTGTCCAACTACTTTGCGTCGGCACCTGCAGCAGATGCTGCCTGGGCGACCTACTTTTTGTCTGGAAATAAATTGCGGCAGCTTGTCCCCACAAAATTGCTGCGCGTGTGGGCGGCCGAGGCGGCGGAGATCCCCGCTTGGTTGTTCGAAGAGTCCTATCACGCTGTGGGCGACTTGGCAGAGACTCTCTCGCTAGTGGTGCCACCGGGCAGTCTCGTCAGCGATGATTCACTGACGCACTGGATTGAACAACGCCTGATGCCGCTGCGAGTGATGAACGAAGCCCATCAGCGAGAAGCAATTCTAGAGCTATGGAGACAGACACCGGCACCAACGCGGCTGGTGGTTATGAAATTGGTCACCGGGGCCTTCCGAGTCGGAGTTAGCAAACGCTTGGTGACGCGGGCAATCGCTGAACAATCGGGAATCGCTCCAGATGTCATCGCACACCGCTTGATGGGCAATTGGAAACCAACCTCGTCGTTCTATCAGCGGCTGATAGATCCCGATGTGCAGGACACCCTCAACAGCCAGCCCTACCCTTTCTGCTTAGCCCATCCGATCGACATCGAACACGGCCCCAGCGTGCTTGGCGAGGCAAGCGATTATGTGGCTGAGTGGAAATGGGACGGCATTCGCGGGCAACTCATTCGCCGGTCCGGCCAGACCTTTCTCTGGTCGCGCGGTGAGGAACTGATGGAGAACCGCTGGCCGGAGATTGAGGTGGCGGCCGAAGCGCTACCCGACGGAACCGTACTCGATGGGGAGATACTAGCCGTGCTGCCGACGGGCGTCGTGCTCCCCTTTGCGCAGCTTCAGCGGCGCATCAATCGTAAGACTGTGGGAAAAAAGCTGCTCAGCGAAGTCCCGGTGGTGTTTCAAGCGTTTGATCTGCTCGAGCAGGCGGGCGAGGACATCCGCGCGTTACCATTTAGCGAGCGTCGAGCGCGTCTGGAAACGCTTCTCTCAGCCCCGGTGCAGGCGAATTTGACGATCACGGCGCTGCTCGAGGGAACGACTTGGGAGGACTGGGGCACGGTTCGCAAGGCGAGCCGTGACATGAACGCCGAAGGACTGATGCTTAAACGCAAGGCAGCCGCCTATGATGTTGGCCGCGTCCGCGGCACATGGTGGAAGTGGAAGATTGCCCCTTATTCGATCGACGCCGTACTCATCTACGCTCAAAAAGGGCACGGCAAGCGCGCGAGTCTGTATACAGATTACACGTTCGCATTATGGAATGACGGCACGCTAGTGCCGGTCGCCAAGGCCTACAGTGGCTTGGATGACAAGGAGATTCAGCAGGTCGACCGATTTGTGCGTCAGAATACCAAGGAGTCGTTTGGACCGGTGCGCAGCGTGACGCCGACGCTGGTCATGGAGATCGCATTTGAGGGCCTGCAGCGTTCTACTCGACACAAAAGTGGCGTAGCCACAAGATTCCCGCGGATCGTTCGCTGGCGGCACGACAAGCAGGTTGGCGACGCGAATTCGTTGCAAGATTTGTTAGCTCTCTTGCCGGAATCTCAAAGCTCGTGAGAAAATCTGAAAAGCTCGTCGCTAACTATTTCGCTTCGATCGGCTGGAAGCCGTTCCGTTTTCAGCGCCAGGCTTGGCGTGCCTATCAAGCCGGCTGCAGCGGCCTAGTTCACTCGGCTACGGGCACCGGAAAAACGCTGGCGGTATGGATGGGTCCGCTGTTGGAGTGGTTGGACGACAACAAGGACCCAGCCCGGTGGAATCCAAAGCGTCCACCACCGCTACAGGTGCTGTGGATCACTCCGTTGCGAGCGCTGGCCGGTGACACTGAACAGTCGCTGCGGCAGCCGCTCGAGGGACTAGAGTTGCCGTGGCAGTTGGAATCGCGGACCGGCGACAGCAAGGCCAGTCTCAAGGCGCGGCAACTCAAGCGGCTCCCCACCGCCATGGTGACGACGCCAGAGAGCCTGTCACTGATGTTGACACATGAACAGCTGCTGCCACAACTTACCGAACTCAAAGCGGTCATTGTCGACGAGTGGCACGAACTGCTCGGCACCAAAAGAGGCATTCAAACAGAACTCGCGCTGGCTCGGCTTCGAAAACTCAATCCGCATCTGCGGGTGTGGGGTGTCTCTGCTACGCTCGGTAACCTGCACCAAGCTCAACAATCGTTGACCGGTGTAGATCCCGCGCGTCAGGTGCGGATCATCCAGGGCTACACTAAGAAAAAAATAAAGATCGAGTCTGTCATTCCGAAACGCGTCGACCGCTTTCCCTGGTCGGGGCACATCGGTACTAAAATGATTCCGCAGGTTGCAGATTTGATCGACAGCGTCAAAAGCACTTTGGTCTTCGCCAACACACGCTCACAAACAGAGATCTGGTATCAGCGGCTTTTAATGCAGCGACCGCAGTGGGCCGGACAGATCGCCATTCACCACGGTTCGCTGGACATGTCCGTGCGGCGCTGGGTCGAAGATGGCCTGCGCGGCGGTCGCCTGCGCGCGGTGGTTTGCACGAGCAGTCTCGATCTGGGCGTGGATTTTACCGCTGTCGATTTGGTGATCCAGGTCGGCAGCCCGAAATCGGTAGCCAGGCTATTGCAGCGCGCAGGAAGAAGTGGCCATCAACCCGATGCCGTAAGCCGGCTCGCGTTCGTGCCCACGAACGCAATTGAATTGATTGAATTAGCAGCCACACAAGATGCGATCAAGCTTGGCAATTTGGAGGCGCGGCCACTGCTATCCAAGCCGCTCGATGTGCTCGCTCAGCATGTGGTGACGATCGCCATCGGTGGTGGATTTGAGTCGCACGAGCTCTTGCAGGAAGTCCGCTCAACAATGGCTTACAACTCGCTCACCGACCAGGAGTGGCAATGGGTGCTGGACTTCGTAGTTCGCGGCGGAAATTCTTTAACCGCGTACCCGGAGTACCATCGGGTAAAGCGAGTCGATCAGCGCTATGCAGTGACCGAGCGTCGAACGATCACGGCTCACCGAATGAATATCGGTACGATTACTGCAGACGCGTCGATGCAGATCAAGTTCCAGAAGGGTAAGACACTCGGGACGGCCGAGGAGAGCTTTCTGTCCAGGTTGAAGGCTGGCGATCGCTTCCTTTTCGCCGGACGGCTCGTTTCGATGCTGCGGATTCGAGACAATGTGGCTTACGTCAAGTTGGCCAAAGGCAAACCCGATACGATACCGCGTTGGACGGGTGGCCGCATGCCACTGTCGAGCGAATTGAGTACGGCCCTGCGTCGCAAAATCGCCGAAGCGGCCGACGGCAAGTTGGTTGGGCGCGAGATGAAATCACTGCGCGGATTGTTCGAGGTACAGCAAAGATGGAGCAGTTTACCGCAAGAGGATGAACTATTAATTGAAAAGATCAAAACTCGCGACGGCTACCAAATTTTTGTATTCCCCTTCGAAGGACGACTGGTACACGAGGGACTAGCCGCGCTGATGGCATATAGAATTTCACAGTTGCACAAAACGACCTTTTCGATGGCGTGCAACGACCACGGGTTTGTGCTGCAGTCGCCGGGCGAGATTGACATTGCCGCCGCGATCGCCCACGGCGTACTGCGCACCGACAATCTTGTCAAAGATATACTATGCTGCATGAATGCAACGGAAATGGCCAAGCGACAGTTTCGCCAGATCGCCCGAGTCGCTGGGCTGATCCAGGCAGGGTTCCCGGGCCAAAGAAAATCGGCAGGCTATCTTCAAGCCAGCAGCAATTTATTTTTCGATGTATTTACTCAGTACGATGCAGACAATTTATTGCTCGCACAGAGCCGGCGCGAGGTGCTGCAAACGCAACTGGAGGCGGAGCGGATGCAGCTCGCCTTGGAGCGCATTGCGGCCAGTCGAATTGTGCTCGAGTCGCCCGAGCGCGTAACGCCCCTATCATTCCCGTTGCTGGTCGACAAATTGAGAGAGCGGCTGAGCAGTGAGACATTGGCCGACCGCATCGCCCGCATGCAAGCCGAATTGGAGCAGGCTGCGCTGTAATTCCCCAGCCATAGGTCTTCGGCTTGTAATGGATTAAGCCCGCAGCTCTCTACCACGGAATCCAACCGAGCCGTTTTAGCTGAGACGATCTGCCACGAGTAGCGCCAACGCCATCGGGCACAACCCACGACAAGGAGTCGCTCATCGACATCTATCTAGCAGATCAACACTTTCAACTGCTCGCGGATTGCGGTCTGTTTTGGCCGGAGCACCGCACGCTGTTTGTCGCTGATACCCACCTTGGCAAGGATGCGACGTTTCGC
>CAKQWG010000073.1 GCA_934278005.1 uncultured Pirellulaceae bacterium | reverse complement strand
GAGCAGTGAGACGGAGCAGTGAGTCGGAGCAGTGAGATGGAGCAGTGAGATGGAGCAGTGAGACGGAGCAACGAGACGGAGCAGTGAGATGGGAATTCTGCGAGGTATTGCCTAGTCAGGCATTTGCACCTGAATATTCGTTCCCGCAACACGCACTGCAAACCGATCCACGGCCACTTTAGGATTATCCAGCCAAGTACCATCGCTAAGGGAGAATCGCCAGTGATGCCAAGCACAGGCCACGGCACAGCCATCGACAATATAACCAGCCGCTAGCGACGCGCCTTGATGCGGGCAAAAGTCATCGATCGCAAAGTAGTCCCCTTTGACTAAAAACACCGCGACCGTGCATTTTTTCAGTGGATATGCGCGGCCCTCCCCCTCAGGAATATCGCCTACCTGCGCGACGGTGACCCACGCCGGTTCCTGCGGCTCATCTGGAAATAGCGGTAGCGGTTCTGTGTCGGACATTTTTCTGCGAAGTTCGTGAGCGGTTAGCTTAGCGGAGAATGGTTAGCTTAGCGGAGAATGGCAGTTAGAGTAACGGAAAACACAAGCCAAGTAACTATTGTAACCAAGTGGCGTAAGCTTCTAGCTTGCAGTGGCCTTTAAGAAATCGATGGCAAGCAAAAAATGCATACCCCACGGCAAGCAAGATGCTTACCCCGCCGTGGCAAGGAGTGGCAAGGAGGATGCATACCCCACTGCGCCCCATGTCAGCTGTACGGATTGCGCCCGCGAAGCCTGGCTTCAACGACGCTGCTCAACATGAGCCATTGCAGCAATTGGCCGACGCTCGGCTCATCGACTTGCGGCAGAACCAGCTGAGTAGCTGAGCGTCCGGCCGCCGCCAATCGCTGCTGAGTGAGTACCAAGGCAGCTTGGCTGGCTTCCACCAAATTTTTAGCGCCACTGGCCCAATCCTCATACGGCACACTGCGGCTCTCCACGCTCTGCTCAGCCTCTGCTGAACTTACCACCGGCAGCGGATCGAAGCGGTAGTGGCTGGCTATAACTTGGTGCAGCACGCTATGATCTTTACTAACTTCACCGCCAGTCGAACTACCCGCGCTGGTATTACCAGCGCAAACATCGTCTAACGCTGCGGGGGGCTGCAGAGCGAGCATCTGTCCACAACTGTCGCGTACCAATTGCTGATACCACTCTGCTAGCGCTTGAAGACGCTCGCTCCACAAACACCAATGCCGCAGCGAACTCTGTCGATCCACTTCAAACACATGATTGATCGCTGCATACTGCAGCACTAAATTGTCGACCGCCTTAGTGCTGGCGAAATGAGTTTGCATGGCGCGCGCACCCTCAAGCAGCTTCATTATATTCATGCCGACCAATGCGGCGGGAATTAAACCTGCCAGCGACAGAACTGAATAGCGCGCCCCGACATTATCGGGGATGCAAAATTGATGCGCACCCAGCAGTTCATCAACAGCTTTTCGGCCGGGACTACTCTGGTTGGCAATCACGATGCTCCTGGCCCGTGCCACATGCGCGTCCCCACCACAATTGACGTGCAGCGCCTGAGCAAACGCAGCGCATACGCGCCCAGCAGAACCGGGCCAGCGGCTCCCCGCAATCACTACCAGCCCCCAACGTTGCTCGAGATTTTCTGCGGAGCGCTGGCGATGCGCACCGACCAAATGCAACATGCCTTGCACGCTGTCGTTATCTAAATCTCCCCCCACAAAAGACAGTCGCGGACGACTGCCTCGATCTCCGCGACTCAGCTCGTTGAAGTGAGGTTGGCAACAAGCCCGCATCAGAGCGCGCGCGCCAATTAAAAACTCTCGGTCAGCCAACACGACGACGCGATCCACTTCGGTCATGAGTTGCTTAGTAACAGCCAACATCCGCCCCAATTGGCTGACCGGCCTCCCCGCTTCATACTCGCTTAATAATTGAGCCGGCAAATTGGCGAACCCGGCATGCAGCGGTTGCTTGGATGGCGGCAGGGCTATCTCGCCAAGCAACATCTTTTCATCGATGCTGCACATCTCGTCACGCAGCTTATCCAGCACCGACCCTAGCCGAATAATGTCGCTGGTCGGATCTCCGCCGCTCGGCGTGGAACCAGCCAGCGAGACTTCAAAACGCAGCACAGGAGACATGTAACATAGACTTTCTAAACATCTGGCAAAAAAACGGTCTACCCGAAAAATCCTTCAGCGCCGAATCCAGCAGGCGGCAGACGCGCGCATGGCCTGGGCCAGTACGACCGGCCAGTTCTACCTGCTTTTGCGAATTGTGCCACTTGGAGCACTAGTTGAATTGCGACGAATGGCCATAATTCTATGGCTGCGTTGCACGACCAGCGATGGCGCTACCCCCGGCCTCGAAACCGATTCAATCAAACTCAGCCCGCGAGAATCTTACCCATGGATATGCATGTACTTACCCGCGACTTGCAAGTCAAAAACAAATCCAAGATCGTCATGTTGGTCGGTGATGGACTGGGTGGGCTGCCGATGCATCCAGGTGGCAAAACCGAATTAGAGACGGCCCGCACGCCGAATCTGGACGCATTGGCTGCCCAGGGTGTGCAAGGCTTATCCATTCCGGTCAAGCCCGGCATTGCTCCGGGCTCGGGGCCGGGGCACTTGGGACTGTTTGGCTATGACCCGCTGAAATATCAAATTGGCCGCGGAGCGTTGGAAGCCACCGGCATCGGATTTCAGATGCAGCCTGGCGACGTGGCCATCCGCTGCAATTTCTGCACGCTTGACTCCGCGGGCAACATCTCGGACCGTCGCGCCGGACGGATCGCCACCGAAGAGAGCGCGCCACTGGCTATTTCGCTGCGTCAGATCAACATCCCGGGAGTCGAGATCTTCGTCGAGCCCGTGAAAGAGCATCGTTTCGTAGTGGTGTTTCGCGGAGCCGGACTCGGCGGCAATGTCAAAGATACCGATCCGCAGGCCACCGGTGTGCCACCGCTAGATCCAGTAGCCGAGGATGCTCAGAGCCAGCGCACAGCTGACGTAGCCAAAGAGTTCCTGAAGCAAGCTCGCCAGATTTTAAAAGACGAGAAGAAGGCCAACTTCCACACTATGCGCGGCTTCGCGGCTCGGCCAGACATGCCCAGCTACGAGGAGGTCTACGGTCTGCGCGCGGCCGCCATTGCCGTCTATCCGATGTACAAGGGATTGGCCAGTCTGGTGGGCATGGATATCGTAGGCCAAGCCACCACGCTGGACGAGCAGACGCAGATCCTCAAAGACAACTGGGACAAATACGATTTTTTCTTTATCCACTTCAAGTACACCGACAGCACGGGCGAGGACGGCAACTTTGATGAAAAGGTCCGTCGCACCGAGCAGCTTGACGCCTGCCTACCAGCGATCACTGCCCTCAAACCCGACGTGTTGATCGTCACCGGCGATCACTCCACACCGGCCTACCTGAAGGGCCACAGCTGGCATCCCGTCCCCACACTGCTGGTCTCCGATTGCTGCCGACCTGATCCGCACACCAGCTTTGGTGAAACGCAAGCCATCACCGGCGGACTGGGACAGTTCGAAGCTCAGTACCTCATGCTGCTCGCCCTCTCCAACGCCGGCCGCATGGGCAAGTTCGGCGCGTAGAGCCAAACTGCTTACGCAATGCGGCGAGACCATTCGGCTCGGTCGATGACGTCGCTGAAAAACATTTGCTGAGCTACCAAAATCGATTCCTGCAATTGCTCTGCCGTGACGGAACCGGCCTTGTTGGAGATGTCGAGCGTGCCCGTGGCATCGCTCAGAAATTCAACCTTGTAGCCGCGATGAAAGGCCTGACGAGCCGTCGTGTCGCAGCAAACTTGCGTCATGTAGCCAGCGATTGAGACGGTATCGATGTCATGAGCTTTCAAAAATTTGTCTAAATCCGTATTGGTGAATGTGCCCGGCAGCTGTTTGTCGACCAGCAAATCTCGCGGCCGCGACTCGACTTCATCGAGCAGCTGCCACATATCGCTGTGCAGACGGAATATCGGCGAGTCGGGATCCGACTGATGATGCCTGACAACGATCGTCGGCAGCTTGACTTGAGCCGCATCGTCCATAGCTTGTAGAATCGACTCCAAGTGGCCTGCCGGATGCCGGATCGGCAGCGCTCCATCGAAATATTCACGTTGCACATCGATAACTATTAACGCACGTTTCATGACCGACTCCATGCTAAAGAGGAACTACTTGACTCTCCCAACACACGCCCTGACACGTGGCGGCCTGCGCTGGCGACGGCACGGTCCACTCTATTTTCAATCAACCGACCGTCGACGATCTCCTGCAATTGAAAAGCCTGTGAACGCAAGTTCGCCCGGCGCAGCAGGCAGATCGCACTCTGCATGATGCATCATGCACTGACCGACGCGGAGCGTCAGGCCACACTAGCGACGTATGCGGTTATACAAACGCTGCATGAGACGAGGTTCGATAAAGGCTAAGTTGGCGATGATCATGATGCTTCCAAACGTAACCATGCCCAGGGCGACAGCGATGCCGCCGTGCACGAGCACTGCGATGGCTAGCATGATCGGACGCGTCAAACGTGGCCAAATCAAGGCCACGTAAAACGTCTCCCAAAAAATCGTAATAGCCGTCAGACTGGCGACCAAAAAGCGCCAGCGACCTATCCAGGTAATGTCCAGCGACTGATATTCGTAGTTGACCGCTGTATACCACATCGCACTACCATCAAACCACATCTCGCCGCGCATCTTGCTCAGCCCGCCAAACAGATAGATCACGCATAAATGCAACTGTATCAAGCGCGTGGCTAGATTGTTATTGATCGTGGCCGTCGGTGCTGGCCACAGCCAGGCTCTCCAGCTCGTGGGCTGCAGGCGGCCCTGGTCCTCAAAGCGCCTGCGCAAAATTGCGTCGACACTCCACACGCTGCCACAATGTGAGATCATCAAATACATGGCCAGCATGACCACCATTTGATCCAAACCAAACAGCGCGCCGGTCAAACGGTGGCAGACCATGAGCGTCATCCACCAAGCTATCGGCACCGCCACACGCGTAAACAGCCCGACCATCATCATCAGGCTGACAACAATCGCAAGGAACTGATGCAGGCCCAGCCAAACGGGATTCTCGGTGTACCACAGCCAACTCCAAGCCCAATCATCGCGATGCAGCGAGCGGACCAGTTCAGCTGACATCCACGCGTTGACTCCCATGAAGTCGTTGATCACGCTGGCCCATATCAAATGCACGTACGCCAGCATCGCGCCGCAGGCGATGCGAATAACGGCCAGCGACTGAGGGTCGCGGGCCGTGAACCAGAAGCGATCCCAACTCGCCCCCCAGGCCTCGAGCCATGCTCGCAGGCTTCCACGCCACGCTCCTCCTGCTCCGACGGGTTCGCTCACAATGAGTCCTCCAACTGGCCAGCAGTCTCGCCGGAGCTTGCAGACTCAGCGGGCGCGGATTCCTCCGCGACAGCCTCACCAGCTTCCGCCGCAGCGCTAGCCGCCTCCCTGGCTGCGCCGCTGGCCTCGGCTCGTGCACCGCTGGCCTCTGGGGCTACACCGCTAGCCTCCACGGCTGCGCCACTGGCCTCCACGGCTGCGCCACTGGCCTCCACGGCTGCGCCGCTGGCCTCTACGGCCGCGCCGGCAGGTGCGGTGCGCAATGGAATAGGCTGCACTTCAAACAGGCTGCGATCCATGTAGGGCCGGCCTGCAGGCCCGACCTTTAACTGGGGCTCAAGCAACACCCCCATCCCCTGCCAGCCCCACGCGGGCAACTGCGAAGCGGGAGGCGGGCCCAGCGCTGGCGGCGCATCGGGTAGCACTATGTACAGCGACGGGGAGTCGAGCGCCAATCGCTGCCGAAAGACTTCATCGTCGCTGGGCAATCGGTGCTCGATCCGCTGGATAGTCGTCGATCGAGCGCCAAACTTAGCTGACACATGCGTGCTCATCGATTCTCGCACACGCTCAAACAGCGACCGCTCAGCCTGCCAAGCCTCATCCAGCGCCGGGTCGCCGGCGACCAACGCAGGGTCGACAGGCGGCACGTGCAACTGATGCAGAAATTCTGCCAACATGAAATGCCGATGGTATAGCAAACGCGGCCACTGCTTGCGCTTGTCGGGAAAGGTAATCGACACCTGGCTTGAGTCCGGCATCTCCAGGCGACACTGCATCAAGTGGCTGGGGCCCGGTTCTGGCGCGAAAAAAAAGTAGCCGTGATTCAAATAGGCGAACTCAACATAAGGCCCTAAGGCCCACCGCACAGGGTCAGCCGCTGGCGATGTCCCCCGCGCACTGCGTGTAAAGAAGCGAAATGGCTCAGACGTTACCGCTAGCAGTTGCAACATCACCAGCCCACTGATGAACCACTTCCAGCCTACGGACAAGCCCGGGGGAGATGGTGGCTGTTGCGCGTCACGCGCAGCAAACTCACCTCGAGTCCCTTTGTTTCTAAATTGCGCCACGCCGCCTGTGCTCCCGAGTGAGAATCGGCCACTCGCTGCCGAGTCGCCGCCTGTCAACGCGTAGATTGTAGAGCAGCTAAGGCAGAAGCCAAGCCGTAGAACGAGCCGTCGCAACTTTCGCATGCTCAATGAGATTGCGACTGAAAGACATTACCGCTGAGAGACACTGCAGCTGAGAGACACTGCAGCTGAAAGACACTGCAGCTGAAAGACACTGCAGCTGAAAGACATTACCGCTGAAAGACACAGCAGCTGAAAGACACAGCAGCTGAAAGACACAGCTGGCCGATGTAGCGACGGCAATGGCCAGCCGCTGGCACATCCGACCCTCCCGCGAGCGGGAGGGTGTCTATTAAAAACTACCATCTCACCCGTTGCTTAGCGGGCTGCGACCGTGGTTACGGGCTGATCAAAATCGAAAGTCAATTGCAGCTTGTCGCCACCGACCAATCGAATCGACTGACGCTTGACCTGTCCTTCGTGCTCGACTTCAATTTCATAGTCGTCCCAGAACTCGCCAGCCTTCAACCGACCGGTGCGGAAAGTGCGCGTTTCGCCAGCAGCTTTGGTTTCGCTACCAGCTAGAGTGACTTTGGCTCCCTCGGGCAGATTGAGCGTGATTGCGGTTTCGATCGGGCTGTCCTGCTCAGCAAACGCAAATTGAACTTGCTCCTGATCTCCTGAAGAAACGACCAATGACTTCTCTTCAGTTAGCAGCTTGCCGCTTGCATCGACGATCTCGGCGCGAACTTCAAAGCGATACTGCTTGCCAGCTTCCAACCCACGGCTGACGAACTTGCGAACCGTGCCTGTGCTGGAGGTTTGATGATCGTTGACAAAAACCTTGGCGTTGCTTGGAACAGCCAGGGTCAGGTAGACGGCATCGTCGGTCGAGGCCGAATCGAAATTCGAAACTAGGCTGTTAGCGTCGCTGCTGCCGGTATCATTGGACGCACCGTAGTAAACTTCGCTGCCGCCGTAGCCTGCTTCGTAACCAGTGCTGCCATAGTTGACGCCTGAGCTATAGCCAGTGCTGCCGTAGTTCACGCTACCGCCGCTGCTACCGCCGCTGCTGCCACCGGAGTAATTGTAATACGCTGGATAGCCGCCACTGGAGCCGCCAGAAGAGCCACCGCCGTAGGAAGCATAGCTGCTGGTGTAACCGCTCGAACCGCCCGAGCTACCATAGTCTGCCCGACGCGCCGCGTGTCGCGCACGCTTGGCGGCCATGTGATCATGAAGTCGACTTGCAAATCGATGGAGCAACCCTGGCCGGGCATCGCCGCCTGAGGAACCGCCGCCAGAGGAGCCATAGGAAGCCACGTAGCCGCTACTGCCACCAGAGGATCCGCCACCTGAGGATCCGCCACCTGAGGAACCGTACGATGCTGCATAGCCACTGCTACCGCCATACGCTGCGGCATAACCGCCGCTGGATCCACCACCGGACGCAAAGCCGCTACTGCCGCCACTACTGCCGCCATTGCTTCCGCCTAGCACGCCCCAGCCTGCCTGCACAGTGCTTGGACAGACCAAAAACGTTGCACCGAGCACCAAACTCGCTACTTTCGCTAAATAATTAAACTTCATGTGTGGCAACTCCATAGATTGAGCGTGACGACTCCAGCAGAAAAAATCGCCGGGTCCTGATATAGCATATCCGCCAAGAAGTGCCGTTCAAGTAGCCTGGGCAGCTTTTAGCGAATAACTAATCCTGGCGAGATATACACCTAAGCCTAGCTCAAACTCAGCCCTTGTCGAACAAATTTTCCGCGAAATTGCCCGCCGCAAAATCCAGGCAATACGCCTAGCGACCTTGCAGCAAATTCGCAGCAAAACAGCCACGCGGGGCGATGGCCTACCATCAAGGGTTGCCAGCCACCGCCTCTAAGCGAACGTCGTCAAAGTAGGCTTCGCCGGTCGCACCGAACAAACCAATCGAAACAATCGCCTCGCGACATTCGACCGGAACGCGGAAAACGTGCGATTCCGCACGCCAATTTCGCGTGCCGCGAAATAACCCCAACCACTGCGTAGCCAGCAAGCTCCGCTGATCGTCGAAAAATCGGATCGCGACAGCAGGCAGTTCATCGGCATCGATGCCCGGTTTGACGTCGACAACCTTCACCGATGCTGACAGTTTGATTCGCTTCACCTGCCGCCCGTCGAGCGCGACCCCTTGCAGCAAATTGGTGGGTCGCCCCTGCACATCGTTGCGAAACCTCACAAAGCTCTTGCCTTCGGGAGCATCATCCGCCTGCTCCCAAACAAGGCCACGTTCGTAATACCAACCCGGCACTACACCCGCCGTGCTCGGCTGCTCCTCAAAACCGCCGTTGACCAACTCCGGTCGCGTCGGATCGGCCTGCACCTGACGCCGCTCTTCGGCCTCGCCGGTCATCGGGACAAAGAGCGTTGGCCGCAGCGATTCACGCTCCAGCTTGCCGTCCGTTTTGCGCATCAAGTAGAGCGTCTGCTGATAGCGCTCGCCGACCGGGATGACCATCAGCCCACCTTCGGCCAATTGATCGATCAGCGGCTGCGGAACGTTCTCGGGGCTGCATGTAACAATGATGCGGTCAAACGGAGCATGCTCCTCCCAGCCGAGAAATCCATCCCCGATTTTGGTAAACACATTCTTATAACCCAGCGCATCGAGAACCTTGCGCGCCTGCTGGCCCAGCTCAGGAATGATCTCGATCGAATAGACCTCTTTGACCAATGGGCTAAGCACCGCTGCCTGAAACCCGCTGCCCGTGCCAATTTCCAGCACCTTTTGGTCTGCTTCAGTTTGCAGCTCCTGAGTCATGATCGACACAATCAGCGGGCTGCTGATCGTCTGCGAAGCTCCGATAGGTAGCGCGCGATCGTAGTACGCCTCATTGCGAACACTGAATGGCACAAACTCCTGCCGCGGCGTTTGGCGGATCGCCTCGATCACCCGTTGATCCGTCACGCCTCCCGGAATGAGCACTTCGCGAATGAGCTGCTCGCGAGCCGCCCCAAAGTTAATAAACGGTGGCAAACCAGCTTGCCCGTGAACGCTACTAATTGGAACGGCTCCCCATAACAACAACATGCCACACACAAACGATGTTGCGAAACAATTGAGATTCAAGGTGCGTCGCATATACATATCACAGCCCTGGCAATAGTCCTTCGGTAGTCAGACTTGACCTTACCCTCACAGTCTACCAGCTACCTAACTCACGCTCGGCCGACCGGCTGTAAATTCCCGGCGATAGCTTCAGTTTTCCTAGCCGCAGTGGCTATATATCCCTCAACCCACTTCAACCCCTACAGCCGCTACGATCCGACTCCACACCAGACGGCTAAGCGTAGCGTAACGCATATGCCGAAGATACCAACTGATCCACCCAGGTCGAGCAAGGACGCTCGCCCAAATCAGAACCTCTAGAGCGAACGGATGCGCCATGTCCCTCGTAAAACTGCAGTCCATCATCAGACGGCGACTTGGCCGCCTAGAGTGCTCGAGCCTCCACGGACCGATTACTAAATCGCTGCTGCTGATAGTCGCCTGTGCATCGACAGCGACAAAAGACTCCAGCCTGCGAGCCTCAGAGCGTCCGACGCTCAATCACACCGCCGATCCCCGGCCCGACATCCTGCCGCATCCGTTCTATTATGCCCACACCGAGTATCGCCGCGCCTACAACCGCCCGCGCTATACGACGGGTTGGATTGCTGACAAGATTTCGCGCACGAGCCAGGAAGCGATGGTGTGGCAAGAAAACGTCGAGGCCGGACGTTACGACGGCAAGCACTGCCCGCCGGTTTATAAGACGTACTACTATCCCAAGCCCTGGGAGGTTTTGCAAACCGGCCCGCGTCCGGACTATGCCAAACCGGCCAGTCAAAATCGCCCGCGGAACGATGCCCCCGGAGCTTTCTCACGTGACGGCGAAGCCCTTTTGCCCGCCCCCTCCGGCCTGATACAACCACCCGTGGATCGCTAGTGTGGCCCGACGCTCCGCGTCGGCCCCCACACCCAAACCCACAGCACTACCCACACCCACACCCACACCCACACCCACACCCACAGCACTACCTTGCCAGCTGGCAACCTGCCCATGTGCCTCAACTGCGCTGCGCTCACTGCCTTCGCTACGAGCCTACGAGGCAAACGTGCGCTCGATACCGTATTGAACCGCATCGACAATCTGTTCGATATGGCCGGCCTCCACGCACAGCGGAGGCATAATCACGATCACATTGCCCAGCGGTCGCAACCACACGCCGCGTTCAAGGGCTCGCTGACATACTTGGTGTCCCATTCGCTCGGCCCACGGGAATGGGGCTTGAGTCGTGCGGTCAGCGATCAGCTCCACTGCGGCGATCAATCCACGCCGGCGGATGTCTCCTACCGCGGGGAATTTATTTAGGCCGGCCAGGCACTCTTCTAACTGCGCACCGCGCGTGGCCACGTTGTGCAGCGTCTGCTCTTCGTCGAACAGCTCTAGCGAGGCGAGCGCTGCCGCGCATGCCAGCGGATTGCCTCCGAAAGAGTGCCCATGAAAAAACGACCGCGACTGCGCATACTCACCCAGAAAGGCGTCCCAAATCCGCCGCGTGGTCAGCGTGGCGGCCAACGGCAGGTAACCGCCGCTAAGCCCCTTCGCAGTGCATAAGAAATCGGGCTCGACCTGTTCCCACTGGCACGCCCAGAGCTTGCCGGTGCGTCCCATGCCAACCGCGATTTCATCGGCGATCAGCAGCACGCCGTGCGCGCGAGCCAACTTACACAAACCACGTAGGAAGCCCGGCGGGTGCATCACCATCCCCGCCGCCCCCTGCACTAGCGGCTCGACGATTACCGCCGCCAGCTTTCCAGCAAAGCGGTCAAATAACACTTCGTACTGCTTCAGGTAATAGTCGCAGAGCTCCTCTGCACCCACACCCGGAGGCCGCCGATAACCGTCAGGACAAGGACCGTGGACCACTTCAAACAGCAGTGGATCGAACATCGCGTGAAAACGCGATACGCCTCCTACGCTCACACTGCCCAGCGTGTCGCCATGATAAGCGTTGCCAATCGCTAGATACAAGTTCCGCTCTGGCTCCGGCTGTGCGCACTGCCGCCAGTACTGAAAGGCCATCTTCAGCGCAACCTCCACGGCGCTAGAGCCATCGCTGCTAAAGAAGATGCACTCCAGCCCAGCGGGCGTAACTTCGACCAAGCGCCGCACCAATTCGATGGTGGTGCTATTGCTCATCCCCAGCGAAGTCACATGAGCCACGCGTGCCAGTTGCTGAGTGATGGCCGCATCGATGCGGGGATGTCCGTGTCCGTGCACATTGCACCACAGGCTGCTTACGCCGTCGAGCAGTTGTCGGCCGTGGTGATCGTACAACCACACACCCTTGGCGCGATCGACCACCAGCGGTTCGTACTCGGCCATTTGTGTAAAAGCATGCCAGTAATGCTCGCGATCCCATCGCAGCATGTCAGCTTGTCCTACATCCACTCCTTGTTCCATCCATTATCACAGATTACCAATGCACTTCGACCGGCGCCCCGGGCCGAACGCCTAACATCATACTCGCATTGTCGCCCACTAGAACGATCTTCAGCGGCCCGTCTTCATCTACCGTAGCCACCAACGTCATCGCCGGTTGGCTGTGATCGGCGGGGTATAAGCCATAGGTCTCATGTTCATCCACCACCACCCGCAGAGAGGCATCGCGGGGCGCACCGTTTAAGCTGGCCACAGGTATATCGGTAACCAGGTTACCCGAGTCGTCGATCTGCACGACTTTTCCGTTGAGAGTTCCTGCCACAGTTGTCGTCTCGCGAAAGGTTGAATCATGACCCCATGGCCACAGCCTGCCCTCCTGGCCATCCCCAAGGCGACACTGCGCTCCATTAAGTGCATCGCCCGACATATGCTCGAAATTGTAACAACCCTCGCGACAACAGTCTGCATAGGGGAATTATTTACGCACAAGCCGCTTCTAGCTCGCCTCGATCAACTGTTGACACAATTCGCGCACCAGCTTGGGATCGGCATTGGGATTCTTCTTTTTGGCAGCGCCGATCAGTGCGCCAAGCCCTTTGAGGTTCCCCTGCTTGACCTGCTCGACCACCTTGGGGTTCTCCGCCAGTAGCTCGCGGCACAACGCTTCCAGTTCGCCGCGATCGACGCTGGCGATGCCCAAGGCAGTTTTGGCGGTCGCTAAATCGGATTCCCCATGAGCCAACCAGCGCTGGAATACGTCTTTTCCGCGCGTATTGTCCAGCTCGCCGGCCTCGATCGCCTGGATCAGTTCCGCCAAGCGTGCGGCGTTCACTGGGAACGTTTCAATCGTCCCGCCGGTCTCGTTGAGCGTCCGCAGGACATCTTGCTGAATCCACGAACTGACTCGTCTCGCCGAACCACCGGCAGCCACACATGCTAGGAAATACTCGACCACCCCCCTACCCTGCGAGACGATCACGTCAGCATCGTAGGGCTTCAAAGCGTGCTCTGACTCCAACTCGCTGCGCAGCTGGCCGGGCAGTTTGCCCAGTCGCTCACCAATCTGCTGCAGTTGTTGCGGGCTGATCTGCAGCGGCACCAGGTCGGGGTCTGGGAAATACCGGTAGTCGCTCGACTCCTCCTTCTCCCGCTGCGCCACAGTGGTGCCCGCAGCATCATCCCAGCCGCGAGTCTGCTTGGGAGCTTGCCCAAGCTCCTGCCCGGTCTTCAACCATGCCTCGTACTGTCGCGTGGTTTCGTAGTTCAAGGCCCGCTCGACGGCGCGAAAGCTGTTTAAGTTCTTGACTTCGACGATCGGCGTAGCCACGGTGCGGCCATCTTTGTCGATATGCAGATTGATATTGGCATCCGCTCGCAGGCTGCCCTCCTGCATATTGCAGTCGGACACCTCTAAATAGGTCAACAGCAGACGCAGCTCAGTCAAAAAGGCTTTAGCCGCGGCCGCCGATCGCAGATCGGGTTCAGACACGATCTCCAGCAGCGGAGTACCGGCCCGATTCAAATCGATGCGACTATCCGCCTTGCCGACCACTTCGTCGTGCACGCTCTTGCCCGCATCCTCTTCCAAGTGCGCCCGCACCAGCCGCACTCGCAGTCGCTCTCCATCGCGCTCTGGGTCCGGGAAATCCAAATGCCCCGGACCACAGATCGGCTGATCAAACTGGCTGATCTGATACCCCTTAGGCAAGTCTGGATAAAAGTAATTTTTGCGATCCCATTTGGTCTGTTGTGCGATCTCGCAGTCCAACGCCAGCCCGGTGCGAATTGCCAATTCGGCCGCTCGCTCGTTGAGCACCGGCAGCGCACCGGGCAGCCCTAAGCAGACGGGGCAGACTTGCGTGTTGGGTGGTGCCCCAAAGGTGGTCGCGCAGCTGCAAAACAACTTGGACCGTGTGCTCAGCTGCACATGGACTTCCAAGCCGATGATAATTTTATAAGGTGTTGTGGTCATATCGCTATCGATGCAAATACAAACGGCTAAAGGGCAGCTCTGGAATATTCAGGAACGCGTAAATTAAGTTCAAAGTCGCGACTCGCGCTGGAGGGACTGTCGCCTGCACTGCGGCCAGCCCAGGCTTGAAGCGCGTGCGTGACTTCACCGCTTCCGCGAACAACTCCAAGCCATTCGCTCAACACGCGCCAGCGAGTTGCTCGATGTGCGCCAGCGAGGCTTTCTTGGCCTAGCTCGCTGGGCCGGCCAAGCTGGGTGTAAAAAAGCCTGCCTGCTGCAACTGCTGAGCAGCTTGCAACAACTTCGGCTCTTGCAACGCGGGTGCCTGCAGTTGAACCGCCAGTGGCAGCCCAGCAGGGCTCAGTCCAGCCGGCAAGGAGAGGCTCGGTATCCCAGCCAGATTGGCTCCCACCGTAAACAAATCGCCCAAGTAACGCTGCACCGGATCATCCGCCTTGTCGCCCAGCTTGGGGGCTGTGGTCGGCGTCACGGGCCCAAGCAGAATATCTACTTGCTCGAAAGCCGCTTGGAAGTCACCCGCAATCAAGCGGCGCACCTGCTGCGCCTTTTTATAATAGGCGTCGTAATACCCAGAACTTAGTGCAAACGTTCCCAACATGATACGGCGTTTGACCTCGGCGCCGAAACCGGCACTGCGACTGCGAGCAATCATTGCATCCAACGGGGCGTCGGTGCCGGCCATAGCCAATTCGCGATAACCATAATGCACCCCGTCAAAACGCGAAAGGTTCCCGCTGGCCTCACTGGGGCCGATCACATAATAGGCCGGGACCGAATATTGCGTGTGTGGGATCTGGACATCGACGATTTTCGCGCCCAGATCAGCCAGCAGCTTCTGCCCCCGCTCGACCGCTTGGCGTATCGTGTCGTCCAGAGTTGGATGGTCGATATGCTCGCGAATCACTCCCACCTTCAAACCCTTGAGCGGCCGGTGAAGATGCTCGTCGTACTGCGGCACAGGAGCGTCCAGAGAAGTGCTGTCACGCGGATCATGCCCCGCTAAGATCTGCAGACACGCAGCCAAGTCTCCGACATCGTGCGCTAGCGGACCGATCTGATCCAGGCTGCTGGCAAAGGCGACCAGGCCGTAGCGGCTGATGCGGCCATAGGTTGGCTTGAGCCCACACACGCCACAGAAAGCGGCCGGCTGCCGAACCGATCCTCCGGTATCAGAACCGATCGAAAGTGGCGCCAGCCCAGCTGCCATGACGGCCGCCGCGCCACCGCTCGAACCGCCCGGCGTTCGCTCGACGTCCCAAGGATTGCGGCATACCCCATGCACGCTAGTCTCTGTGCTGCCCCCCATAGCGAACTCGTCCATATTGGTTTTGCCCAGCGGTACCAGCCCCGCATCAAGCAAGCGCTGCACCGCCGTGGCAGTGTACGGCGGTGTGAAGTTCGCCAGCATACGCGAACCACAGGTCGTCGGCACGCCCTGTTCGCACAGCACATCTTTCAACGCGACGGGCACGCCAGCCAATGCCGAGGTCAGTTCGCCAGCCGCTATGCGGCGATCGACCTGCTCTGCCAAACGCAAACTTCGCTCCGGATCGATATGCACATAGGCGTTCAATCGACCATTGCCGGCCTCGATACGCTGCAGAAAGTGGTTGGTCACTTCGCGGCTTGAGAGCTGACCGGCCCCAATGCGACGACCAATTTCCAAGGCAGATAGTTCTTCGATGGCCATAGCTGTAGACTAAACCGAGTTATTGTAAGGAAGAAAACTCAGCCGACCATCGTAATGGCTCCCCCCACTTCTTGGCAACGCCTACCAAGTCCAGTTTCGTCGATGCACAGCCAGCCCTAGCCTGCGTCATGCAGCCCTAGCCTTGCACAGCCAGCCCTAGCCTTGCACA
>CAKQWG010000072.1 GCA_934278005.1 uncultured Pirellulaceae bacterium | reverse complement strand
ACTTGTTCGAATGCGTAGGCGGTTTCGGCGTCACAATTCGCACCTGGGGCACGTAGAATGAGTACACGGGGACTGGCCACCAAGAAATCCTTAACAGAATGACACGATCGCGATGCTCGGCAGCATCTACAGCTCATGATTCTAGCCTGTGGAAGCCGACTGCGAAACGCGGTCACGGTCCAGCAATCTTGTTAAACAAGGATTAGTTGGCCTTTCGAGGATTTCGGGAAGGTGTAATATATGACCCCTACATAGGTCTATACTTGATAGGTCTGCACACGGTTTTTGGTTTGGTTTCTCCTAGGTGAATTCATGGAACTCGCAAAAGTACGCAATATCGGTATCAGCGCTCACATCGACTCAGGTAAGACTACTTTGAGCGAGCGAATCCTGTTTTACACCGGCAAGATCCACAAGATCGAAGAAGTCAAAGGTGGTGGCGACGGTGCGACCATGGACTCCATGGAACTTGAGCAAGAGCGCGGTATCACGATCAGCAGCGCGGCCACTAGCGTGGCTTGGGGCGGCCCTAATTCCCGAGTCATCAAGGTCCCGCACCATATCAACCTCATCGACACGCCCGGCCACGTGGATTTCACCATCGAAGTCGAACGCAGCTTACGCGTTCTCGATGGAGCGGTACTCGTACTGTGTGCCGTGGGCGGAGTGCAGAGCCAGTCGCTTACGGTCGATCGTCAAATGCGCCGCTACAACATTCCACGCTTGGCCTTCATCAACAAGATGGACCGCACCGGCGCGGATGCCAAGAAAGTTGTCGCCGCCATGCGCGATAAGCTCAATACCGACGCGGTGCTTGTGCAACTGCCGATCGGTGCAGGCGAAACGTTCGCAGGCTGCGTCGACTTGATCACTATGAAAGCCCTGAGCTTTACTGGGGATCAAGGCACGACAGTCGAGGAAGCAGACATTCCGGCCAATATGCAAGACGAAGCCGTGGAGTACCGCCAAGCGATGCTCGAAAGTCTGTCGATGTATAACGACGAACTTATGGAACTGCTGCTCAGCGAAGAGAGCGTCAGCGAGGAACTGATCCACAAAGTCATTCGAGATGCTGTTCAGAATCAAGGTTTGACCCCTGTCTTCGTCGGCTCAGCCTTCAAAAACAAAGGCGTCCAGCCGCTGCTCGACGCCGTCGTGCGCTACCTGCCCAACCCGGCTGAACGCGAGATCAAAGCTCGTAAGGTCGACGACGAAACCCAGAAGATTGCCCTCAAGCCGGATCCTGAGGCTCCCTTTGTCGGTATGGCTTTCAAGATCATGGAAGATCCCTATGGTCAGCTGACCTTCTTGCGCATCTATCAAGGTAAGATCGCCAAGGGAGAAATGTACGTCAATCAACGGACCGGTCGCAAGGATCGCTTTAGCCGAATCGTGCGGATGCACTCCGATGAACGCGAAGAAATCGATGCAGCCGAAGCGGGTGACATCGTCGCTATCATGGGCATCGACTGCGCCTCAGGTGATACCTACGCCGCAGATCGAGACTACTGCTCGCTCGAGAGCATGTTCGTCCCCGAGCCAGTAATTAAAGTCTCCGTCACCCCAGCTCGGGCGGATTCTGACAAGATGACCAAGGCTCTGCAGCGCTTCCGCAAAGAAGATCCCACCTTCCAGGTCTACAACGACGAAGAGACCAGCGAAACGATCATCTGCGGCATGGGTGAACTGCACTTGGAAATCTACATCGAACGCATGCGCCGCGAGTATAAGATCGAAATCACCGCTGGCGCTCCAAAGGTCAGCTACCGCGAAGCTCCCGGCGAGAAAGTTGAGTTCAACTACAAGCACAAGAAGCAAACCGGTGGTTCGGGACAGTTTGCACACATCGTCGGCGAACTCACTCCTATCGATACCGAAGGTGCTGCCACCTTCGAATTCGAAGAACACATCGTCGGTGGGCGCATTCCCAAGCAGTTCATCGCGCCTGTAGAAAAGGGCATGCGTGACTCGCTAAGCAAGGGACCCCTGGCGGAATTTCCCGTGGTGGGTGTTCGCATCGACTTGCGCGACGGTAGCTACCACGACGTCGACTCTTCGGAACGTGCGTTTTACATCGCCGCTCAAGGCTGTTTCCGCGAATCGATCCTCAAGAGCAAACCGATGCTGCTTGAGCCGATCATGAAGTGTGAAATCGAATGCCCCGAGATATTCCAGGGCGATGTGGTGGGCGACGTGATTCGCCGCCGTGGGCTAATTGTGTCGACCGATCTTCGCGATGGTGTGTCTTACATTATCGCAGAGGTGCCATTGGCCGAAACGTTTGGCTATGCCACCGACCTGCGTAGCATGACCAAGGGCCAGGGTACCTTCACCATGGAATTGCTGACCTATCGCAAGTGCCCCAGCAATGTTCAAGAAGAAATTATCGCTTCGCGTCGCAAGAAAGAATTGGCCGGAGCTAAGTAGAGCACGGCTAGTCGAACGATCGCTCCGTCGATCGGAAGTTCTACAACGAACCGGCGGAGCGATTCGGCGACTAGACAACGAACCGGCGGAGCGGTTCGGCGACACTACAGCGGCCCGGCGAGCGTTGGCTTGGCTGCCCGCGATTAAGCGATCGAATTGGCTTGACGCCAGCCGTGTTGCCTGCAGAGCTTGCGCATCCGACCGGGAACATAAGAATGCTTAGAGTCTGGATGTCGCAATGACAGTTACACTTCGTCGCCGACGAGTCACGGTCCGTACAGTCGGAGCATGGCTCTGGCGAGGAGCGCTGCAGTAGGTCGCAGCACTCTAGGAAGGTTTCCGGCGGCCCTAGGTACACTGCGGGCCGTTTGATTTCTAGCTTACGTCGACACTGTCCGCGACGCTTTTTTCATACGTCCTGGTACCACTCTGAGAAACTTGCCCGACGTTTTGAAGAGCGATGTTGAACAGGCGTTGCCCATGTTCAGTGGGGTAATTGCCAGTAATGCAAGCTTGGCAAATCTGGTCTTCGGACAGTTCCAGGGCGCGCGATATAGCGCTGACGGGAAGATAACGCAAGGAATCACAGCCCAACGTGGCAGCCATACGCTGCTGTGTTTCTTCCGTCAAATCGCCATTGTTTAAAAACTTAGGTGCAAAAAGTTCGTCGATGGTCGACATGTCGATACCGTAGAAGCACGGGGCAATAATAGGCGGGCAGGCCACGCGAACATGGATTTCTTTGGCACCGCCTAGTTTGCGAATGCGCTCGATGAGCACATTCATCGTGGTCGAGCGAACGATAGAGTCTTCAACCAAAATTACGCGTTTGCCTTCGAGCACTTCGCGCAGCGGCGTGTACTTACTAGCCGCTTTGGTCATTCGAGCTCGGCCGGCCTCAATAAATGTCCGGCCACTGTAGCGATTGCGAATCAGCCCCTCACGGCTGGGGATGCCCAGTTCGAAGGCCATCGAATCGGCGGCCGCTTTACTCGTGTCTGGAACCGGCACGACAATCGTATCGCGATCCAGCGGCACCGTGTTATCCGCAACTTCCATGCGAGCCAGCTCTTCGCCGAGCCGCGTTCGCGTTAGATAAACGCTGCGGTCGTCGAGCGTGCTGGCCACATTGGCAAAGTAAATCCACTCGAAAAAACAGTGGGCGGTACGATTGGATTTGGCAAACTGCTTAACCTTGACCCCCTCCGGGCGGACCACGATCAGATGGCCGGGCAACAGCGACCGAATGCTATCGGGTTCGAATCCCAGGTTGAGCAGCGCAACACTTTCGCTGGCAGCGGCAAACAGCGACCCCTCGAGTGCATAGCACAACGGTTTAAGTCCCAGTGGATCGCGGGCCAGCAATAGTTCGCCGCGTGCATTGAGCAGCGCCAAACTATAGGCTCCGTCGAACTGTGCAGCCACCTTGGCGAAAACATCGGCGATATCGCGCCCCGCCTGACCACTGGACAGCTCCCGTCCCAGCTCATGCATGATGATTTCAGTATCGGTGTCACGCGCTAGATGGTGCTCACCCTCTTTCATCAATTTGGCACGCAACTCCGCATAGTTAGCCAACTGGCCATTGAAGCAGAAGCTGAACCACTTGTGCTTGTGGATATGCTGGCGTTCGAAGGGCTGAGCGTAGTTGCGGTCGTCTTTGCCACAAGTCGCGTAGCGGACGTGGCCAATGCCAGCTTGGCCAGCGTACTCCTGCATCAGGGCTTCGCTCTTGCCACGATGCGATAGCCTGAAAACCTCTGCTACCGTACCAATATCTTTGTAGGTATCCAACAAATTCGGCCGGTCTGGCGAATAAGTGGTGATCCCCGCCGCCAACTGCCCGCGATTCTGAATGTCCTGCAGCATCCGCGGTAGTAGCCGAGAGATCTCATGTGGTCCTTGATCCGGACATAAGGGACTGGGAGTCGCCCCAGGCAGGTGATAAATTGCCGCAATTCCGCATTCGTGATGCAGTTCACTCATCTAAGGCTTAGTCCCGTTACGCGATCGGTGGCCAGTTTTAGCACTACCATAGTCTATCCCGCATGCTCAATTGAGCAATCACATTTGACCGACTTTCGCGCGATTCGCTCGCGTGAAGGAGCCGTCGCTGTGTTTATCGCAGTCGTTGTCGTGCAGCGTTGCTGGCAAGCAGGATGCATACCCCACCTCCACTCGCGCAGAACAATTTGGGCTGGGATGGGTTATATAGCCCAGCCGAGCGATAATTCGCTCACAGCAGAACCCACCGCAAGGAAAGAGTCGATGCAGCTAAATGCAGTCTCACGCAAGCCACATATGCCAGGACGCTCGGGCGCGATGCTGGTGAACTTTCTGAAATTTTCGGTCTTATTGAGTGGCGTCATCGGGTTGTGTCACATCTACGCCGGCTCCGCTCCCAATCGCCAGACCCGCTGGGCGCCCGCGGTCACCTCCCGTCCAAACTACTATCCCAGCTTCACATCGGAGGCGTACGACCACAACCCAACGCGAGCGGAAGCGCGGAGGAATTTTTTAGCGCTCCCCGCTCACCCGCCGCCGGCAGCTCCGCTCAGCCCGGCGAACTGTAGCGTTGCTGCCCACCTGCGAGAAGAGCTTCGCGTTGAACATTGGTATCGCGTAGCCACAGAAACCGTGTGGGATACGCCCGCGCGGTATACGCCACAAGCTAACTTACAGGTCATCGGCTTTCATCTGGCTGGCGCGCACTATTGTTTTGCGAGCGCCGGGCTCGTTCCGTTGTATGACTCGATTTACAGTTTCTCTGTAGGGACCGAGCAAATCGCCGTCAGCTACTGGGCATTGAAGGACCGCGTGCGCGTGCTCACGCGCACTAGCGACGAACCGATCCAGTGGGGAATTGTCGGCGTCACGCACACAGACGAGCTGGTGATTTCGGTCGACGGTCAAGCCTTTTCGCACGATGCCCCTTTGCCTTTGAAGGACCTTGCTTTCGAAGAAACGACGCAGGCCTCCTGGTTGGAACGATTTCCGGACACGCTGTTTTGTGCCTGTCGAGTTGAGAGCCTCTAGCTTAGATCACGTCTTTGCGGACCGTACCGCACTCCCCGGCGTGAGTTCAGCGCTAGGGTAGACGATGACTCGGTCGCCGGCCTGCAGGCCCTCTACAATTTGTGTATGCGTTTCGTTCTGCAGTCCAATGGTCACTCGCCGCAGCTGCGCGCGGCTGTCGATGATGGCAAACACGTGCCACTGGCGCTGGTGGCGGAACAGGGCACTGTTGGGAATCAGCAGAACTTGGTCGAGTTGATTGATCGTAATGCGAGCTTCGATACGATATCCGTCCCCCAGAGCGGCGATGCGGTCGGGCGGCTCAAGTATGTCGGCGATGATATTGACCCGTTGCTCCTCGACCCCCAGCGACGAAATTTTGGTAAAGGCCGCGGGCTCGATGACCCGCACGCTACCCTTCAATGGGCTGCTCCCTCCCCAATGCTCGATCGTTAGCTCAGCACCTGGGTTCATGCGAACTGCATCGCTGGACAAGACGTCGATCTCGATCTCTAAATTCTGTGGATCGCCCAGTTCCAACAGCGGTTCGCCTACGGAGACCACCGTCGAGCTCTCTTGAAAAACACGCAGTATTTCACCTTCGATCGGAGCAAAGATTTCGAAGGGAGCGGCCATTGCTTGATCCTCTAGCTGCGAGACCTGCTCCACGGCGGCTCGCGTCATCTCGAGTTCATACTGCGCGATTTCCACATCAAAATTAGCCGTCATCACCGCCTGGGCGCTAGCTAGCGTCTGAGCTTTGAGCACGTCGTACTCGTCCTGCGCGATAGCGTTGGAAGACAACAGGGACTCGGCCCGCAGCAGTTTCGTCTGGTTTAATTGATGACCAATCTTGGCCTGTTCTTGGCTGGACACGGCTCGCAATTTGGCCGCCTCGGCCGCTTGCACCCGAGCCTCAGCTTCCGCCCTTGCTCGAGCGTCAAGTATGGCTGGATGGCTGGGCAGAATGACCGTCAATAGCGTGTGCTCATAACAGCGGTCTCCGGGGTTTAGCTCAATCCTTGAAAGGCGACCTGCTACCGGCGCGGAAACAATGTACTTTTCGCGGATGCGTGTCTTGCCGTCTTCCTGAACCGTTACCCGCAGCGGACCGAGCGTAACCTTGGCAGACTCAACCTCAATTGGCTTAGGGAACAACGCGAAGCTGCCCACGCAGACAGCAGCTATCAGCAGGGCTCCCCATATCAGCCGTTTCAGCGAAAATCTCATAGCTGGACTACCTGGCTACTCTCGAGTCTTAAGGACGCTGATCAGATCCAAACGATTGACGCGCCGCTGCACAATCCAGGCGGAGAACACCGTCGCAAGCACCACGACCACCGCCGCCATGCCCAACGTGCTCGCATTGATCACCAGTGGAATCCGATAGTTATCCGTGTCGAGGCCGCTGACCATTAAGGCCGCTAGCCCGAAGCCAAATAGCCAACCCACGGGAATGGCCAACAGCGTAAGCAGAGCGATCTCTGCTAGCAGCACCGTCGAAACTTCGCGCTTGGTAAAGCCGATAACGCGCATTGTGGCTAAGTCGCGGCTGCGCTCGGACAGTGAAATGCGAGCACCATTATAGACCACTCCGATGGCGATGACCGCAGCAAAGCCCGCGATAAATGAACGCATGACCAATACGCTCTCCTGCATGGTCTGCTGAAAACTATCGATGACAGCATCCTTAATGGCCACACTGGCCACGCCGGGGCGAATTTCGAGTTCGTTAAAGACCTCGTCGATACGATTGGCATCGACCTCCAGGAAGGCACCTGAGGCGACGCTGGATTCCTTGAGCAATTGGTGCATATGTCGTTTGTTCATGTATGCATTAGCTCCCGAGTACTCTTCGACGATCTTGGTGACTGCCAAATTTAGCGTGGGGCGTTTATCTTCCAGTACTTCCACCGTGAGCAGATCACCGGGTATAACCCCCAGCACTTCAGCTAGACGCGTATTGAGCATGATGCCAAACTCTGGCACGCTGATGGGCTGCTCTCGAGTGTTCAGCAGCCGGTACAACTGTGGCTCAGGCTCAAGCCCCATCACGCCCACGCGTTTGGAACGATTCTGAAAGTGAATTCGAGTAGCCACAGTGCGCACCGTTTCACTGCGCTGCACGCCAGGCAGACTGGCCATCTCATACACTACCGCGGCAGTGGCTGGTTCGACAAAAGTCACCGTCAGGTCTTGCCGCTGCGCCTTGCGGAACTGAAAGTCCAACATGTAGTTGACAGCATCCAAACTGAAGCTACCCAAAATCATCACCGCCACGGCCATGCTAATGCCCAGCACCGACAAGCTGGCTTTGATGGGCCTGCGCGACACATTGCGGACCACCATTCGCAACTCCGGCGACAAGAGATGCTTAGGCAGCATGCGCTCGATCAGTGTGGGGCGAAAGCTAGGCGGAGGCTCTGGCCGCATGGCCTCGGCAGGTGGTAGGCGGATGGCGCTGCGAACCGCTACCCAAGTCCCCAGGATGGCCGCCGCAGTGGTGATCAGAAACACCAGCCCGATGGCCATGAAATCGATGCGTAGCTGAAGCGCTGGAAAACGATAGTAGCTGTGATAAAGTTCAGTAATTCCAGACGCCATCCAAATGCCGAACAAACTGCCGACAACAGTGCCAGTTAGCGAAATCATCAATACCAAATTGACGTAGTGCAGCCCCACTTCCCAGTTGGTATAGCCGAAGGCCTTCAGAGCAGCGATCTGTTCGCGCTGCTGGCTGATAATTCGAG
Source organism: uncultured Pirellulaceae bacterium (assembly GCA_934278005.1). Classification (GTDB taxonomy): domain Bacteria; phylum Planctomycetota; class Planctomycetia; order Pirellulales; family Pirellulaceae; genus Aureliella. The sequence goes on along the minus strand of CAKQWG010000072.1, from coordinate 7,601 downwards.
AGACGACGATATTCAGTAAAAATGATGCGACCGACAAAAAGATAGAGGGTGCCATGATGGCCATTCCGCGAAGTTGCGCGATCTCGTCACGCAAGTACTGATGCGATATTTGCTCGTCGCGCAAGTAGCCGCCCACGCTACCAAAGGGCGCGAGCAAACGGTCGAGCGCGTCGACAACCTGTTCTGGATTGCTGCCGTAGGCCAGCTTGAGCGTGACGCTATTGAATGCCCCTGTCATGTCGAAAGCAGCTTCTAGTCCGCGTTGGCTAATCCAAAAAATTCCAAACCGCTTTTCGTCGGGCATGATGCTGCCAGGCTGGATCTGAATCACATATTCCGGTGACAGTACGACGCCCACTATCTTCAGCTGCTGACTGCGCCCGTTGAGTATGGCCTTGACCGAATCGCCCGGTACAAAACCGTGGGCGTCGGCAAAGACCTCTGACACGACGACTTCTCCAGTCCGGTCCGGTTCGAGCATGCGGCCGCGGGAAACATACAGTCTATTGAGCGTATTTTCGTGCGATTCAGGCACGGAAATCAACCGCGCCGTGGCCGGTTCGCTCATTCCCGCTACGTCCAGCAACACGTCGTATGTCAAGCGAGTTTCGACAGTCGCTACGCCTGAGATCTCCCGTATGCGTCGCGCGACGGCGTCCGGGGCTCGGCGGACAGAGGAGAACACATCGGCGAAGCGAAATTCGCGATAAAACGTTTCCTGGCTCCACGCCAGCGAGTTATAGGCGCACATGGACATCACGAACGTCGCCACACCCGCGGCGATGACCAACATGATGGCTAGCACTTGCCCCTTCATCTGCCCTAGATCGCGAACGAGTTTTTGATCGAGTTTGCGCATCTACCACTCGAGCTCAGCTGCGTTGATGCGGAGACGATTCAACGCGACGTCGACAATCTGGCCGTTGCTGAGCGAAATCACCCGGTCGGCCATCTGAGCAATGGCCGCGTTGTGCGTAATGACGGCAGTCGTCGTGCCCAGCTCGCGATTGATGCTCGCGATGGCTTCAAGTACCACTATGCCCGTCTCCACATCCAACGCCCCGGTTGGCTCGTCGCACAGAAGCACCTTGGGCTGCTTGGCGATGGCTCTGGCAATGGCCACTCGCTGCTGCTCCCCGCCCGAAAGCTGCGCTGGAAAATGGTCTGCCCGCTCCCTGAGCTTCACAAGTTCCAAAGCTTCCAGTGGATGCATCGGGCTGTCAGCAATTTCCGTAATGAGCTCCACGTTCTCCCGTGCCGTTAAACTAGGGATCAAATTGTAAAACTGAAACACGAAACCCACGCTCTCGCGGCGGTACCTAGTTAGTTCCGCGTCGTCGCTGGCGGTCAGTTCTCGGTCTAGGTAATGAACGCTACCGGCGGTTGGCGTATCGAGTCCGCCCAGGATGTTCAGCAAAGTCGACTTGCCACTGCCGGACGCACCCAACAGCACGACAAATTCGTGATCGTAAAGATCCAGCGTGACACCCCGCAAGGCATGCACTTGCACCTCGCCCATCTGATACACCTTAGTGACTTCGACTGCCCGAAATACAGTCGTCTTGTGCGGGATGACGTTCACTGCTTGGTCCATTGCGATGTAGCGGCTGGAGGTGCTCAATAAATTGTAGCCAAAGTGTGGCGGCAGAGTGGACGCGTGTGGAGGCCGACGCGGAGCGTCGGGCCACACTGGTTTCTCAGTGAGTTTTCTAACCATTCATTTTCTAACCTCCGATCGTGCAGCTGTGGTCCACCAGCTACTGCGGCTTGGCGTCAAACGAATTCGGCAGGCTGAATTGTTTAACGCCGAACCGTAGTAGGCCGCAGCGCATGAGGCTACCATGCGAAGGGCGAGGCGCGCTGGAGCACCACCCCGCCAACCAGCCGTTAGTCGCGGCCTGCGCAGGTGAAGGCACTTCACAGCACTCCACTTGTCTGCTGCAAAGCCTTTGGTCCTTCATTGCAAATTGGGATGTTATTGAGCAAGCTCTTCATGAGTGGTGGACGCCGACGCGGAGCGTCGGGCCACACTGTTAGTGAGTTGTGGACGCCGACGCGGAGCGTCGGGCGACTCTGGGGAGCAGAAACGGAGCGGTGCGGCTTGCCTTGGACTTGGCCACCTCGCGCGGTTGACCCTCCGCCACAATCCGTCCACCCTCGTCACCCGCCCCGGGGCCGATGTCGATGATCCAGTCGCTGCTGCTGGCGACCTGCATATCGTGTTCGACCAGAATGACTGTGTTGCCCGCGTCAACCAGTCCATTTAATTGCGACATCAGCATCGACACGTCTGCCGGATGAAGGCCGGTCGTCGGCTCGTCCAGAACGTACAGCGTGTCTCCGCGCTGCGCACGCTGCAGTTCCGTGGCCAGCTTAATACGCTGCGCCTCGCCACCGGAAAGTTCCGTCGCGGGTTGACCCAGTCGTAGGTATCCCAAGCCAACTTGCAAGAGCGCGTCCAGAGCTCGCAGCACGGCGGCGTCGTCCGCAAAGAACTCATGGGCCGATTCAACGGTCATGTCCAAAACTTCGGCAATGTTCTTATCGCGATAGGTGACCTCCAAGGTCTTTTCGTTGTAACGTTGTCCATGACAGACAGGGCAGGGGGTGTAGACGCTGGGCAGAAACAACAGCTCCACGCTCACAAAGCCCGCGCCTTCACATTTCGGACAGCGGCCCTTGGAAACGTTAAACGAAAAGCGACCTATGTCGTACCGTCGGGCCTTGGCCTTGCGCGTCGCGGCAAATAGCTTGCGCACGTGATCGAACAGGCCGGTGTAGGTAGCTAGGTTTGAGCGCGGAGTGCGACCAATGGGCTTCTGGTCAACAGTTACCAATCGCCGTACCAGTTCCATACCGCCCACAATCCGCCCACCAGTGGAGGTTTCCAGCTCGCGTTCCAGCAGCTCCACTTCGCCCTGTGGTGCTTCGAGTGCCTTCTTCTGACCCAAGGCGTCGCCCACAAGTTCGACGAGCGCCTGACTGACCAAGCTCGACTTGCCTGAACCCGACACGCCGGTAACCGTCGTCAAAGCCCCCAGCGGGAACCGCGCGTCTAAACCCTGAAGGTTATTGCGCTCGATCCGCGCCAGAGTGAGCCATCCCGTCGGCCTGCGTGGCAGGTGCTTCGCGTGCTCGCTCGCCACACCTTTCGACCCGCTCTCAAGGATCTCCGCCTCGAAAAGATACTGCGCGGTGTGCGAACTTTGCACGTCGCGCAAACCGGCCAGCGGACCACTGTACATTACTTCACCGCCGTGCGTTCCAGCATTTGGTCCAATATCTACGATCCAGTCGGCGTGCTCAATGACGCTCACATCATGCTCGACAACAAACAATGAATTTCCGGCTCGCTTGAGCTCATCCAGCGCTCCTAGCAGTGCCTTGGTATCTGCCGGGTGCAATCCTGCCGAGGGTTCGTCGAGCACGTACACGACGCCGAACAATTGTGAACGAATCTGCGTGGCCAGTCGCAGCCGCTGCAGTTCGCCTGGGGACAAGGTCGGCGTACTTCGTTCGAGTGACAGGTAGCCTAAGCCCAACGTGGTAAGGGCTTCGACACGAGCTAGAATATCGCTGGCAATACGCTGAGCGACAATCGTTTTCTCTGGCTGCAGGTCCTCTCCGACCGCTTCTGCATCCGCGGCATGGCGTAGTCGTGCGGCCAATTCTGTTAGCGTCAACTGCGACAATTCGCCGATGTCCATACCAGCGAATTTTACTGACAACGACTCGCGTTTGAGTTTTTTTCCTTGGCACTCCGGGCACTGCGAAATTTGCATAAACTGCGAAACGCGTTTCTTAGTACGCTGGCTCTCGGTCGTGGCGAACGAGTGCAAGACATAGCGCCGGGCGCTCGAAAACGTGCCCATGTAACTGGGCGACATGCCTTGTGCCTTCGCCGCACGCGCTTCCTCAACATCAAAGCCGGCGTAGACGGGCACTACTGGAGTTTCATCGGTAAATAAAATCCAGTCGCGGGCCTTCTTTGGCAACTTCTTCCACGGCGTATCGATATCGTGGCCGATAGATACCAGAATGTCACGCAGGTTTTGGCCCTGCCACGCCGGTGGCCAGGCAGCGATCGCTCGCTCCCGAATAGTTTTTGTATCGTCCGGTACGAGCGACTGCTCCGTCACGTCAAACACGCGGCCGATGCCATGACACCGCGGACAGGCTCCCTCCGGCGTGTTCGGTGAGAATGAGTCGGCATACAGCAGTCTTTGACCGCTCGGATAAGCCCCAGCACGCGAGTAGAGCATGCGCAGCCCGTTGGAGATCGTGGTCACACTCCCCACCGACGACCTGGCCGACGGCGTTCCGCGCTGCTGTTGCAGTGCGACCGCCGGCGGCAGACCATCAATCGAATCGACATCGGGCTCGCCAACTTGATCGATCAGTCGCCGTGCGTACGGGGAGACCGAGTCTAGGTAGCGCCGCTGCGACTCGGCAAACAGCGTCCCAAACGCCAACGAAGATTTCCCAGAGCCCGATATGCCAGTGAAGACTACCAGCGCATTGCGCGGCAGGTCGACATCGACGCTCCTCAGATTGTGCACACGCGCACCACGCACGCGAATGCAATGCTCAGGATCGCAGGCAACGGTTTCGACTTTCTTTCGGACGATGTTCAGGCCCCTTTGGCAAGTAGAATGAAACAACCAAGTCTAACAATTGACTTTCCGTCCGGAAGGCGTCGCCGGCGAGATGCTCGTCAGCCAGCATTCACCTCGACCACGTTCGATCCCTGCTTTACTTAATCACGGACAAAACCCGATTGCATACTCAGCCCAGCCCGTCGGCCTCGGTTTAAGAACACCGAATAGACGATGGGCCCACCTGCGCCTGGTATAATCGACCAAAACCGGAGAAAGCAAAGCCGATGACTTTAGATGAAATCATGAACGAGCTGGCCTCAGTCGCCACCGCCCAGACCAAGCGGACCTACCTTCGACACGGCGCTAGAGAACCGGTTTTTGGGGTTCGAATTGGCGATCTTAAACCGTTTCAGAAAAAGCTGAAAGGAGAGCAGAAGCTCGCCCTCGAGCTCTACGCCACCAAAAATTCGGATGCGATGTATCTGGCTGGATTGATCGCCGATGGGTCTAAGATGACCAAACGCCAGCTCGATCAGTGGGCCAACGGCGCTACATGGCACTTGATCGCCGGGTCGACGGTCCCCTGGGTTGCCGCTGAACACCCGCAGGCGGTGCCCATCGCCTGCAAATGGATTGACTCCAAAAAACAGCTCGTCGCCATTGCCGGCTGGTCCACACTTTCGTCGGTGGCTGCAGCGGTGGCGGATGAGCATCTGCCCGTCGATACCTATTCGGCACTGCTCGATCGCGTTGCATTACAACTCTCCAGTTCGCCCGATCGTGTCAGCTACAGCATGAACAACTTCGTAATTAGCGTTGGTACCTACGTGGCTCCGTTAGCTGACAAAGCGCTGACCACGGCTGAAAAGTTGGGAGTGGTCACGGTCGACATGGGCGACACGAGTTGCAAAGTTCCCGATGCCGCCAGCTACATTCTCAAGAGCCGCCGTGGTGCCCAGACGGCCCCAAAACGCCAGACGACGCGCTGCTGAGCAGCGCTACGTAGTGGACCGCTCCGCCGGTCCCTGCTCAGGCACTCCGCAAACCTGCTCAGCCACTCCGCCAGCACGCATAGCGACAACCTCGCCGCATTTGTTGCGAGCGGCGAGATGTGCATGGGTTGTCTTCGAAAACTCGGCCGATAAGCACCCACGCATAAGTCTCCTGTTTTATCCATCAACGCCAGCTAACGCCAAAACGGCTAATTTTATGCCGAAACTTATGTGTGGGTGCTTACGTTTGAGAATTGCAAAATTCTTAGATTCGTGCCACAAAGCACGCTCTGGCCGTATGAACTGTCTTTTTAGATATTTGAAGAGCAACTGAGCGGCGGAGCGATCAACGACACTCGATCGGCGCAGCGATCAACCAGCGTGGATGCGAAATAGAAATTAATACTCAGGCTCAGGCAAGTTCCTCAGTCGAATCGCGAATACAATCAAAGCTTCGCTTCGTATTTGCTTATTCATTAAGGTGCTGTGCAATGAGTCGTACCTCTCAACTCTTTAAGAACCTGCTAGCCGGGACAGCCTGCACGGCACTGCTGTGCGTTGGTTCCGGCCTAGTCAGAGCGGAGGACGCCCCGGTCCCGCCGCCCGCCGCCGCCCTGCTACCGAGCAGCGTCGTCGCATTGGCCGAGTTTCCCAGTCTGGGCGATTCTGTGGAAACCATCATGCAGCATCCGCTCCGCCAGCGATTTCTCCATACGCCCGCCGCGGCCGCACTACTGAAGTCGCCGCCTTACAAGCGTTTTCAAATGGGGGTGGCCGCCTTTGAAGGGAGCATGCAGCGGCCCTGGCAAGAGGCTGTGCGAACGCTCACCGATGGCGGCCTCACGATCGCCCTGGCGCCGGATCACGGTGGCAGCGTGGCCATACTCGTCCAGTCATCCGACCCACGTGCCCTGGAGCAACTGCAGGAATTTGTCTTGGGACTGCAGTTGCTGGCTGGCAAACCCAGCCATCAGTCGTCGTACCGCGAACTGACGGTGCACGACGTGGCCGATGGTGCCAAGCTGGTTGTCTTCGACAAATGGTTGTTGCTCGTCAATAAACCTCAGTTCGGTAAAGCGATTATCGATCAATATTTGGATCACGACCAAGCTGCACTTCATGCGAACCCTCGTTTTGTGGAAGCTCAACAGCAACTGCAGTTGTCAGCCACCACTGCCCCGGCCGCCTGGGCCTACATCGATGTGGAAGCAATTCGCAGTGCCGGGTTGGCCAAGCAGATCTTTCGGGAACGGCTCGATAACTATTTTGCCGAACTCGTTTTCGGAGGAGTTCTGTCGAATATCCGCCAGACTCCATTTGCCACTGCGGTCTTGGACTTGAAAACCGAGGGAGTTCGTTTGCAGGCTACCACGCTCCACTCTCGCCAATGGGAGTCGCCACGCGAGTACTTCTTCGGTGAGACGGGAACAGCGGTGGCCCCGCCTTTGTTGCAAGTCGACGAGCGCTTGTTCGCTCTCTCCACCTATCGCGACCTGTCGCAAATGTGGCTTCGCTCAAGCGATCTGCTGGGAGATAAAGCTCTCGAGCAAATGGCACAAGCGGACACGCAGTTGACAACTTTTTTTTCAGGACTCGACTTTGGAGAGGACATCCTGGGTGCTATGCAGCCAGGCATTCAACTGGTTGGCAAAGTTCAAGCCTACTCCGACAATGCGCCAGTACCCGCTGTGAAATTCCCCAGCTTCGCCCTGCAGTTTCGCATGAAAGATGCCGAGGGCAAGCGGTCGGAACTGCGGCGAGTCTTTCAGAGCTTTGTCGGCTTCCTCAACGTCACCGGCGCTCAAAGCGGCCAACCACCGCTGGACCTGGGGACGGAGAGCGTCGGAACGGCTCAACTCTATACAGCTACCTATGTGCCCAACCGCAATTTGGCGGATCGTCAGCAGGCCCCGATCTACTTCAACTTTTCGCCGACCGTCGCCTTTGTCGGAGATCATTTCATTCTGTCTAGCACAACCGCGCTGGCTCGAGAGCTGTGCCGGCTAGAAAC
>CAKQWG010000071.1 GCA_934278005.1 uncultured Pirellulaceae bacterium | reverse complement strand
CCTTGGGATGCGGTACGTCCGGAAAATTTCATTGCCGATTTCGATGCGGCTATCGCGCAGGCTGATGCTGAAATTGAAGCTATCGCCGACAATCCCGCCCCGGCCACGTTTGAAAATACCATCGTGGCGCTGGAGACGGCCGGGCGAGCCCTGAGCCGCTTGAGTGCAATATTCAGCGTACACTCCTCGAATCTCAACGTGGGCATTCTGCCGGAGGTCGAGCGCAAGGTCGAACCCAAACTTGCCGAGCATCGCGATCGAGTTGTGCAGAATGACAGACTCTTCGCGCGGATCGACAAGGTCTTCCACAGCGATGAATTCAAACAGCTCGATTCAGCTCAGCAGCGTTTGGTCGACGATCGCTACAAACAGTTTGTGCGGCAGGGGGCCAAGTTATCAGCCAAGGACAAAGAGCAGCTGTCCAAAATCAACCAGCGGCTAGCCAGCCTATTTACCGATTTCAGCCAGAATGTGTTGGCCGACGAGCAGGCTTACGTGACCTGGATCGAGGATCAGTCTGGCCTAGCGGGCTTACCGACCAGCGTCGTGGCAGGCATGTCCGCAGCCGCCAAAGAGAAAGGGGAGCCGAACAAGTGGGCTGTGACCAATACGCGCTCCTCAGTCGACCCGTTTTTGACTTATGCCGAAGACCGCCAACTGCGCGAACAAGTGTGGCGCAATTTTTACAACCGCGGCGATAACGGCGATGAGCACGATAACAACGCAATCATCAGCGAAATACTTCGCCTACGTGCAGCGCGTGCCAAGCTCCTAGGCTACAAAACCCACGCCCATTGGCGACTGGAACCGCAGATGGCTAAGCGGCCCGAAGCCGCCATGGACCTTTTGCTCAAGGTGTGGCCGAAGGCCGTCGCGCGAGTCGCCGAGGAGGTTGCCGACATGCAGCAGTTGGCCGATAAGGCCGGCGATAAAGTCACCATCGAACCCTGGGACTACCGCTTCTATGCGGAGAAGGTTCGCAAGCTGAAATACGACTTGGACTTTAACGAAGTCAAACCCTATCTGCAGATGGAAAAACTGCGCGAGGGCATGATGTGGGCAGCCGGTGAACTGTTCGGTCTTAAGTTCACACAGGTCGACGACGTGCCCGTCTTTCATCCCGACGTGCGCGTTTGGCGGGTGAGCAATGCGGCTGGCGAGCTGGTTGGCCTCTGGTACTTTGATCCCTATGCCCGCGAAGGAAAGCGATCCGGAGCATGGATGACCAGCTACCGAGACCAGGAGAATATTACCGAACCCATCACTACCCTGGTCTCTAACAACTCCAACTTTGTAAAGGGTGCCGATGGGACGCCGGTGCTCATTTCTTGGGATGACGCCGATACACTGTTTCATGAGTTTGGTCACGCCCTGCACGGGTTGTGCTCCAACGTCCGCTACCCCTCGCAGTCGGGCACGTCGGTTGCCCGCGATTACGTTGAATTTCCCTCGCAGCTTTATGAGCACTGGTTAACGACGCCAGAGATTTTGAACAAGTTTGCGGTGCACCACGAGACTGGCCAGCCGTTGCCACAGGAGTTGGTCGACAAGATCGAGAATGCCGCGACGTTCAACCAAGGCTTTGCCACGGTGGAATACCTGGCCAGTGCGCTGATTGATATGAAATTGCATTTGGCCGGCGATGTGGCGATTGACCCGGATGCGTTTGAGCGCGAGACGCTCGAGGAGTTGGGCATGCCTGCGCAGCTTCCCATGCGTCACCGCACGCCCCAGTTCATGCACATCTTTTCCAGCGACAGCTATTCCGCCGGGTACTATAGTTACCTGTGGTCCGATGCGCTGACAGCAGATGCGGCCAATGTCTTCGAGGAGGCGGGCAGCTACTATGACCCGAAGGTAGCCAAGAGTTTGTATGAGAACGTTATGTCGGTAGGCGACACAATCGATCCGGCGGACGGCTTTCGCGCCTTTCGTGGCCGCGATGTCGATACGTCCGCACTGCTCCGCAAACGAGGCTTTCCAGTCGAATAGCGTCGCTCATCGCTGCACAAGGCTCAGTTCGCCATACCCAACCGTGAACCCCGCGAGGTAACTACCATGACGCTTCAGCAGTTGGCCCAACGGCAGTGGAAGCACTTCTGGCTTCGGCAGCGGCTACAGCCGTGCGCGCAGGTGCTACCGTGCGCGCAGGTGCTACCGTGCGCGCAGGTACTACCGTGCGCGCTGCTGCTGATCAGCGGGCTTGTCGGTGCGGCCTGGACCGCTCAGGCGCGTGCCGGCGAGTGGCCACTGGGCCGCGGCGACGTAGCCGGCACGGGCGCTACCGCTCAAGCGCTGCCCGAGACCATGGAGCTATTGTGGGAGGTCAGCCTGGGCGGGCTGGGCTTTGATGCGGGTCCGATCATCGCCGACGGCAAGGTGTTCGCCGCCGATCAGGATGGGCGCATCGTAGCTATCGACCTAGCCAAGGGTGAGGAGCTCTGGCGAGTCGACATGGATACCGGTTTTGTAGTTTCTCCGGCCTATCGAGACGGCTGGTTGTTTGTCGGAGACTACGACGGCACGCTGCACGCGCTCGATGCTACTACCGGAGGCGAGAAGTGGAGCTATGCGACCGAAATGGAGATCGATGGCAATCCGAATTTCTTCCAAGGCAACGTGCTGTTCACCTCTCAGAATGGCAATTTGTATTGTGTTAAATTCAGCGATGGATCGTTAGTGTGGAAGTACGAAACAGGCGATCAGCTGCAGTGCGGCCCTACTCTTGCGGGCAATAAGACGTTTCTGGGTGGCTGCGATTCCAACTTGCATGTCATCGACGTTGAAAGCGGACAGCGAGTCGGCGATCTTCTGCCCATAGATTCGCCCACGGGAAGTACTCCCAGCGTGCTTGGTAATCAAGTTTTTGTTCCGACCTACGCAGGCGAGATTTTCTGTTACAGACTTCCCGAATTTGAATTGCAGTGGCGATTTAATGATCCAAACTTGGCTAGCGAGTTCAAAAATTCAGTCGCGGTAGCGGATGGATTGGCGGTAGCCGCCAGTCGCAACAAGCGCGTATTTGCGATAGACGTCCAGACCGGCAAGGTGGCCTGGGAGCAGACGCTGCGCAAGCGCTGCGATTCATCGCCCGTCATTGCCGGACAGCAGGTAGTGGTGGCTGCCGCCGATGGACGCATCTCCACATTCGACTTGAAAACCGGACAACCCGGCTGGATGTTCGAAGTCAAGCCGGGCTTTTTGGGTGCGCCGGCTGTCGCGGATGGTAGACTAGTAGTGGCCAATGACCGAGGCACGATCTTCTGTTTTGGCCAAAAATAAGTTAGATTGGTAACTTCTGCTACGAGCGAACCCTGCCACGAACCGCTTTTACCTCCGTTGGATTTATCTATGTCAGTTGATGCAACCACGACGCAGGTCGGTAGTTACTTCATCTCCAACTATCCACCTTTTTCTCAGTGGAAGCGCGAGTATCTACCGCAGGTCGAGCAGGCTCTAGATAGCCCGCCGGGCGAGGTTCCGTTGGGACTGTATTTGCACATCCCGTTCTGCCGCAAGCGTTGTAAGTTCTGCTATTTTAAAGTCTTCACTGGCAAGAACGCGAGCGAGATCGAGACCTACGTCGAAGCCCTCAGCCGCGAGATTGAGCTAGTCAGCCAGCAAGCAGTGATGGGGCAGCGGCCGTTCCGATTTGTCTATTTCGGCGGTGGCACGCCCAGCTTTCTGTCCCCCAAACAGTTGACTAGCCTAGTTGACCGCCTGCGCGCCAATATCAGTTGGGACAAAGCGGAAGAGGTGACCTTTGAGTGCGAACCGGGAACTCTGAGTGAGACCAAAGTGCATACCCTCAAACAGCTTGGCGTGACGCGCTTAAGCCTAGGCATAGAGAACTTTAGCGATGCCATCTTAGAAGAGAATGGCCGAGCTCACTTGTCCAAAGAGGTTTTTAATGCTTGGGAGTGGATCGTGGCCGCTGACTTTCCGAACGTCAATATAGACCTGATCTCAGGCATGGTGGGAGAAACTTGGGAGAACTGGAAAATCAACGTGGCCAAGACGCTGGAGCTTTCACCGGAGAGCGTGACGATTTACCAGATGGAACTGCCTTTTAATACCGTTTATTCGGAGGGCATTCTCAAACAGGCTCAGCAGTCGCCGGTGGCCGATTGGCAGACAAAGCGGGATTGGGTGCAGTACGCCTTCGAGGCCTTTGCCGAAGCGGGTTATGCCCAGAATTCTGCCTACACGATGATTAAGGATCCCAACAAGATCTCCTTCAGCTATCGCGATAATTTATGGCAGGGCTCGGACTTGTTGGCAACCGGCATCGCTTCCTTCGGGCACGTCTCTGGCGTGCACTATCAAAACCTTCCCGAATGGCATCAGTATATCACGGCGGTCAACGAGGGACGCTTGCCGCTAGGACGCGCTTTCACCCCGTCGCCTACTCAGGCTATGATTCGCGAAGTGATCCTGCTGCTCAAACGCGGCTATCTAGAGCTCGATTATTTTCAAGACAAGTTTGGAACGGATATTTGGACCGAGTTCCAAGAGGTGTGGGACCAATATGTCAGCGAGGGTTACGTGGTGCGCGAGGGCAACCGTATCGAACTGACGATGCAAGGGCTGCTGCGTGCCGATGGATTGCTGCCAATGTTCTTTGAGCCTCAGTTTCGAGGAGTTCGCTATACATGAGCGCCGCACTGGTGTTCATGATGGGAGAGCACTCGGCGGAGTTTCCCGTCGACCGCATGTACGCAAAGAATCATATGTGGGCGCAGACGCAGAGCGACGGTGCCGTGCGGTTTGGTCTGTCTGCCTATGCCGTGCGGTTGCTGCAAGATGTCTATTTTCTAGACCTAATTATCGAACCTCAGATGGCGCTCGCAGCCAAACAAGAAATCGGATCGATTGAAAGCAAGAAGGCAGAGAGCAGTCTGTACGCGCCGCTGCCGGGACTTGTCACTGAACTAAATGAAGAACTGCTGCAAGATCCGACCGGAATTAATCTCGATAAGTACGGAGCGGGATGGATGTTCGAAATGGCGATCGAATGGGCAGATGCTGACTCAGCCGAGTCGCCAGAGCCGACCGGCGCGGCCAAACACAGCGGCGCGCCGCTGCTGCTGAATCCGCAGCAGTACATCCAGCATCTCACGTCGGCTTGGGAAGTCGCCCAGCGTACGATAAAAGGACAAGTCAATGCATAGTGGCCACATCAACGTGGTAGTATCCGCGGGACAAAGCCGCAATCCCGAGAAGCGTGAACTCGAACAGGCCATCGCGGCAGCGGCTGGAGAGCTGCCGGGAGTTCGGGTTATTTGCGTGCCTCATCTGTACGATTTGGCCAAAGACGGAGAGACCTATCAGGCGCTACGGCAACTGTACGGCGATATTGTGCTGGTCAGCTGGATGTTCCCGCGCGCGGCACACTGGATACTCGACCGCAATGGCGTGTGCGGGCAGTTCGGCACGGTTGAACTACAGCAGGAATCCGAGGAAGACGACGCGGCCGAGGATCGCCAGCCGCACGAGGACCGGGTGACGCTCGCCCAGCCTCGGCCCGATCGCACGATTTATACACTCGACTTTCGAGCGAGTACTGCAGCCAGCGCTTTCGTGGATGAGATTCAGCGGATCGCAATATTGTCGCGAGCCACGCGGACTGCCCAGCAGGCCTCCACTCCACTTACATTAGAAATGCTGGGGCAATTCGAGCAACCCACCAACGATACGTACATCGGTGCGCCCGGCAGCGCGGCGTCGCTTCGCCACGCCGATGAATCGACCACGGCGACGCTCTTCGGCAACGCCAGCGTGGCCACGATCGAAGAACATCCGGCTCGCCGCTGGTATCCTGTAATCGATTTCAGCCGATGCACCAACTGCATGGAATGTATCGACTTCTGCCTATTCGGCGTGTATGGAATTGATTCCGTGGAGACGATCGTCGTTGAGCAGGCTGACAATTGCCGCAAGGGATGTCCAGCTTGCAGTCGCGTGTGTCCAGAGAACGCGATCATGTTCCCGCAACATAAATCCCCAGCCATCGCAGGTGCTCCGGTAGATGCCGGCGGTCTGAAAATCGATCTTTCCAAACTGTTTGGTGCGCCAGACGATGGTGAAGATGCGGCGACGGCGGCCATTCGCGAGCGCGATGAGCAGTTGCGTTTAGCGGGACGCCAAGCGGTTGGAGCATCGACTGGGCTGAGCCAACGGCTGCTCAAACCCGCTGGCGAGTCTGGGCAGGCGGACAATCTTGACGCGCTCATCGACCAACTCGATGCACTCGATCTATAAGAGTTTGAGAAACACTTTTTTGAAATGCAACATGATGAAGCGTAGAAGCTTTCTGCGAACTGGATGCTTGGCAGGGTTGACGACTTCGGGAGTATTCGCAGCGCCAGTCGTTCGCGCTATCGAGCCCATCGAGAGGCCGGCGCCGAGCCATCTGCGAATCAGTTTGGCGGCTTATTCGCTGCGAAAATATCTGCAACCTGCCGGCGGCCAAGCTGCCGAAATGGATCTGTTTGAGTTTGTAGATTTTTGTCATGAGCACGGTTTGAGCGGGGCTGAGTTGACTTCGTATTATTTTCCGGACAATGTCGACGATGCCTATCTGCTCAAACTGAAGCGGCACTGCCACCTGCGCGGCGTTAGCATTTCCGGCGGTGCCATACGCAATGATTTCACTCAAGTCGATCCGCTGGCGGTAGCCAGGGATTTGGCGCACACGCGGCAGTGGATTGGCCATTACGCAAAATTGGGCGCACCGGCAATTCGGATTTTTGCCGGACAACCGATCGCTGGCGAGGAGACTAGCCGGACTCTTGCGCGCTGCGCACAGATTTGCCAATTGGCCTGCCACGACGCGGCCGCGCAGGGAGTCATGTTAGCTCTGGAGAATCACGGTGGAGTCACAGCGCGGGCTGAAGGCTTGCTCGAGATTGTCCGGCAAGTGCAATCGCCGGCCTTCGGTGTGAATTTTGACTCAGGGAATTTCAACGCGGGCGATGATCCCTACCGGGAGTTGGAAATGATCGCTCCGTACGCAGTCAATGCGCAGGTTAAGGTTGAAGTGCGTGTGGGCGGAGTTGCTCAGCCGACCGATCTTGAACGCGTTTTGCAGATACTGCGTCAGGCTAACTATAGCGGCTGGGTAGCCCTAGAGTATGAGGCCAAGCAGGACCCGCTCGAGGTTATTCCGAGTTACCTCAAGCAACTTAAAGACTTGGCCGATGGCTAGCATCGAACAGAGCGACGCGCTGACCATCGCGCAGGCCCAACAGCAGGTCGACCAGTGGATTCGCGAATTTGGTGTGCGCTACTTTTCCGAACTGACGAATCTGGCGCAATTGATGGAAGAGGTCGGTGAATTGTCGCGGGTGATTTCACGAACTTACGGCGAGCAGAGTTTCAAAGCCGGCGAGGCTGCGCCGGAGCTTGGCGATGAAATGGCGGACGTGCTTTTCGCGCTGCTCTGTTTAGCAAATCAAACAGGCGTAGATCTGACTCAGGCCCTGCAGCTCAATCTAAAAAAAAAGACCCAACGCGACGCCAGGCGGCATCGCACTAATCCTAAACTCGATTAAGGAATGACCCAGCCATGAGTTTGACTATTATGCGTCGAATTAAATTCTGCGCTGGCCATCGGCTGTTTGGCCATGGCGGCAAGTGCGAGCATTTTCACGGACATAACTATGTAGCGGAAATTCACGTCACCGGTGATGCGGTGGATGCTGTTGGGCGCGTGCTGGACTTTGCGGACCTCAAGGCGCGCACTAAAGGATGGATCGATGAGCACTGGGACCACAGCTTTCTGGTGTTTGAACAGGACCAGAATGCGATCAATGCGCTGCAGGCCGTGCAGCCCTGCCGGCTATTCAAAATGCCGTACAATCCCACGGCTGAAAATATGGCTCGTTATTTGCTTGAAGAGATGTGCCCACATGTCCTCGAAGGCACCGGTGCGAGGGCATTGCGCGTGCGCATTTGGGAGACAGATGAAGCCTATGCGGAAGCGAGTGTTTGAGAAGTTTTAGGAACGCAGTGAATGGGATCAGAGATAGCCACGGAACATTTCACGGCCGCCGACCAGGCAAACTTTCGCGAGCGTATGCGGGCAGAAATGGAGCTTTTGCGAAGCTGGTTCGCGGGCAATAAGTTCTGCGACGACAGCCTGCAGTGTGGCTTGGAGTTGGAAGCTTGGCTGGTCGACCGAAATGGTCTGCCGGTACCAGATAACACACTCTTCTTGACGACTTTAGACCGTTGCACAGTCGTACCGGAGTTGGCCAAGTTCAATTTCGAATTTAATGTATCGCCACAGTACATCAGCGGCAGCGGCTTGGCCGATATGCGAGCGGAACTAGGCACCACGTGGCAGCAGTGCGAGCAAGTAGCCAACACTCTGGGCCATCGCATCGTCTCTGTCGGTATTTTGCCAACTGTTACCGAAGCGATGCTGGGGCCTCACAACATGTCCCCGTTGAAGCGTTTCGCCGCAATTAATCGGCAGGTAGCCCGCTTGCGGCAAGGCAATCCCGTGTCGCTAGAGATCGATGGTACCGATTCGCTGCGCGTAACCAGTGGCGATGTTATGCTCGAGTCAGCGGCGACCTCTGTGCAGTTCCACCTGAAAGTTCCACAGGCCGTTGCGACGCGTTACTACAATGCTTCGCTGCTCGCATCTGCCTTTACCGTTGCCATGGCTGCCAACGCGCCCGTGCTATTTGGGCATCGCTTGTGGGACGACACCCGCATTGCCGTGTTTGAGCAGGCAGTCGATACGGCGGGCCCGATCCCGCGGGTGTCCTTCGGGCGTCGATATCTTGAACGATCGCTGATGGAATTGTTCGATGACAACTGGACATACCACGAGGCGCTGCTACCGGTGCCGATTGAAGAAGCGCCGGCCCGCATGCCCCATGTGCGAATGCATGGCGGCACGGTCTGGAATTGGAATCGTCCGCTGATCGGTTTTGAATCCAACGGCCAGCCTCACCTGCGCATCGAGCATCGGCCCCTATCAGCCAGTCCAACCCTGAGCGACCTGTTTGCCGATTTGCATTTTTACTTAGGACTCGTGCATTATTTGGCTTGCCTACCACAGCCTGTCGAGTCGCAGCTAGAGTTTGCTCGTGTGAGTGAAAATTTTTATGCGGCTGCTAAGGTGGGTTTGGATGCGGATGTGGTCTGGCTCGACGGCCGCAAGCATGCGGTAGTTGAGCTGATCCAGGCCTCGCTCTTGCCACGTGTGCTCGATGCGCTGGCCGAACTCGGCGCGGCTCCCGAACAGATCGCCTCGGCGGGTGAAATTCTGCGCGGCCGGTTGGAGACGCGCCAGAATGGAGCCGCATGGCAGAGACAGATGCTGGCTGCTTGTGACGGGGACGTACATCACCTGCTGGCTCTCTACGAGGCTCGCCAGCAGTCCAGTCAGCCGGTGCACACGTGGTCGCTCCAGTTGTAGCGGCAGTTGGTTGACTCCGACGGCGCGTGTAACTCGCCGCGCGCGTGACTCGCCGCTGGGAGCGAAGCTTTGTCAACGTAGCCAGGCTCTTGGTACTGGCTTGCGCGGTGAATTTCGCTGCTGCTCGGAAGAAAGTAAGAACTTGCTCAACAATAACATCCCTAGTTGAAATGGACCGAATGCTTTGCAGCAGACAAGTGGAGTGCTGTGAAGTGCCTTCACCTGCGCAGGCCGCGACTGACGGTTGGCGGGCGGGCGGGGTGGTGCTCCAGCGTGCCTCGCCCTAGCATGGTAACCTCATGCGCTGCGGCCTACTACGGTTCGGCGTTATTAAACAATTCAGCCGGCCGAATTCGTTCAGCGTCAAGCCGCCGTAGCGGCTGGACTATAGCTGCGCGATCGAAGCTTAGAAAATGCGAGCCCCTCAAGACGCCCTATCTTTTACCACGCATTTTCTACCGTTGTCCCCAAGCTCTACTTTAACGAACCGCAAAGTTATGGTTGAGTCGTCCCTAAGAGGCGGGTTTGTGACTTTCAGACCGGCCCCACATTCAACTGGGATCAGAATTAGGTACACTAAATTCTGAAGGATGTGGAGTTTGTGTAGTCGTCCCCCCCGCATCGCCGTTGTGAGTTGATTCCCCTGGAGAATTGGTTATGTTTCTGCGAATTAAATGTGTGCTAGCCTCGCTGTTGCTGGGGCTGCTGCTGTTGCCCGCCGCTGCTGCGGTGGCTCAAGAAAATGGCCAGGCCAAGTTAGATGAAGCTACCGCGCTGAAACTCAAAGCCGAATCTCCTGCCGATCTAGGAAAAGTCATTGAACTGAGTGAAGCGGCTATTGAAAGTGGACTGGACGAAGGGAACAAGCGATTAGCCCAGCAATTAATTGCAGCTTCATCCTTCCAGCGCGCTCAACTGATGATCCAGTCGTTGCCAAGCATTGCTAATAATCCCAATGCGGTCAGGCAACTGCGTCGGAAGACGCTCGACGAACTGAAGAAGGCAGTCGAGAATAATCCGACGCTGGCCGAAGCTTTTATCTTGATGGCTAAGCTGGAGACGCTGCCCGGCGGTGATCGGTCAGCAGCCCTTGACAATCTCAATCGGGCGATCGAAGTGCTCAAGGATAAGCCAGTAGACCTGTCTGCGGCGTATATTATGCGTGCCCAGTTGCAGGAGGGAAACGATGAGCGAATCGAGGACCTGCGCAAGGCGGTCAAGTCGGACTCGACCAACATCGACGCATGGCAAGCCCTGATTAGCATGCAGTTGCAATTAGAACGCTACGCTGAAGCGCTCGACGATGCCAAAGGCCTGTTGGCTACGGACGAATCCAATACGGTGGCCGTAGTCGCTGCGGTCGAAGCGCTGATCCGCCTGCAGAAGCGCAAGGATGCCATCGAATTGCTGGACGCACGCATCGAAAAGAATCCTACCGAGGGGTTGTTCTACCGCATTCGCGCGGCGGCCTACCGTGAAGAATCCTACGCCGAAGGCATTTCGGATGAAGACCGCGAGGCGGCCAATGAAAAGGCCATGGCTGACCTAAATAAAGCGATCGAGTTGGATCCACGCGACGCGGAAGCGCTCGTGATGCGGGGCATGCTGTACTACCAACAGGACGAGGTCGAGAAGGCCAACCGCGACATTACCGATTCACTGTTGATTCGCCCTGACTCGGTCCGCGGGGTTTGGATGCGAAGCATCGTCGCCGCGCAAGAAGGACGGTTTGCCGATGCCATTGCGGATATGGAGATGCTGGTCCGAGCCGACCCAACCAAGGCCGATTGGATTCGCCAATTGGCTTCCTATTATCAAATGGATAAACGCCCACGCTTGGCGATTCAGCTGCTGGATCAACTACTGTTGGTCGAACCCGAGGACCCGCGTGCGCTGCGCTCGCGTGGAGACGCGAAATTGAGTGTCAACATGCACGAAGAGGCGATTGAGGATTACGAGCTGGCCGTTAAGGCCTTTGAAGCTAAGCGAGACACGCTGGAGCCCGAGGAATTTAAACTCGACTACAGCGGTCTGCTGAACAACTTGGCCTGGGTTCTGGCCACTTCCCCGAAGGACAGCCTGCGCGACGGTCCCCATGCCTTGGAGCTTGCGCTCAAGGCCAGTGAGGCAACCGACTATGCCACTCCACATATCTTGAGCACTCTGGCGGCGGCCTACGCTGAGGTGGGGGACTTTGAAAACGCCCGCAAATGGGCGGCCAAAGCGGTTGAGTTGGGCAAGGACCAGGAGCACGATCAGATAGAGCAGCTTGAAAACGAGCTGGAAAGCTATAAAGAAGACAAGCCCTGGCGCGAAAAGCAGGAGACTGAAGAGAACGAGGTCGCGCCCCTAGCTCCCTCGGACACCATTGATACCTAGGGCTACCGCCCGGGTGCCCGCTATCATCTAGTCGAGGCAGCTGTCGTCTAGGCAGAATATCAGATTAAGCGCTGGGAATTAGCGGGGCGGACGGCTGCTGCCGGATGCGGTGCGGATGCGGCTGCCCACCGTGCTGGTCTGGCTGGCGATGGTGGCGCTGGCCGTGGGTTGTAGATAGTTTTGCCCGGCTTGGTACAGTTGCAGGCGCTGCGAAAGCTCGGCCCGATCCTCCTGGCTGGCCAGTTGCACCGCTTCGCGTTGCAGTTCGGCCGCTTCGCGATGTCGCCCGCCCGCCGCGGTGGCGGCGGCCAGTGTGTCGAGTGTCTGCGAGTTCCGTTGGCCAGTTAGCTCGATGACTTTCTTAGCGGCTGACGTCGCTAGCTCGACGTTGCGAAACTTGGGATCAGGACAAGTCGCCATGAGCCAAGCTGCGTTTTGATAAGCTCGCGGATATTTGCTGTTGATCGCTACGGCTTGGCGATAAGCCACTGTGGCCTGCTCCCACAGCCCTAGAAACTGATAGGCGTCGGCCAAATCTGTGGCGTAGGCCGCGCTGTCTGCGCCCAGTTCTGTAGCGCGAATGTAGTCGTCCAGTGCCTCTTCATAGGTCTCAAGCATAAATCGACAATGACCACGGCTGTTGTGGTACTGTGGATCGGCCCCATCTAGCACGATGGCTTGGGTATAGTCATCCATGGCCTGGGCGTATTGGCCAAGCTCGAAGTACAGTTCCCCACGGTTAAAGTACGAATTGGCGTACTCGGCGTTAAGGTCGATGGCTGCGGAAAATTCCTTGATGGCGCGGACGTATGCGCCTTTCATTGCTAGGGCAATCGCCAGATTGTGATGGATTCGCCAATTGTTCGGATTGTGCTCGATGGCTGTCTCAAAATCCTTGGCGGCCAGCTGATCTAGGCTGCTGGCCTGGTCGGTTTGTCCCTGTTCCACCAGCGTCGCTGCCCGCTCATTTCTCAGCTCTCCTCGGCGGTTCAGTGCCCAAGCGAACAGATTAGCAGCATACTCACGGTCGACGGTTGAGCGTTTCTGGTCGGGAATGACTTTGGAGCAGGCGCGTGCAATTGCGGTCAGCGCAGCTTCGTCACTAGCGGTGCGCGTCTGCTCGTAGACCGACAACAGGTCGCGCGAGACCGCTTGCGACGACTGCTGAGAGCCGGGTGACTGTGCGGGCCGACCGCTGCGCGGCTGAAACTGGGTAGCCTGCTGAGCGTTGAGGCTGCTCAATAGAAACGACATGCACACTAACAGGGCCGAACACCAGAGAATGACAGATTTCACTGGACGCTTCCTAGACTCTCAAAGTAAAGTGGGGGTCGGCCACTTCCAGGAGGCAAACCGCACAACGACGCATCAGCAGCTATACTCGAAATCCGTTTGCTAAGAAAAGGGCAACGTAGGGTGCAAACCGCAACTCGCCAGCACTTTAGGCCTTTTGCCAGGTCTGGCGGCACGTCCCAGAGGCTGCCAACATGCCTGCGGTACACTGGGACAAAGCCCTAGCCGCGCTGGCAACGTAGCGGTATCGTAGACGCATCTAGTTCCAGTCCCCTTTATATTCGTGGTCAATAAGATGCGGGTTAGTGTTGAAAGCTATGCTTTAAAGTTGCGAGATCCGTTTACTATCGCACGCGGAACGGTGACGGTTCAGCCGACGCTGATTGTGCGACTTGAGCACCAGGGGCTGGTCGGCTTGGGGGAGGCAACTACCAACGAATTCTATGGTGTTACCCTTGAGAGTATGTCTGCCGCAATTGAGCGAGTAGCGCCTCTGTTGGACAATTGGCAGTTGGACAATCCAGCCGAACTGTGGCGCGAATTGGATCCCCTGCTCTCGGAATGCCGCTTTGCGCAGTGCGCCTTGGATTGTGCGGCCTGGGATCTGTACGCGCAAATTCAGCAACAGCCGTTGTGGAAATTGTGGGGGCTACGAGACGACGATGGCTATCCGCCCACCTGCTATACCATCGGCTTGGATACTCCCGAAGAAATGGTGCGCAAGATGCGCGAAATGCCCAATTGGCCCGTGTATAAAATCAAACTCGATGCGCGCGGAGGTATGGACTTGGTGCGGCGGCTGCGAGAGGAGACTACGAGTCAGTTCCGAGTGGATGCCAACTGCTCGTGGCGGGCTGCGGACGTGCCTGCCTGGGCGGAGGAGTTGTCTGGGCTGGGGGTGGAGCTCATCGAGCAACCGCTCGGGCCGGAGGAATTTGCCGCCATGAAGCAGCTCAAAGGGAACTGCGCTATTCCGTTGATGGCTGATGAAAGCTGCCAGGTGGAAAGCGATGTAGATCGTTGTATCGATAGTTTCGATGCAATCAATATCAAGTTGGTCAAGTGCGGCGGACTAACGCCTGCGCGACGCATGATCGCCCGCGCCAAGCAAAACGGACTGAAGGTTATGGTGGGATGCATGACTGAATCGAGCATAGGCATAGCTGCCGGCGTGCATTTACTACCGCTGCTCGACTATGCGGATCTGGACGGAGCCTTGTTGCTAGCTGAGGATATCGCCGAGGGGCTGCAATGGAAGCAGGGCTATTGCCGCTTGCCCCAGCAGCCCGGATTGGGAGTTCAGCTTAAAGACGGAGCGGTTTGAATTCTGAAATTTGAACATTTTTTACGATGCATTTTTTAACCTGAAGTCTGTCAGGGGCGAACTCGGCGAGCACAGGTTGAGTGATCATCGCGCATAGAGCAACTGTCCGCTGACTGGTCGATGGTTAGAAAATGGTCGGATAGAATATTCAGCCACCGCTGGCCAGCCTCCGCCAATGTTGCCTGTCCGACCGTTGCAGCTAGACAAAGCTAGTCCTTCTCAACCCATCGAGTGGCGAAATATGTGACAGGCTGGGTGTGATGCTTCAACCGCGAAGCGGTGGTAGGTGACAGCCTGGGATGCAAATCCCAGGTGACGAAGCGAGTTCAGTTCGAGAAGTCGCGAAGCGACGACAGGTGTCGATTTGGACGCAAGGTCGCTCGCCTGTCGTCCCTGCTTCGCCTGTCCGCTGCGCGACGATCTCATGCAATCGGAAACACGGTCAATTCAAGTCCCTCAGGCGCAGCAAGCAGATCGCACAGTTGTGTGGCCGACGCGATCTAGTGGGCTTTCAACATGCGCTCAGCCCAGTCGGCCACGGCATTGGACAACGCTACTAGATTTTCCAGGTGTGCCTTGAGCAAGTCGCTTTGTTGGTCGCGGGCCAAGTGTTCCAGCCACTGGGCATATTCGCCGATGTTGTTTAAGCCGACATGGCGGACATTGCTCTTGAGCGTATGTACCGCGCGGCGCGCCTCGCTAAAATTGCCTTCCTTTAAACCATTCTGGAAACTGCGCCCCAGGCGTGGCATTTCGCGAATGAGCAGCGTTAGCACGTCGCGCAGCAGCCCCTCATTTCCGTGCATCAACTGAATTAGCTCGGGCCAAGCGGGGGCTGTGTCAAAGGCATGCTCTATATCGATGTGACGAGCATCGGGTGAGGCTGCTGGCCCGCTTTGCTGCTCTGTCTGCGACTCTGTAGCACTTGGGGCATGTAGCGCGGGGCTGTGGAGGGCTTCGGCCGCTCCGCCCGGGCTGAGAGTTTTTTCTGAGGACGAGAAGCGAGCGAACGAGTTGTTGGGTTCGTTATTGAGAGCTTGTTGGATCGCCGCAGCCAAGCGACTACGCGTAATTGGTTTGACCAGAAAGCCGTCCATGCTGGCCGCCTCGCACTGCTGCCGGTCGCGAGCGCTGGCGTGAGCGGTTAGGGCATAGATCCTTTGTCGCTGCTTGGTCCCCTGCTCCTGTTGGCGGATCGATTGGGTAGCTTCCAAGCCGTCCATGTCCGGCATCTGGATATCCATGAGCACGAGATCGAATTGGGTTTGCCGGCAGGCCTGAATGGCCTCGCGCCCATGGCTGGCGATCGAGACCCTGTGTCCCAAGCCCTGTAGCATATCCCGCAGGACGGTTTGGCTGATCGGGCTGTCCTCGACCAGCAGTAAATTCGCGGAGCGATGGGGCATGGCAGCCGGCGAACTACCGCCGCTAGGGCTGCTAGAGGCGGCCTGCACGCTTAGAGCTTGAGCCAAACTATGGCGGCAGATCGGACGGGTCAACCAAGTCACGTCCGCGTGCGCCAACCATTCGGGCGTAGTATGTGGCTGCGCGTAGGCCAGGGCGTTGAGCAACACCCATTTGTAGACTACCGGAGTAGTGTTCCAGGTGAGTGAACATAGCTCCAGATAGTCTGCGATGACGATCGTTCGATTGCCCGCGCTGAACAAGTGGGCCGGCTGGCGCGTGGCCAACTGCTGGGGAGTGAGCAGAGTCACCTGGTGCGATAGCTCTTGTAGCTCGCGACTCAACAGTTCTTGCCATGGACAGGCATGAGCTGCCAACACGACCTGGTAGGGTTGACCAGGGTCCGCCGGCGCAGGTGGCGGACGAGTTTGGCTGAGCAGCGCCGCATCGGCAACTGGTGCATCGGCAAGTGGTGCATCGGCAAGTGGTGCATCGGCAAGTG
>CAKQWG010000070.1 GCA_934278005.1 uncultured Pirellulaceae bacterium | reverse complement strand
ATCGCAGTCTATATGCCTGGATCGATACGAATTATGACGGCTCACTTTCACTGATCGAACTGGAGCAGGCACTGGGAACGCAGGAAGCTCTCGCTCGAATCCAGCGCAACGGTGAAATTTTTGTTCCCCATACTTTCGCAGTTCTCGTTTCGCGCGAACGTACCGAGTCCATGTTGGCCGGCTATGTTGCGGCTCCTACGTGGTACGACTCCATGGACCGAAACCGAGACGGGGTGCTGCATCGCGACGAGTTCCTTGGCAGCGATGAAGCGTTCAGTAATATGGATGGCAACAACGACAGCTACATCACTGCAGATGAGGCGTTAATCAGCCGTTCCAATCTGTGAGCGAGGCAGCCGAGAACGGGAACGACAAATAGTACTCAGTCAATAATCGTTGCTCGCCGTCGCATTGAGCAGTGACAAGGCAGTTGAGCCTTCAAAGCCTAGGCGACTACTTCAGCAGCTGCCTTATATTGGACAATCCAACGATCACAGCGCGATGATCGGAGCCAATATCAGCCCCCACACGGTGCGATACACACTGAAGCTCATCGCTAATCAAACAATGATCAAGTACCAACCCCATCGCGAAGGTTCCAGCTCTGGCGTACCAAGTTGGTGTTAAGCCGTAGCCCCGTCCGGCTCGCGTCAATTCCGCGGAGGCCTCCAAATCACTAAACAGCGGAGACCATGGCGTCAAATTTAAGTCACCCAACACGATCATCGGTATATCTCGATGCTGGGATCTGAATTGAGCGATGTGGACGGCCAAACGCCGCAAGTGCTCATTGCGATCCTCAAAACCGCTAGCGCCGACCGGAGGCAAGGGATGGGTTGCGAAAATCCGATACTCTCTCGCACCCTTGGTGAGAGTCGCCGCAATGGTCTCAATCGAGGGGACATTCAAGGCAAATTGCTCAACATGCGACAGCGAATGCCGCGAGTAGAGCCCGATACCAAAATTACCTCTGTCCTGAGGGATCGTGATTCGATAGGGATAGGTCGACGCGAATGCTTTATCAAGCGCCCGTGCCAATGGAGATCCAAGTTCCAGCACTGCAAATGCGTCGGGCGATGCTTGTGCAATCTCATCCTCAATCAAGTGAAAATTACGGTTGCTGGTTAACACATTAACCACCATTACCGTCAATTCCGCCGGCTGACCAGCCGCCGTGGCGCCGACGACCGCGGATGCATACCATGGCAGGTGGATCGCCAGCAACGCGACTGACAGCGCAAGCCAATGCCAACGGCGATAGAGAATCACCATCAATAGCAGCCCCACCAACGCTATCACTTGCTGATTTCGCAGATTGGCACACAAGTCGGCGATCCAGTGATGACGGGCCAACAACCCCAAGACGGTCGTCAGCGTTAACAGCAGTAAGACCGCCGAGGCGATTCCCCATAGGCGTTCTAAAAGCCAGTTGCGATGAGTTATCGAAGATCGAGCTTTCGAATTCTCATCTATCTCACCATCTAAATCGCCCTTCAATCCGCTCACGGTGTTTCCTCTCAGTTGTTCGGCGAGTTTTCGGTATTGATAATACCTTACGAAGCAGCTCTGGAAGGGACTGTGCAATTATCTTATCTCCAAAAGATACCCACGGGATCACTGGCGATGTATTCCAATGCAGCTTCCAACGACATAGTCATTGGACCGATATCGCCGATTTGCGCCCACTTGCCCCGATGACTCCACGACAAGACTTCCACGAGATCTTCTTTTTTGGACGGGCGGAGTCGCGCTATCGGGCGGCCGGTGTCCTCACGAAACAGGGAGTATCCATTGGACCGCTTCTCAATCCGCACACCACCGCCTTGGGCTTGGTTGAACGCCACAATCCGCTGAAGTATTTTGTCTGATTTCACCAACCGTTCCCTCCTGCGATTTGAAGATGAGTCGACATTCTACCCGTTTATCTGTCCCTAGCTCCTGCGCGACTTTAGCCTGCCCCACAGATGTTCCTAGACCTCGCCCATTTCCCTATTGGGCTGTCGCTAGCGGCATCCCCTGTTGATAAAACGAAACTCAATACTGGTCTGGAAGTTGACCGCGCTGTCGTTTGGCGTACCAACTGATTTCAATGCCGCCGAGGCTCAAATTGCCTGGCGGTCTCAGTCGACTCAGCG
This sequence comes from uncultured Pirellulaceae bacterium, assembly GCA_934278005.1. Taxonomy (GTDB): domain Bacteria; phylum Planctomycetota; class Planctomycetia; order Pirellulales; family Pirellulaceae; genus Aureliella. The sequence goes on along the minus strand of CAKQWG010000070.1, from coordinate 14,257 downwards.
ACCCGCTGGTCGAGCTTGACGTGATTGCAGCGACGGCAGGAATAGACCAAATTGAAGTGAATTAGATCATTTCGAACCACAGTCATTTTGCGTGCCGGCACAGCAAATCGATCACGCTAGCGCTGGACGCGGTAGCCAGTTACAATGGAGTCACTACGAGCACAAGAACTTACAGGGACCAGCCATGATTAGATTTAATTCGGTTAGCAGCTCTCCGAGCATCTTGAACAGGCAACCATTCATTCGTGGTACTGTAATCATACTGTTCAGCACCGTCATAATCGGCTGCAACAGGCAGTCTCCTACACCTGTCGATCACGCGCCACGACACCAACAGGGCCACGAAATCGATGACGATCACGCGCATGGCACGAGCCACGACATGGACAAGGAACATGCACACGGAGCAGGTCATCACGAAGGTCACACCGCGACTCGAAGAAAGCTCGATGTCCAGCCAGAGACAGTCCGCGCTGGCGTCGAGACAAAAATCCAGATGTCGATTCCAGCCGAGGATGGTCAGCTAGTCAAAGACTTCAAGGAGTCTCACGAAGCCAAGCTCCACCTAATCATTGTTCGCGAGGGCCTGGATCAGTTCGCCCACCTCCATCCCGATGTCGACGCTGAAAGCGGTCAGCTGACCGTTCAGCATACATTTGAAGTTGGCGGGAACTACTATTTCTTTGCCGATTTCCGTGAAGCGGACGGAACGGCCGGGATTGCTACCGGCAAACTTGCGGTCGCTGGCGATGCGCCGGCCGCACCTAAGCTAATACCCAATGTGCCAGGCAAGCTCACCACAGACGAGCTCACGGCGCAGATCACCGTAGCGGGAGTCAAAGCCGGCGAAGAGACAACGATCCACTTTGAACTCTCAACTCCCGACGGCAAGCCTGTCTCAGACCTCGAGCCATACATGGGTGCCATGGGACATCTGAATGCGATCAGCGCCGATGCTACACAGTTCGTTCATGCACATCCTTCTGACGGCGCGGGCCCAAAAAACCGCGTGACTTTTGCTGCGAAGTTCGAGAAGCCTGGAATTTACAAAGCCTGGGGGCAGTTCAAACGCGGCGGACAAGTGCAGATCGTCCCGTTGGTGGTACAAGTCGAATAACCATCCACAGCCACTCTAGGCGTTTTGGATCGGCAAGCGAGGCACCTTAGCCATGGGTTGACCACAGCATTCAAGCCGCGCCGTGCATGCTTTGCAGTCGCAACCTTTCGTCACCTGGAGTTCGAGTTGGCATTTCTCGCAGCGGTAAATATCACCGATTTGGGGAGCGTCCATGGTAATCCTCTACTGAAAGTCTTAGAGTGCAATTTCCTGAGCACGTCTGGCGTACTGGATAGGCATCAGCGATGCAAATCTTATTCCAATTCGCACAGGGCCCTCGCGCTAGCGCATATCAGCGCTGCGAGTCGACGGACGAACTCGGCCCGGGCCGGTGACTACGCTCCGTGGCATGTTGTTAAGTGCGATGGGTCTTTAGAATCTCGACTGTAGCCATCCAACGCTATCCGCAGTCTCAAGATCTACCGCCCCAAAAACTGAACTGAACACCCCATGTCGCGCGTATGTGCATTCCTGACAATGGAGAATGCAACGGATTTCTTCGTTTACGATCATCTCACGTTCGATCCGCTTCAGCAGCTCGGCTGGCAGGTCGTCGAAATACCGTGGTCGCTACCTTCCCAGGCATGGGCGGAGTTGGATGCTGTGGTGATCCGTTCGCCGTGGGATTACTGCACCGCGCCGCAGCGTTTCCTAGCAACTCTGTCGGCCATTGAACACGCGGGCACTCGGCTGTTCAATCCGCTCCGCATCTGCCAATGGAATCTCGACAAAGGGTACCTGCGAGAGCTGCAGAACCGAGGTGTCCCGATCGTACCCACTCAGTGGATCGATCGCCTTGACGAGACTCGCCTTGCGAATCTTTTCGACCAGGCGGGTTCGAAACCATGCCTAGTGGTCAAGCCGACCATAGGTGCCAACGCCGACGGAATTTATGTGTTGTCCCCGGATGAAACACAGCACTGCAGCCGAGCTGTGAGTAGGTATGCCACGCTACCTGCGATGGTGCAGCCCTTCTTGAGATCGATCCAAACCACAGGCGAATACTCATTGTGTTATTTCGCAGGTCAGTACAGCCACAGCATTTTAAAACGGCCCAGGGCGGGCGACTTCCGTGTGCAGGAAGAACATGGTGGCAGCATCCGAGCGATCATTCCGAGCGAACCGATCGTGCAAGTTGCCAATCAGGCGCTCAGTGCACTTGGCGAGACCCTGCTGTACGCGCGAGTTGACATTGTATTGCTCGACGATGGCTCACCGGCTGTCTCGGAGCTAGAGCTCATCGAGCCTTCACTCTACTTTTCGTTCGACCCCGAGTCGCCTAGGCGCTTCGCTAAAGCACTTGACGAGATGTGGACATCAGCCTCGCTTCCCAAACGTTGAGTGACTCCCGAACCAGAATGCGATTATGTTCAATTAATGCAGCCTCGCGCGTTCACTGGCTGGCGGCTGCGGCCCGCGTCTGCTGGATACCCTCCACAGCTTCCCGCATTCGTGCCAGCGAATCTCGATTGCGGGGCGTCCCGCGCCCAGCCTGTTTACTTACGAATGCGGCAATTCTTTCAAACTCGCCGGAGTCGGCTGCCAGCGGATCGCGGCAGAAATCGGCAAGTTTCAAGTAGTACCCAATGGCTTCGGCCGGCATGTCGGCATCGAACAGACGGCGCGCCAGTCTCGCCGCAAATTCCTCCTCGGTCTGCTCGACGTTCCAGCATCGCTCGCGGAATTTGTATTGGTGCGAGAAGTACGGCATTGTGTAGGGATCAAAATCCCGCGGCTCATAAACGCCCATCTTCGCCCAGCCATTCCAAGGGTTCCCATAGCCCATGCCGGGATCATAACTAGTCGCCATACCGGCCAAAGCCAAGTCCTCCGCCGCAGGGGGCGCCTGCCTGCCGTGGAACGCCGACATCTGGTTGGTCGTATGCCAGCCGAGCACACTGGAATACCGCTCGAGCGCCTTGTCTTGCAGTGGATCGCCCCAACACCACCACCAGTAGACCCGCTCAGGATCCAGTTGAGCCATCAGCTCAAGATACTCCGCATTGTTGAAAGAGCCGATGGCCAGCGCCGTCTCAAAGGCGGGATCCTTCTCTAGCAAGCTGGCTATCATCTTCTGCAGTGAATCGCCAGGCAACCAATCCGCGCGCTCAGTCCCCTCACCGGTCGGCTCGAAGTAAAACCCAGCTACGCCCTTGAACGCTCGTAGATAGTCTAAGTAGTACTCCTCGGCTCTCTGCTTATCTTGGCCGACCACTTCCCAATGGTGCCAACTCATCCAGCCGCCGCCGATATAAAACTTCATCCCTTCACTGTTCACCAAGTCAATCAGACTCTGCACGTTTTCATCGCTTGCCAACACCGTGTTTTCTAAGTGATAGTCCTTCCCGTGCGAACTGGCCGGATGGCCTGCAACGGGAAAGCCATCCAGCCAAAACCAAATGCGATTGAGCGTCAGTTCGGAGTTAAACCGCAAGACTCGCTTCCAGGATTCGAGCGAGTCGTGCGCCGACCAGATCGGCAATATATAGATGCCTCGATAAGCAACCTGCGGCGTCATCGCCACATCCAACGGCCAATCGATAGTGACGAGATCTGGCGTGGCGGCGGTCCGAAAGTACATCAGCTCCTGGCATCCATGCTTCAGCCCCTGTGGCGTATTGGCCGCGATGATGATCACACGCTTACCGTCGGTCTGATGGCTCAGGATCCGGAATCCCTCGTCGCCCAGCGCAGCCGTGTCCAACTCAAGGCCACCCGCTACGAGCGATTTCAAGACTTCGTTGTTTGCCGCGTTGCCTACGACCAGATTGATCGCCTCCGAATTCAGCCGATCAGCGACTGGGATCTTCCAACCAAAGGCGTCGTTGAAATAGCGATTGAGCGTATCGACGACAATCTCTTGCGTCTGTCCAGTGAGCCGTGGGCCAATGAGCTGAACTCGTGGTTGGTCCGCCGACCAGATCGTCTCCACTCCCTTCACAACCGGGCAAAACGCCATGATAAGCACTAGTAGCATGCAGCTTCTGATCATCGGGTTCCTCACTCTATGTGGATGCTTCTATGTGGATGCATTTTTGGCTTTGCTGAACGAAGCGACAAGCGGCGGGCAATCAGTTCCATTGTAGCTACGCTCGCCAGAGCGTGGGACGCAGGCGGCCACCGTCTGGCGACGGTAGCTACGCTCGCCAGAGCGTGGCTGCTAACCGCGGATGGCAGCCTCGATAGCTGCGACGTCGATCTTTTGCATCTTCATCATTGCATCGAAGGCGCGTTTGCTGGCGGCGCGGTCTGACCCACTAAATGCTTTCGTCAGCACGACGGGCGTGATCTGCCAGTTCACTCCCCAGCGGTCCTTGCACCAGCCGCACTGACTTTCCTGACCGCCGCCTGCAACGAGGGCGTTCCAGTAACGGTCAGTTTCAGCCTGATCTTCTGTTGCGACTTGGAACGAGAACGCCCAGTTGTGCTCCACGCCCGGCCCGCCATTAATTCCGATGCAGGGAATCCCCATCACCGTAAACTCGACGGTCAATACATCTCCTTCACGGCTCGATGGGTTATCGCTCGGTGCACGATGCGCAGCACCAACCGTGGAATTGGGAAAAGTCTCGGCATAAAACCTCGCCGCCGCTTCGGCATCGCGATCGTACCACAGACATACCGTGTTCTTAGCTGGTTTCATCGGAATCTTTCTCGCTTGAGTGAATTTGCAAATCGAAGTAACTACGCGATGGTGTGGGCCAAATTGACTGTGGCTTTCATCAAGCAACCTTCACGCAGCATGCGCAGACACCCGGTAATCGAAGAGGGACGGCTTAAATCGACGCCCGTTCGAAAAGATTTTCTAGACAATTTCGCGCTCGCAAAAGCGTTTGTATGGCCCCTGCTCTGCCCAACCTCTAGTCGGTCAGGCCGAAAAATGACTATGATTGTTAGGTCAACCCATTTCAGGAACAGCAACCATGATCGCCAGACTTGCCCTTACACTTTTTTTGCTCATGACGCTCGTGTCGACGAGCGGTTTGGTTGCCGAGTTTGGCGGCCACGGCGACCGCGACGAAATCAAGATCGCGGCGGGACATTTGCGTCAAATTGCAGAGCAGGCAGGTGTGATCGACACGCCCAATCTTGGACAGAGCAAACCTAACATCATCGTGATTTTGGTCGATGACATGGGTTACTCAGACTTAGGTTGTTATGGTGGCGAGATTGAAACGCCGAACATCGATTCGCTCGCTAGCAATGGTCTGCGTTTTACACAGTTCTATAATGAGGGACGCTGCTGCCCGACACGCGCGAGTTTATTGACCGGCTTACAGCCTCATCAAGTTGGCATCGGTCACATGACGCTTCCGCCGGGTGATTCATTGGGAATTGAAGGCCCCTATCAAGGTTTTTTAAACGATAACTGCACTACGCTTGCTGAGGTGTTGAAATCTGCTGGCTATAGGACATTGATGACAGGCAAATGGCACCTGGGTGCGAGCGACCGGGAATGTTGGCCGCTGCAGCGTGGCTTTGATAAATACTACGGTTGCATCTCGGGTGCAATCAATTACTTCCGCCCCGGAGGTAACCGAGGGCTGGTAGAGGGCAACCGAGCGATCAAAATACCTGCTAACTTCTACGCCACTGACACGTTCACCGACAAGGCGATCGAGTACCTCCAGGAAGTCAACCAGGAGGGTGACGAGCCGTTCTTTTTGTATCTGGCCTACAACGCACCGCACTGGCCACTTAACGCGAAGTGGGAAGACTACCAGAAGTATGCAGACACTTATCGTGATGGGTGGGACGCGATGATGGCGGCTCGAAACCAACGCCAACGCCAAATAGGTCTATTGTCAAACGACATGCAGCCTGCGCCGCATCCCGGCCCAACTTGGGATTCACTCGATGAGAAACAACGCACGAGACTGGCGGCCATCATGGCAGCTTACGCCGGATGCCTCGACAGCGTTGATCAAAACGTTGGGCGGTTGATCGCAGCCCTCAAAGATTCCGGTGAGTATGACAATACGCTCATCCTATTCATGTCCGACAATGGAGCTTGCCAGGAGGGAGGAGCGTTTGGAGTGGGCGACGAGGCGATGGTTAAGAACCCACCGCTTAAAACCACCGATGGAGTGCGAATCGGACTGCACTGGGCCGGTGCCAGCAATACGCCCTTTCGCAAGTACAAACACTTCGTGCACGAAGGCGGCGCCTGCACGCCAATGATCGCCCACTGGCCGGCCGCGATCGAGCCCAACAGGCGCGGAAGCTGGGTGCGGCAGCACGGATACCTGCAAGACATCATGCCAACGGTGCTCCAGTTGTCCGGAGGGGAGTATCCCACCGATGTGCCGCCCTGCGAGGGTCGCTCACTCGTACCACTGATCGCAGGTCAGACCGATCCGATTCATTACGATCCGCTGTTCTGGGAGCACGAGGGCAATGCGGCGGTTCGCCACGGACGCTGGAAATTGGTCCGTGAGTACGGCCAACCCTGGGAGCTGTACGACATTGATACCGACCGCACCGAACTAATCGATTTGGCCAACCAGAAACCTGGGCTGCGCAATGAAATGATTGGCATGTGGGAGGCTTGGGCCAAACAAACTGGAGTAGCCTATCCGGAACGGTTCAACATGTACGAAGAATTGAATAAACGCGCCAAGAAACAGAATTGAAAAGCTAACTTGTTGCAACCTTGCCCAATACTCTCACTTTGTGCCTAGACTTCTTCCTGAACCTCCTTTTTACTCGCGTCTAGCTTTACGCAGAGTTCGCAGAGGAGTAGAGAGCCGCGGAAAAGAGTTGGAATGACGAGGTCCAGCAAAGTCCGGAGGAGTGCTGCGTTGGAACATGCCACAATCGAACTGCTGATCTCATGCAACTGGGAAGCCTGTGAATTCAAATTCCTCACGCGCAGCAAGCAGATCGCATTCGATTCATGATGAAGTAAGCTTTTAAGCCTTTGACCGGCGGAGCGGTCAGCGACATACCCGTCCCCACACAATCGCGCAGAGGGCGCGGAATTCTGTCTATTCAGCAGGAGCTTTGGTACGTGTCCACTGGGCCACGGGGCGGCCGTTGCGATTCCACCATGATCCTGGTTTGTCTTGCGGCCAGCCCACGGGCGAATCCTCCCACGTCTCCTGCCGACCGTACGCGGTCAGGTCGAGCAACTGAAGCGTAGGCAACATCGCCTCGACGCCGCGCCACTTCGTTTCATACGTTTGAAACACCTTGTCACCGTCCCGCAGATAGCAACGTAGGTCACCACCATCGCGAGTGGCCATGAGCTCTCCCGATGCGGCGGTGGAGTACCACTGCGGCGACCAACCCATGAAATCTCGGTAGGCGGAAATCTCCTCCAGCGGGCCACTGCTAAAAACAGCATAGCTAACGCCTCGCTCGGCCAAATAGGCGAGGACGGCGGAGTTCATTGCAACCTGAGTGTGTGTGCAACCACCACACTGCTTGTGATGAGGCGCGCCGACTTTCCACATGAAGTGGTAGATAATCAACATCCGCCTGCCTTCAAACACATCGTGCAAAGGAACAGAGCCCCCCGCTCCTTCGACATTGACGGACGGCATGTGCGTCATTGGCAGACGCCGCCGAGCTGCAGACAGGGCGTCGCCAGCCCGCGTATGCTTCTTCTCGCGCTCAAGCAGCTCGTTGCGTGCTCGCTCCCATTCAGAACGACTAACGGTTTCTGGGATCGTCGGCTTGGTCATGGGAAACTCCGCTGGAAAAGCACTGGCCTATTGGCATTGACTCGGATAACTCAACAGCTAATCGGCCGGTCAGGCACCGCCTGGCATCTCATGCTCGACCAGCTTAGCCAGTTGTTTGAGCGATTCTTGCCAGCCCAGGTAACACATTTCGACCGGTATGGCTGCGGGCAGACCCTCGTGCAGGATTTCGATCTCCGTCCCACAGCTAACCGTCCGCAGCATGATGGTCTTGGTCATGTCGCCTTCCAGGCCGGGATCATCGAACTTGTCCGCAATTACGATTCGCTCGCCCGGAACCAATTCCACAAAAGTACTTTCAAACGAGCTGCTGAAACCCTTTTCGAAGTTGGTGAACGACATGTGATAACTGCCGCCCACTTGAGGATCGATCCGATCGATTTTCCCAAGAAAGCCGTACGGTGGCAGCCAACGGCACAATGCATCGGGGTCAAGAAACGCCTTGTAGACGCGCTCCGCCGGAGCACGCAGCACCCGATGAAGGCGGATGGTATTGGATGAATCCAGCATGGCTCGTTTCCCCTGTTAGTTGAAGGCTGTTTAGTATTCAGTCGAATGGGAGTCTGGAAAAACGACATCTATTTCAGAAATTTATGCATTGAAGTTTTTCGACTTTCCGCGCCCGCTTCGCCAGTGCCGTAGCGAATAATTTTGTCGATGTGCGAGTCAGCCAACAACGAAACATAAAACTGAATCGCTTCTTCGGCTCTTCCCTCAAACATTAAAAATGGTGTAACCTTAGACTTTACAAATGCATTCCCAATGGACCGAAATTTCGATTTATAGTTCCACGGACTTAACACGCGCCAGTCAATAGGCGACACTCTTCATGCAAAAGGTCACCAACATCCGCAAACTGCAGCCTCGATAGCTGCTGGTCTTTAAACGACCAGTCTGAGCGTTGCGACCGCTCTCGCTCACGGCATTGTTATCTGCTGATGGCAACAGCTCATGGAGGACTCGCAGGAGCATCGGAATAGCGATCTGTTTAGCGCGTGCTGACCTACCGGTTCGCGGCGTATCGACGCCGACCGCACATTTTCTTGGCAGATACTGTACGGTGGGCCTTGCTCTTCAGGCAGCTATCCAGGGGCACCGGTCGGCATGACATTTGCACCCAGCACTGCTTTTACACGCTAGCAAGATTGGTTTACTTAGCACCTAAAATACGGAGCCTTCAAATGAGTTCATCCTCTGCCTCACAAGCTCGACCGACGATGCACGATAATCAGATTGCTTCTGTTCACGTTCCCGCGCGTGGATTGTCGTCCAAACAACAAACCCATCAGTCGCTGAACGTCGGCTCGACGGAGCGAAGCGTTTCGATCCTCGGCGGCGCCGCTCTGATTGGGGCGGGACTGTCGCGAGGGAGACTCAGCGGGCTCCTCATCACGCTGGCCGGCGGTGGTCTTTTGTACCGGGGCCTGACAGGCCACTGCTACACCTACCAAGCCCTAGGAATTGACACCACTGAGCATGCAGACAACACCGTCATACCCGCCCAAGCGGGAACGAAGGTCGAAAAGTCCGTGATCATCAATCGTCCCATCGGAGAGCTGTATTCCTACTGGCGAGATCTGGAAAATCTGCCAAAGTGCATGCGGCACCTGAAAAGCGTGAAAGTGCTCGATGACAACCGATCGCGCTGGGTTGCCGAAGGACCGCTGGGTGTGACGCTCCAGTGGCAGGCAGAGGTTTTTAACGAACGCGAACCGGAACTGATCGCATGGCGATCGTTGCCGGGCAGCCAAGTCGCCACGACGGGCAGTGTTCGCTTCAAGGATCTTGGAAACGGACGCGGAACCTCCGTAACAGTGTCTTTGAAGTACGACCCGCCGGGTGGCAAAATTGGCTCGACGGTTGCGTGGTTGATGGGCAGGGATGCCGAGCAAGAAGTCGATGAGGATCTCCGCCAGTTCAAGAGTCGCATGGAAGGCGGTGGGGTGCCGACGATCGAAAATCCGCCAAGCGATCACCGTTGAACATTCGTCGATTTTGCGTTTCGGCAGGTTCGTGCAGGAATGGACCGTGAGTTCCTAGAGTGCAACCAAACGAAACAGCGATGAATGCGACCTGTTGCTGTGGCAAGCCGGGATTCGCGTTAAATGGGTGGAATTTTGAAAGTGAGATATTCAATGAGCTCGAGTGACTACGGCAATTGGCTTCGCCACTCGCTCTCGTCCATCGACGATTTTTTCGACGTGCGTTGGCGTGGCATGAAGCAACGGATGGGCTGGGATGGCATTCCGCGAATTCAACCCTATATCGGATTCGCTAACGACGATTTGGCTTGGTTTCACGGGCGCGTGCTGACTAGCCCGCCAAAGGACTTGCCAGACGAGGACGATAATTGGTGGGACAACTTGCTTCAAACCTACCAGCGTTTTGCAAGTGATGAAGTGGTCGGCGTTGAGGTGGAAATCGATTTCGCCGGGCAGCGGCACCGCGTGACGACCGATGACGAGGGATACTTTCATCTCGAAACCGCCAATACGCCAGACGTCCGCAGAAGCCACTCCTGGCAGTCCATTGCGATGCGAATCGTTGGCAGCCCAAAGGTTTCACCAGACGAATCCGCCACTTTTTCCAAAATGTTGACGCCTCCTAAGGCTGCTAGATTCGGTATTATCAGCGACATTGATGACACCGTGCTGCATACCGGTATCACCGGCCTGACCGCCGCCGCGCGTTTAACATTTCTGCATAACGCACGCACTCGCAAACCGCTGCCGGGAGTGGCGGCGCTGTACCATGCGTTGCAGCAAGGCACAAGTCCGGGGACTTCGCAGCGAAATCCAATTTTTTACGTTTCAAGTTCTCCCTGGAATCTATTCGACCTGTTGGAAGATTTTCTCGACCTAAATGATATTCCCCCGGGGCCGATTTTACTTCGCGACCTAGGCTTTGATCGCAATAAGTTCCTCAAGGAAGGGCACGAGCATAAGCTAGAAAAAGTACTGCGAATCATGTCAGCCTTTCCGGAGCTGCCTTTTGTACTGTTGGGCGACTCAGGGCAAGAGGATGCACGACTGTACGCCGAAGCTGCGCTACAAAAACCAGAACAAATCCTGATGATCTTCATTCGAGACGTTGACCCCAACGAGACCAGCCGGCACGACGCACGGGTGCAAACATCAATAGAAGCTGCGGTCAGCCATGGCGTGTCGATGCACCTGATCGCCGACAGTCGAGCCGCCGCTGAGTATGCTTTTTCATCAGGGCTTATTGCCCCCGAGAGTCTGCCGAAGATTGAAGCCGCCACCAGTGCAGACTATCGCCGCCCGGAACCATCGATTTAGCACCGGTAGTTTAGCAGCCGAACAGTCCAGCGATGATGCCGGTGCGGGCTAGGCTGTTGGTCGGTAAATTAACAGATTGCACCTTTCAATTAAAATAAACCTAGCTGTCAATTAAACCTAGCTCCGCAAGGCGAGAAGCGACCCCATGTTCAAAATTCAGCATTCAGCTAAGCCTGCGTTGACTACGTTGAGGGCAGCCGGGCCGACAGCGAATTTCCCACGCGGCCTTCCACTTAGATTCCCGCATAGCATTGCTGGCTGCATCGTGCTGCTCGCGGCGATCATGGCTGACCCAAGCGGAGGACTCGCCACACTGGTATATGCTGCAGACTCGCCTGGGACCGCTGCTGCGACTGCCGAGCTGGCGACTATCGAGCTGGCGGCCGCGGCTCAGGGGGTGGAGCGAATTGTCGCGCACCGAGGAGCGATGTTGGAGCGTCCTGAAAATACTATCGCCGCCATTGAACGAGCTATCGAAGCCGGAGCCACCGCGGTCGAAATCGACATCCGCACATCACGCGATGGCAGGCTGGTGCTGATGCACGATGCCAAAGTCGACCGCACGACCGATGGCACCGGACGCGTCAGCGACCTGAGCTGGGCTGAACTAATGGCGCTCGATGCAGGCAGTTCGTTCGACCCCAAGTACGCCGCCGAACGAGTGCCGTCGCTCGAGCAAACACTCAAGGCCTGCCGCGGACGCATCGACGTTCAACTGGACTTGAAGGAAGACGGCGCAGCGTATGCAGACCGAATCGCAGCCTGCGTCAAAGCTCACGGCGAGCCGAGTCGAATCATGGTGGCGGTGCAAAGTGTCAAACAAGCACACCAGATTAAAGAAAGACTGCCGCAAGTGAGCACACTCATCTTTCTGCGCAAGAAAAAGAACCTCGATGCCTTCTTAGCGGCAAAAGTGGATTTCTTGCGGCCTCAAATTGCGTGGCTCGAAGATGATCCCAATTTACTAGCGAAAATACGCGAGGGGGGAGCCAAAATCCATTTCGATGTGACCACGGGAACAACCGAAAAGGTTTTACCCCTACTTAAATACCAGCCAGAATCGCTGCTAAGTGATGATCCAGCCCAACTGGTAAAGACCCTCACTCAACTACAGAAGTAGCTCCCCAATTTTTAACTCCGGATTCTCCATGGTCATTCCGTCCGGTGCCCTGTAGCCATCGAGGCTCAGTCCGACGTTGATGAATACTTTGCTCACGGCGTTGTTCGTAGCGGTTGCCGGTTGTATGTACAAGCTAGTCTAAGCTGCCATTCAATGATCGACATGCAACATACTAATTTCTCGATTAAATTGCATTTGATGGCAGAACTCTAGCGGCAATCCGTGCTCGCCATCGAGCGAAAGAAGCAAGTCGAGTGTGGTGCGAGACACCCCATCGTGGGCAACGCTGCGGAGTGTTTTGCTGCGGGTGGCGACGCCCTGTACTTGCGAATGAAAAGGCAAAAGAAAGGCGACCGGCTATTTTCGCATACCACCGGCGCAAAAATTGCCCAGCTCGAAATATACTTTGCAATGATCAATCGCGGAAACTCACACGCCAAAAATTATGTGGTGCAACGCATCGTGACTAGGGCCAACGATCCATCGAAAACCCAGCAAGCTGAACGGCGCGCAAGCAAGGCGAAACTCGTTTATATCAATGCACCGTACTGCGGCATTCGTCGCCAGCGATGCGGGAAGGGATTTGTCTACCGGTCACCCAGCGGCAAACCCGTTACGAACTCGCGCATCCGACAGCGCATTGTGGCTCTAGCAATTCCTCCAGCTTGGAAGGACGTCATCATATGCCCCCAGTCCAATGGGCACATCCAAGCCGTCGGCGTCGACGATGCCGGGCGCCGACAATATATTTATCACGCACGTTGGCAGGCTATCAGCAGTGCGTCCAAATTTGACCGCATGCTGCGTTTCGGACAATTGCTGCCGAAAATCCGTCGTCGAGTTACCAAGGATCTGAAGCAGAAACAGTTGACGCGACAGCGAGTACTGGCCGCCGTGGTCCGATTGCTGGACAAAGCGCACTTGAGAGTAGGCAATCAGTCGTATGCTTCTCAGAATGGTTCCCACGGTGCGACGACTTTGCTGTCGCGCCACGTGGAAATCGACCGCGCTCGTGTTCGCCTCGACTTTCCCGCTAAGAGCGGTCAGCAGCGCGAAGTAGAACTGGTCGATGCCAAGGTCGCCAAAGTGGTTCGGCAGTGCGACGAGCTAGATGGTCAGTTTCTGTTTCAATACCTCGATCAAGAGGGCGCAGCCCACTCGGTCAACTCCACGGATGTCAACCAAGCTCTTCGCGAATTGAGCGGAGAAACCATTACGGCGAAAGATTTTCGTACTTGGTGGGGCAGCGTCACGGCACTGGAAGCGCTCGAGTCGATCTCGCCGGATGACTCGGCCACACAGCGAAAGCGGCAAATCTCCGCAGCCATCGCAGCAACGGCCCAGGAACTCGGAAACACCAAGGCAGTTTGTCGTTCCAGCTACATTCATCCCGGGCTCTTAGCTGCCGCCAGTTCGGGTGAACTGACGAAGCTACTCGCTCGACTGCCTACCCAAGCCAAGCGTGAGCTGACGATCGAAGAGACTCGATTTCTGGCGTTGCTTCCAAAACTTGATTTCACATAGCCTCGTGTGGCAAATTCAACTGCCACGACACGCCATACCGGTCGGAGAGCCACGCAAACTTGCGGCTAAAACCATAATCGCCCAGCGGCATCATCACACCGCCGCCCTCGGACAGGTGGTTAAAAAGTCTGCCAATCTCATCCTCGTCCACACAGTCGACGAACATCGACATGGAAGGCGTAAATGTAAAGGCGTGCTTGGCCGGACTATCGATACAGATGACGGGCTGGCGAGCCAGTGTGAAATCGGCGCGCATCACGCTTCCCTCCGCTCCCGCTTCGCCCGGCCCATAGCGAAAAACTTGGCCGATGTGCGAGTCGGCGAACAGGGACACATAGAACTGCATCGCTTCTTCAGCTCTTCCTTCAAACATCAAAAAGGGTGTAATCTTAGTTTTCATAAATACCCTTCTATGAATCAGATTCGGACGATTCACAATGATGTGATTTTTTAAGGCTCTAAGCTTTTTAGCCTCTAACCGGCGGAGCGGTCA
>CAKQWG010000069.1 GCA_934278005.1 uncultured Pirellulaceae bacterium | reverse complement strand
ACTGCTCATCCAGCATTCCGTCGAGAGGTTCTTACATGGCCATTGGTGGTTCATCCAAATCGCGTAAACTACCTGCACCTAACCGCTTGCAGAAACGACTCGGCGTCCGGCGGGTCTTGCTGGAAACGCTGGAGCCGCGTCAATTGTTGGCTGTCGGCCCACAGTTAATAGGTATTCAGCCCAACAACGGATCGCTGCTGCAGCAAGGGCAGGTGCTTCACTCATCGCCCACTGAACTGGTCTTCCGATTCAATGACGGCGCGGGCATCGATCCGGCAACCCTGGATGGCATTCGCGTCATTCGCAGCGGCGACGATGGAGTCTTCGAGCGCGCCTCGGTGGCCACCGACTTCAATACGGGCGGGCAGACGCTGGTCGAATTCTACGCGCAGACTCCCGGACAAGCCGGCAATGGCATCGAGCTGCGGTTTACTTCAGTCTCTCGAACCGATTCGCGGGTCCCGATCCTGCGCGTTAACGGCCGAGTGATCGATGTCGAGCTCAATTCCAATCCCGTGTTCAATACGCGGGTCGTGGACTTGCTGCAAGCCTTTGAGCGCAATTCGGGAACGGCGGCGACCAATTTGGTGTTTGCACTGCCGCTGCGTGGCTCACAAACCATAGCTATCGGAAGTAGCACGGACACCTCGCGATCATTGGTGCTCAGTGGCGCCAACTCGGCCAAGGCATCGACAAATTTTGGGTTGACCAACAATCTAGAGGTTCGCTTCATTGCGCGGGACAGTGGTAGCAACGGTTTAGGAACCACCATCAACGTAACTCGCGCCGATAGCGGCGGCCCAGCGGCGCCGACGATTACTGTCAGCGGCAAGACGATCAACGTGATCGTCAACAGCAATCCGCTCAATGCGACTACGGCCAGGCAGTTTGTCGATGCGCTCAACGCCGACCCTGCCGCGGCGGCGCTGATCGAGGCCAAGTTGATCTCCGGACCGGCTGCGACGCGCATCGGTACGCTGGCGACCAGCTATTCACCGATCACACTTACGGGCGTGACCGACATCGAGATCGTGCCCGGCTACATCGGCTTGGGCGATAGCGATCGCGAAGTTGTGCTGCGTTTTGCAGAGCCACTTCCCGACGATGGCTACCGCATCGAGATCCTAGGTCAGGGCGTGCGAACACTAAAGAACATGGCTGGCGAACCGTTCAACGCGGGTGTCTCGCGGTCGGTGGCCTTCGACCTGCAGTTGGGAGCTCAGGTGCTGTCCGTGGTGCCGCAGCCGGTGACTAAGAATCCGACGACCGGTGCGCTGAGCTACGACCGCACACGGGAAATCGACATTTACTTCACCCAAGATGCGCTGCTGGATACATCGCGGATCGTCTCGGTTAACGGACAATCGCTGAGCCAACATATCGCTGCCAACGGTGGCATTCTGTCGCTGCAGAACACAGACACGATCGTCTACACGGCGGGCACAAGGTTGCCAGGGGTACTCGACCCGAACTTTTATCAATTGATTAGTTCCAAGGGAACGCTCGACACAAGCGACGACAGCGCGGCAGAGCTGCCGATCCTCGTTCGCTACTACCCCAACGCGAACCGAGTCACACTGCGGTACCGCGAGGATTTGAACACGTACGCCCCGGCCGGTGGTGAGCTGCGTCTGCGTGTGGGCACCAACGAATCGCGGCCGCTGCCACCAGTGATTGTGGACGGCACGACCGTAGACCCGGCCGATACCTTTGCTGGCGCTAAAAACTTGGGGTCAACTTGGACGCCGGGCGGAGCGGGCACGCAGTCGGTATTGGTCAACGGTAAAATTCAAAACACCACCCCTACTCCGCTCGATTTCCCTGGCGGCAATGACGAGCCAGGTAACCGCGAGAACCGTTTTCAAGAAAACGTGATAGCTGGGGCCGACTCCACCAATGGCACCACCACGCGGTTCTACAATTTCCAGGGAGCGATTGGTTCATCGGTCAACGGCACACCGCTTGTCAATACCATCACCGAGCAGCAGAAACAGCGCGTCCGTGAAGTATTCTCGCTGTATGAGCGTTACCTGGGAATTAAGTTTGTTGAGACTCAGACGCTTGGCCTAACTGTAGCTGTGGGTGATACGCGCGCCGTGCTACCGTTTGCGGATAACGTAGGGGAAAGGTCCTCGGGGGTCATCGACATCAATGGTCCTGGAAACATCTATTACGAAGCGGGCATACTAGCATCCAATTTACAATTGGCCACTGTGCTGGATATTCAGGACTTCAGCGATTCCAACTTGAGCGGTTTTGCCGGCCCATTCCAGCGGGCTGCCATGCAGGGCGTGGGACGGCTATTGGGCTTGGGACTAGCCGACGAAGTGGCCCAGTTGACCATTCAGTCATTCGACTCGGCCTTCATCGCACCCGGTGTAGGTACCGAACTGGTCTTGCCCGGTGATGCGGATATCGTGCACGGGCAATACCTGTATCGTCCCGACAGCCGCGACGTCGATCTATATCAGTTCAGCCTGCCGGTGGCGGGCCGCATGTCGATCGAAACTTTTGCTGAGCGGATGAGCCAGGGCAGCCTGTTGGATTCGCACATTCGCCTGTATCAGCAGACCAGTCAAGGCTGGGAAGAGATCGCGGCCAACGATGATTACTACAGCAGCGATTCTTTCTTAGAGTTGGATTTGGCCGCCGGCAATTACATTGTGGGAGTCAGCGCCAGTGGCAACGACGCCTACAACCCGGTCACAGCCGACAGTGGTATGGGCGGACTTTCGCAGGGGAACTATCAACTGCGGATGGATTTCAGACCGCCAGCCCAGTCGGTGCTACGCGATGTCGACTCGGCGGCAGGTACGGAATTCGATGGCGACGCGGATGGTACTCCCGGCGGAACATTCAACTTCTGGTTCCGTCCCTCCTCGGCCGCAACGACCAAGTTCGTAGACAAAACAGCGGCCAACGGCGGCAATGGGTCGGTCGCCGCACCGTTTAATAAGATTAGTGCAGCGCTAGCCGCAGCCACTCCAGGGACCGTCGTGCGGATCGTTGGCAACGGCGGAGCGGACAAAAACTTCGCCACGACTGCCGACAACCTAGCCTATGAGATCGGTTTCGATAATTTAGGATTGCCGCTGCCGGATGGCGAGACATTTGACGTGCCTAAGGGTGTCACAGTTGTCATCGACGCGGGAGCCATTTTAAAACTGCGCCGGGCTCGGGTCGGTGTGGGGACGACTTCGACCAACGTCGATCGCAGCGGTGGAACGCTGATGGTCCTCGGCACTCCCACGCTGCAGACCGCCTCCGGTGAAGTTCTTAAGGACGCGCAGGGCAATGCGCTCACCGGCAGCGTAGTAATGACTAGCTGGAACGATCTGTCCTCCGGTAAAAATTCCAAGACATCGGTTGCAGGCCCAACCGGCGGCGACTGGGGTGGAATCGACATTCGTGCGCGGATCGATGCAGGTCAGGGACGCAACGTGTGGGAAGACCAAGGGATCTTCCTCAATTGGATCAGCAATGTCGATTTACGCTACGGCGGCGGTCAAGTAGTAGTCGACGGCGTGTCGCAGCTGATCACGCCGATTCAGATGGTCGACTCGCGTCCGTCGGTGCTCGCCAGCACGATCACGCTTAGCGCCGATGCGGCCATGAGCGCTACTCCCAATAGCTTTAAAGAATCGAATTTCCATTCACCGCAAGAACAGGCCGGTGCGACCACAGCGTTTACGGTCGACTACGATCGCGTGGGTCCCTACCTGCGCGGCAACCGCATCGTTAACAATTCGCTCAACGGCCTGCAGGTTCGCGTCCGCACCGCTGGGACCACTCAGCTGGAAAAGATGACGGTTCAAGGGCGGTTTGACGACTTGGGCGTGGTTCACTTCGTGCCGGAAAACCTGGAGATCCAGGGCACCGCTGGCGGCCCTGTACTGATCGATACTCCGCCGGCGGCCTCGTCGACTCAGCTTTCTCTGCGGCCCGGCGGCACCTTGCCAGTTGGCGTGTATACCTATCGCTTTAGCAATGTGGATAGCTCAGGTGTTGAAGGGGTCGCCTCCACCACAACCTCCTTCATTTCCGTGAATTTCACTTCCACCTCACGGACCGTGATCCTCAATAATATTCCAGCCGATGCCAACCGCATCTACCGTAGCTCACCGTCGGGCCAAGGGCCGTTTACGTTGATCGCGAACATAGCGAACGGAGTGGGAGCCTACGCCGATACGGGGACAGATCTAGGCACGCCCCTGCCGCAGATCAACGGTTCGGTTCGCAGCCGGCTTGACGCGCGGTTGGTAGTCGACGGCGGTACGGTCGTCAAAAGCACCGGCGCGCGCATCGATGTCGCCTTCGGGGCGCATTTGATCGCAGAGGGGACCGCTGACAAACCCGTTGTCTTTACCTCTTTAAACGACATTCGTTATGGTGCCGGTGGAACCTTCAACACCGCCAACCGCAGCAATCCGCAGGTCAGCGACGCGGGTGCGGGCAACTGGGGCGGTATCTACGTCGGTCACACTTCTTCGGCCAGCTTGGATCATGCCGTCATCGCCTATGGTGGTGGCACGACGCGCATCGAAGGTGGCTTTGCGGACTTTGGGGCCATCGAGGTCCATCAGGCCGACTTGCGTCTGGCCAATAGCCGACTTGAGGTCAACGCGACTGGCTCGCGGACATCGACCGATGCGGATCGCGGCGGACGTGGACGCAATGCACCGGCTACGATTTTTGTACGCGGTGCCCAGCCGATCATCGTCAACAATATCATCGCCAATAACCTTGGCCCAGCCATGAGCTTTGATGTCAGTTCGCTGAATTCCCACTACGTCCAGGACACTGGCCGTTCGACCGGAATGGGCGATAAGCTCGACGCGCGGCCTGGCAATCAAGGACCACTGATCGCCGACAACAGCATTCAGAACAAGATCTCCAATAGCTCAGTGCCAGGTGCTCAGCCTATTAACGGCATGATCGTGCGACCTGGCAATCTGACCACCGAAGGCGTGTGGGACGACACCGACATCGTGCACGTAGTCCAGGGCGAAATCATCGTTCCCGACTTCCAGCACTACGGTGGCTTGCGATTGACTAGTTCGGCCGAGCAAAGCTTGGTCGTCAAGTTCTCTGGTGACTCAGCTGGTATCACTGCTACGGGCACACCGCTAGATAACGCCAATCGCATCGGTGGCTCTTTGCAACTGATCGGTACACCCAACTATCCAGTCGTATTGACCTCGCTGGCCGATGATTCGGTGGGCGCTGGGTTTACCACTACCGGCGTGCACCAGGTCGATACCAATAACAACGGCAGTGCCAGCAGTCCCGCGGCGGGAGACTGGCGCGGCTTGCTGCTGGAGACCTACAGCAATGATCGCAACGTACTGATCGCCACCGAGCGAGAATCGGCGCGAGCCGGTGCACCGGCGGCCAACAACACCACGGCCCAGGCGCAATATCTAGGTGTGTTGGCGCCGAACGAAAAATCGGGTGACGAGAACCGCCGCCTTGGCTTCCAAGTAACCGGTGTCATCTCTGCTCCCGGCGACGTGGACGTGTATAGCTTTGACGGTACCGCTGGGACCGAAGTGTGGCTGGACATTGACCGCACCTCGATCGGGCTCGATACCGTCATTGAACTGGTCGACGCTAACGGACGCACGCTGGCACTGTCGGACAGCTCGTATGCCGAAGAGGCCGATCCAACTCAGCTGTACAAGGCGAGCGACTTGGCTGCCCAGTCGGTCCACTCACTGCGCAAGAGCACTGCGGAACAATACTTCACCAGTGCAATGGGCGAACCCAAGGATCTGTACAGCACCAATCCTCAGGACGCGGGCCTGCGCGTCGTCCTGCCGGGTACGGCGGGAACGAGCAATCTGTATCACGTTCGCGTTCGCAGCAGCAGCCTAGCTGCTCCGACGGCCAATTCGGCCGCGGACCTAGCGGCTTCCGTGCAACCAGGCTTGACTTCCGGGCGATACCAATTGCAGGTCCGCCTTAACGAAGTCGACGAGATTCCCGGTTCGAGCATCAGCTACGGCAACATTCGCTTCGCCAACACGGGCATCCGCTTAGTCGGCGTGCCTAGCAGCTCGCCGCTGCTGGGTGAGAATGCTGAGATACCTGAGACAGGGCCGGGCGGCGTGTCGAATAACACACGAGCCAACGCTCAAGCCTTGGGCAACCTATTGGAGACCAATCGCCAAGCCATTAGCGTGGCAGGCAACCTGGATAGCTTCACCGATGTCGATTGGTATTCGTTCGACTTGGTGTATGAGAAGATCACGCCCAATTTGCTGCGTCAATATTTCTCGGCAGTCCTCGATGTGGACTATGCCGACGGAATTGGGCGGCCGGACGTTTCGCTGTACGTTTTCGATGCTGAAGGACATTTGATTCTCGGCGGCTTGGGAAGCGATTTGACCGGGGATCAATCGAGCCCCAATGCGGGCAATTCTGAGCTGGATCGCGGTTCGGCTGGCATCAAAGATCCGTTCATTGGTCCTTATGAATTCCCGACCCAAACGCGTGGTGGCTCCGACACGATCGCCGGTGGCATACCGGCCGGACGCTACTTTGTGGCGGTGACCAACAGCGATATGGTGCCGGGCATCATGGACGCTTACACCAACCCGAGCTCTGCCAATGCGGCCGTGCGTTTGCAACCCATCGAGGGCATTCGCTTGATCGCCGAGGATCACATCGAACTGCAAGGCGGTTCGACGGCTGTCGATCCGATCGTACCGATTCTCTTCCCGACTCCAGGAGACTTCGACGGAACGACTATCTACGACACGCAAAACGACTCGATTATCGACTTCAATCTGTCGGACGTGGTGCTGTATGTCAGCACCGACGTGGGTCGTGAGTTGACCAGTCTGCACATCGTCAATCCGTTTACGGGTGAGATTCGCAGCCAAGTGGGCCGCGGCAATCAGGATATTCGCGACATCGATTTCCGCCCCAACGGTACGCTGTCCGGATTCAACCGCACGATCGAGCAGAACGTGGCAGCCAATACCGACCTGGACACGTTGACCAACTACTTCACGATCGACTCGGGAACGGGTGCGTTTACGACTACGGGTAGCTTCGGACTGCAGACCTCGCACCTGAACTTCCCGGCCGGTGGCGGTGCGCCCACGGTGGCGGCCAGCGACGATGGCTTCAATATTGAAGCCCTGACATTCGCAATTCTGGGAGGTCAAGAGCGCGGCATTGCAGTTGGCAGCCGACCTTCGCCTCCAGGCTATGAACCTGCCTATTACACCGGCACGCGGTTCATCAACAACAACAACACCGGCCAGCCTGGTTTCGACCGCCCCGGCCCGAGCTACTTTAGCAACGTCATCTATGAGTTCGACGAAAACACGGGAGCAGCTACCAGCTCACCGGCGGGTGACAAGACCGATCTGGCTGTTGGCTCAGGTGCTGGTACCGCCATTCGTGACCGTGGCTATATCGAGACTTTCACGCTCGATGGAGCGGGAAACATTGTCTCCGAGTCCAGCGAGTTTGTGGCTCGTGAAGCGACTAAACCCACGGGCACAGGAGCTCGCTTCGTCATCCGCAATGGCGACTCCTTCTTTATCCGCGACGCGACCAACGCGCTGCGACGCTTCGAGTTTGATCTCGGGCCCGAAGTGCTACTGAGTTCGAATCCCAACGAGGTTCTGGCCGTTACCGACGGAATGCGCTTCCGCATCGACGGCACGATCTACGAATTCGATACTTCGGCTACGCCCGACGTGGGCCCCGGAGCGACGCGCGTCGCCATTCCGGCATCGCCTACGGTGCGGCAGTTCGTAACGGCGGTGGCAGCGGCTATGCCAGCCGGTGTTACGGTCTCCTACGAAGCGGGTCGGATGAACTTTGGCGGCGCGTCGACAGGCGTGTTTACCGAGTTGCAGAACGCTGGCGTGCTGACTTCGCTGGGCAATCCCGGCGCGCCAGGCGCGGGTGTTGTTCAAATTCTGGCTTCGGACACGGCACAGATGGTGGCGCAGAAAATAGCGACTGCCATCAACAACTCGGCCATTCCTGGATTGGTAGCTGCGGTCAACCCAGCAGCTCTCGATCGCGTGCAGTTGAGCTCTGGCAACACGCTCGTGCCCGCCGATGATAGTCCAGCGGACAACCCGGTAGCCGCTTACGGTGTGGCTCCTGGCGGCATCGTCACGGGTGTCGCGGTGATCGATGGACGGATGTACGCGGTCAGCGATGAGGGCGGCCTGTACGTAGTCAACAATCCGCTGGGATTTGCCAGCGGCAATGTCGCCAGCTACATCGCCGGATCGTATGATCTGAACGGCATTCGCTTCACCGGCCTAGTCGAAGGCCCAGTGCACGCACAGAACGGCGAACTGCGTCAGATGCTGTTTGGCATCGATGACCAAGGGCGCATTCACGCCTTTGATACGACTGGAAAATTGCAGCCGCTGTTTGCCAACGGCCAAACCAGCATCAGCACGGGCTTGAGCGGTGCTACCGGTCTGACCATGTCGACTCTCGACTTCAACCTGTGGCACGTTACCGGAAATCGCAATGAAGATGAAGGGCACGGTCTGCCGCGTACTCCTAACGATT
This sequence comes from uncultured Pirellulaceae bacterium, assembly GCA_934278005.1. Taxonomy (GTDB): domain Bacteria; phylum Planctomycetota; class Planctomycetia; order Pirellulales; family Pirellulaceae; genus Aureliella. The sequence continues at coordinate 7,898 of CAKQWG010000069.1, read as the reverse complement.
CGCGCGTCGAGTTCAACGGCGGTCAGAGCTTGTACTTCGGTTTCCAGTCGCCAGGTGCAAACGGTTCCTCAGTAACTAATGGACTGGGCGATCTGACTGGTCCCAACTCCACCGGGCTGAGCAACAGCTATAACTTCCCGGGTGGCGCCGCGGGAGCCATCGAAAGCGCCCCGTTTGATCTGTCGAGCGTTACCGCGGGCTCGCTGCCGACGCTGTACTTCACCTACCGCTTCGATGGCGAAGCGACTCAGGCCGACCTCCCCAAGGGGACGACCGCTCAGGACTACATGCGCGACGCACTCCGCATTTATGCGGCCGGCGAAGACGGCAAGTGGATCCTGCTGGCCACCAATAACGACGCCAATCCTGAACCGGCTGTGAACAACCGCGGTGCCTTTGACGATGAATTCGATTATCGCCTGACCGGCAACCGCGAAACTCAGCCCCTGTTCGACAATCAAGCCAACTTCCGCCAAGCCCGCGTGCCACTGGACGCCTTGGCTGGGAAGAGCAATGTGCGACTGAGGATCGAGTTCTCGACCTATGGTGGCTTCGGCTTCGGGCTGCCTGGCGGCAAGGGACCAGAGATTCGCACGATCAGCGGCGAGCGCTTGGTCGACGGCGAAACACTCCGTCTCAACAACGAGACGTTTGAGATCGAGATGGGCATGACGCTGAGCATTCCCAGCGCATCATCCATCCCGGCCGGCTCGCGAGTCAGCATCGATGGAGTGGACTTCGTGTTCAATCCACGGCCTACCGATGCGCCAGGAATTGCTGTGCTGATTACTGACGATATGAATGCATCTCAAGTTGCACAAACGCTGCGTGACGCGCTCGCAGTGGCCGCTGGGCTGCCACCCGGATTCGACCCGATAGCGGTCGGAAATCGGGTACAGCTGCTTGGCGCTACGACCGTGCTACTACCGACCAATTCACCTGTGTTGTTGCAAGGGACTGTGGGCAGCAGTGGTCGAGCGGTCAACGTCCGACTGGATATGTCCGCCGAAGAGGTTGCGTTGGCCCTGCAGAGCAGCGTTGCCGAGCGTTTTGCCGGCGGTGTCAACTCCGCATATCGCGTCCGCGGCAACGTGGTCGATCTGACTGGACTCATCCAGTACAACTCGTTCGATTTCACCACCGGCCAGCGCATTCCATCGCTGAACGCCTTTTCACCAGGACCGTTTGGCGGGACGACGAATTTCGTCGGCGACCTGTTCAGCGCCTTCAATACGGGCACCAACTCCGACGGCACTACCAACAACAGCAATCCAGGTGCACTGGGTGCGCAAAACAATGCTTTTGAAGGAGTCTACCTGGACGACTTCATCATCGGCCTTGCCGGGCGTGGTGAGATGGTGCTCAACTCGACCAGCACCAACACAGATTTCATCGCTGACCCTCAAGATCGCTTGGCGAACCCGTCGCAGCACAACGCGGATCAAGGTGGTGTAGAGATCTTAGTTGGGCCCTACCAATTCGAGATTCGCGGCGGCACTACCTATGGCTTCCCGGGCCTGCCCGGCAGCGGATCGACCATCGAATTGGTGCGCGCTTTTGAGATCGACGATTTGCAAGTGGCCGGTTTGTCCGTCCGCTTCAATTCGGCCGCTGAGATCGTGGCTGGCGATACCTTTACGCTCAGCGATGGCACGACTGTGTTGACCTTTGAAATGGACAACATCAACGATTCGCGCACCGTTGCACCGGGCCACATCGCGGTACCGTTTAGCACCTCGGCTCTAGATCCGATCAGCGGCACGCGACGTTCCGAGAGCGCTCAAGTGATCGCGGCCCGCGTTCGCGACATCATCAACTCAAATGCCATCCAGTCGCAGTTGAACATCTCAGCGAACTTGCTGAACAATGATCGGACGGGTTCGACAAGCGATACCGTGGTATTGATCGGCCAGGCTTCGATCGACGTGCCCGATTCAATCGGCATCAAGCTCGAATCGCAGGGCGCGGGGACGGCCAATCGCGAGCGGCCACAGGGCCAAGTGGTGATCAACGGCACGCGCATTTCTAATTCGCTCAACTACGGTATCGACGTGGCCACCCCCGGCCGCGATCCAGTCACCGGGGCACCGCTGCTGGGCGCACCACGCAATACGGTGACGCTTAACGTCGACAGTTTGGCACCGGGCGCGGTGGTGATGAACAGCGAGTTGGTTTCCAATGGAGCGGGCGGCATTCGCATCAGCGGTCAACCGACCGCTGCCGGAGCGGCGCCTGCCGCTGTGCCTTTCGTACGCTTGATCAATAACACCGTGGTGGGAGGAACGATCACCGGCGACGCGTCCGCGCCAGTCTATACGGCCGGCGGGCAAGGCATCGTGGTCGAGAACAACGCCGCGGCCACGCTGCTCAACAACGTTATTGCCAATACGACGACCGGCATCAACGTAGATGCATCGAGCACGTCGACGACCATCGGCGGCACAGTTTACCAACGCACGGTCATCGGCGGCACAGCTTTCTATCGCAACACAGCCAATGTGGCCGGAGGAGCTACCGTGGGGCAATTCCCGCTGCTGATCCCCGATTCGCAGCAAGTGTTCGTCGATCCAACCACGGGCAATCTGTATCCATCGGCCGGATCGCCGCTGATCGATAGCAGTATCGATTCACTGCAAGACCGAACATCGTTGCTAGCGGTCAAGCAGCCGCTAGGCATCGCTGCGTCGCCGATTTTGGCACCGCAGTACGATATCAACGGCCAACTTCGCGCGGACGATCCAACGATCGAATCCCCCGCTGGCCAAGGTGAGAACGTATTCAAGGACCGCGGTGCGGCGGATCGCGCCGACTTAGTCGGACCTTCAGTGGTACTGCTCAATCCAGTCGACAACGACTTTGCCGGACTCGATGGCAACCCAGCGACGGGCGTCGTGGAATTGATCGGTGGAATACTTAATTACTTCGACATCCACATTGTCGATGGCATCGAGCCCAGCGACCCTGCCTCAGGTGCGGGTGTCGATCCGGCTACCGTGTCGTCTTCCTCGGTAGTGGTCTACGGTCCCAAGATCGTGGATGGCGTGCGGATGCAAAACCAGCCACTGATCCAGGGCCGCGACTATGTCTTCGGCTTTGATGCGACCAACGGGATCATCCGCTTGACGCCGCTAGCCGGCATCTGGGAACCGGAGAGCGTCTACACCATTCGCTTCCTAAACTCTCCAGCTGCGTCACTGATCGCTGTGCCGCAATACGCCGATGGCTCGCAACTTTCGATCGTCGACTCCAGCGGAGCGAAGACCGTCTTTGAGCTGGAGTATGGCTACCTTGTCAGCGTGCCCGATGCGCCTGCCGATCCAACAGTCTTAGATGGGTTAACGTTTGCCATCGACGATGGTGCGCGACGCGTCGTGTTCGAACTCGATCTGGACGGGTCGGTAAGCAGCGGAAATCGAGCCATCACCATCGACGAAACGTCGACGCCGGAAAGCGTAGCCCGCTCGATCGAAACCTCGATCAAGGGAGCACTGCTGAATGTAACCGTGGCAGAAGTTGCTCCGGGAACTCTGCAGATTCAAGGCTCGCGGTTGGTCTCTGTCGATCCTATCGACAGCGGTTTGATAGTCACCGGTAAGACCGGCGTGCAGACGGCGTTTGGAATTCAAATTCCACTATCGGCCGGATCACCCACGGGATTGGAGGACGGGCAAACCTTTACGATCGCTCGTACAGGAACGCCAGTAACGTTCGAGATCGACACCAACGGCAGCGTCAATACCGGAAACGTAGCCGTCCGTTTTGCCGCTGGAGCCGACGCCCAGACCGTAGCTAACGCCTTGGTAACCGCAATCAATGCGGCGTCCTTGGGATTGACCCCGGTCAATGCCGGCGGTGGCTTAGTCACGCTCGGTAGCGCTGCGGACGTGGTGCTCAACATGACGCAGACCGTGCTCACGCAGAGCGGTCAAGCCGGCCAAGCAGCATCCGTTGCGATTCCTGTGACTGTCAAAGCGGATCAAACAGCCGAAGAGACCGCTGCCTTGATCGTTTCCGCCATAACCGCGAAAAACCTACCCGGCGTCATCGTCACGCGACTCGGCAGCAAAATCCTGATCGAAGGTGCCACGAGTGTGTCGGGCCTGGGCGCATTGGGCAGCGGCCCAATTCGAGACTTGGCAGGCAATCCGCTCAAGGCTAACAACCCAGACGGCACTACGACGCTGGTCATCTTCCAAGGTGAAGGACTCGATTACGGCGATGCTCCGGCACCTTACCAGTCAACCTTTGCGGAAGATGGACCGCGTCACAAAGTCGTCCCAGGGTTGAGCCTCGGGCCGACGGTCACTGCGGACGCCGATGCGCGCCGCGACGACGCTGACGGCGGCGACGACGGAGCTACATTCTTAACGCTCTACTCGGCATTCCAAAGCAGTGTCACTTTGTCGGTTACGAATACGACCGGCCAACCCGCCTACGCCTCGCTATGGATCGATTTCGATGGCAATGGTATCTTCGCCGATACCGAACGCATCATCAGCTCGCAACAAGTAGCGCCCGGCACGTCGACGGTAGCCTTCACGGTACCGCGCAGCACCAGCGACGGAACTGGACCAGCTCGAACTGTGCTGGGGGACACGTTTGCACGCGTTCGCTTGAGCACTGATAAAAATGCCGTCGCCAATTCATTCGGTGCGGCACCCGATGGCGAAGTGGAAGACCACCGCGTCACCATCTTGGCCAATCCGTTCTTCAACCCCAATGGCATCCGCGATGACTTGGGCAATGGTTTGGACGTCAATGGAGACGGATTCGTTTCGCCGATCGACGTGTTGCAGGTTATCAACTACCTCAACTCGTCAGCTCCTAGAATACTGGATCTGGCCGACGCGACTGGTTTGCCACCTTTTGTAGATGTCAACGGCGATGGGCTGGTCTCCCCACAGGACGTCAATATCATCATCACCTACCTCAACTCGCGGCCACGCGCCTCGGGTGAAGGTGAGGCCAGCGATGTTGGACTAGCCGGTTTGTCGACCGAGGGCGAACTAGCCCTCGGTAACGCCAGCTCGGATCAACACGGGGCCAGCGAGCTGACTGTCCTAGCCAGCGACTGGGCCGGTGGTCTGGAAGACGTGTTGCGAGCTCGCTTGGCGGAGCGTAGCGAGGGGGCGACCTCGGTTCACGACCAAGCCCTATTGGCTAACAACGATGAATTTGCAGTCGGCAACGACTTCGCCGGTGCGGCTCAGACCGGAAGCTCCGTGGATGACTTTTGGGCCGGTTTAACCGATCGTCGCGATAGCGATGGGCCAATCGCCGATTCGTTGGCCGATGCGTTGGTGGAGGACCTATTAGGTAAGATTTAATGGATTAGAATTGGTGACTGTTGCTCAAAAGCAGGTAAGCTTGAGTTGTCGCATGGGCACGCGCAGAAAACGGCGCGTGCTCAGCCCAGGGGGCGGCGGAGCATCGGCCGGCTCGGCGACCTAAAACGCAGCCTAAACGCACCTAAAATGGACGCACCGTAGATGGTCAGACCTCAGTCTATTCGCCGCCAGTATCGAGGCGCCGATTCTCGAAATAGACGGCCGGTGCTAGAGACACTCGAGACGCGGCGTTTGCTGGCCGGGCTGCCATTTGGCGCAACCCCGGCTGACACCGGCGAATTCATGCTTGGCAGCGTGGCCGTGACACCCGTTCTACTGGAGAGCAATGGCCAGATCGACACCAGCACCGAGAACTGGACCTCCCAGCACATCCAGGAAGTGCTCGCCAATGTGCGTACCGGGGTGGACTGGTGGGTCGATCTGCTGGAGACAAAGTCACCGCTGGCTCCGCTCAGTTTTACGATCGACACAACCTACGCCCAAACACCGGTACAAACGCCGTACGAGCCGATCAGTCGCCGCTCAAACGACTATTACCTGTGGACTTCCGAGTTCCTCAATACGATCGGTTTTGAGCGCACGGGTAGTCTCGAAACCGACATGCGAGCATTCAATCACGCGCAGCGCGTCAAGCTGGGTACGGACTGGTCAATGACGATTTTCGTTGTCCCCAGCCTCAATGACAGCGACGGCCAGTTCTTTGCCGGCGGCTCCTTTAACCGAGCGTTTTCGTTCGCCGGTGGACTGTTCATGGTCGTCCCTTCGACCCGCCCAGCCTCCACCTACGCCCACGAGACTGGGCATCTGTTCTGGGCACGCGATGAGTATGCAGGAGGTGGTTCGTATTACGATCAACGTGGATATTACAATACCCAAAACGTCAATGCGGCCAATAATCCAGCGGCCGGCTTTGAACAACAGCCCAGCATCATGGCGGCGGGCTCGCTGCTCGATACCGCCTACTCAACGCTCACCTCACCGGCCAGCACATTGGCTATGGTGGGTTGGCAAGACCGCGACGGCAACGGTATTTTTGATGTGCTCGACGTGCCTCATCAGTTGACCGGCACCGGCTACTGGGACAGCGTCAGTGGCAAATACAAATTCACCGGCCAAGCCAGCGTACGCAGCTTGCCTAATCAAAACCCATCCGGTCTGGGCAATTCGATCACGATCAATCGCATTCGCGAGGTTGAAGTCCGCTTTGATGGCGGTCCATGGCAGACAATCATTTCACCCGATGCACCTCAAGCGGAACTCGACTTGAGCATCACCGTACCAGGCACCGTACCAGGCCAAACTCAGCAAATAGAGATTCGCGCCCGCGATTCGAAAACCGGAGTCATCAGCAATGTATTTGTTGGGCGTATCAACCGGGCTGCTGCCGCGACGACTGCCGGCATCAATGGATCGGTATGGATCGATAGCAACCTCAATGGGACGTCCGAGCCTGGAGAGTTTGGCCAAGCGGGCTGGCGGATCGAATTGACCGATGGCCAGGGGAGTCCACTGCAGCTGCGGACGGTGGTTGAACCGGACAATCTACCCACCAGCGTCCTACCCCCTGGATTCGATCCGCGCTACACGTTGAATGCCGTAGGAGCCGACGGAGATGGACGCATAGCGGCCCTAAGTGGAACCGGTACGAGTACGGGCACGCGGAACTTTCAGGGATACTCCAAGTCGCTACAGTCGTTCACGTCGCTATGGACCTCTAGCTCGCGGCGGCTACAAGCCAATTTTTCGACGCCGACCGGCGTTGTACAAATTGACGTCATCGCTCCAGTCGCCCAGGCAGTCGGGCAATTGGAAGCCTACAATGCCGCGGGAGAGCTGCTGGAGCGGGTAACCACACCACCGCTGAGCATCGGACAATTCGCAACGCTGACGATCACTCGGCCGGCGGTCGACATCGCCTACATCATCGCCGGTGGTCGTCGAAATACCAGCGTCAAGCTTGACAACTTGCAGTTTGGTCCGCAGGCTTCAACGACTACCACAGCGTTGGGCACATACAGCTTCCCTGCTCTGCCCTCCGGAACGTACTGGGTTCAGGCTAGCCCCTTGGGGAGCAATCAGCCACTGCTCCCTCAGTCCGCCAGGCAGATGGTAACGCTCACGGCGGGCCAGGTCGCTGCGGAAATCGACTTTGGCTTCGGCCCCGCCAGCTCGCAGTGGCACAATGCCAGCCAGCCTGTCGACGTCAATAACGACGGGCTGATCACGCCTATCGACGCGCTGCTGATCATCAACGAAATCAACCTGCGGGGGGCGCGGACTTTGGTGGGAACCGATTTGACTTTTCCGCCCTTTATTGACACCAACGGCGATGGCATGCTGACGCCCACCGACGTATTGCAAGTCATCAACTATCTCAATTCGCATACCAGCAGCGGCCGTGCACTTAGCGGTGAAGCGGAGAGCCGTTTGGCCACCCACCGCCATGCCATGCTTACTCAGCCCACGCTTACTGAGCCCACGCTTACTGAGCCCACGCTTACTGAGCCCGAGCGCAGCACCGCGCAGGCTCGGCCGGCGACCCAGCCCAGC
>CAKQWG010000068.1 GCA_934278005.1 uncultured Pirellulaceae bacterium | reverse complement strand
GCCCGACGCTAGCGCGTCTGGCTGACAATGCGCGCGAGCTGTAACCGTAACTCGGCTTCGCTGGCCGTGCCGTCGATGATGTGCGTCGCCAGGCGGCGCTTGTCGTCCAGCGGCATTTGGGCCTGCTCGCGAGCCTGAAAGTTCTCCGCGCTCCAGCCCCGCTGCAGAGCTCGCTCGAGGCGCACCTCGTGCGGCGCATCGACGAACAAGATCGCGTCGCACAGTGGTGCCCAGCCGGCTTCTAGCAGAAGTGGTGCGTCGACCACGATAACTCTAGGTGGCGAGGGCGACTGCCGCAGGCGATGCAGTTGATCGACCGCCTCGGCGCGAATCAGGGGATGCACGATGGCCTCCAGTTCTTGCAGCGCCCCGGCGGATGCCGGCGTGTTGCCAAACACTCGGGCGCTCAGAGCTTGGCGATCGATACCGCCGTCTGCGGTCAGGATTGACCGTCCAAAACGTTGCTGCAACTGCTGTGCGACTGCGGGGCGCTGCAGCACCGCATGCCCCAATCGGTCTACATCGATCACGGTGCCGAATTGGTCGGCGATCATGCGCGCCACATGGCTCTTGCCTGAAGCGACTCCACCGACTAGTCCGACCACGAGCACTTTGCGGGGAGAATCCATCTGGCTGTTATTTATGGGGTATTAATCGGAAGATTGTTGGGGAGAGCGAGGGCCGTTCATTGTAGCCGCTGAGGGTCAAGTCTGCTAAATTGTGAGCTGTGAGCGTGGAAAATCTGCCCTACCTTAGTTTGATTTCCTGAATCTTGAAGGATTGAGTATGCGTACGACACGGCCTGTGAGACTTGCTTCCGTATTGCCGCTGGGATTAGGCGTGACCATGGCCTGGTTTGCCGTTTGTTGGTTGCCTGCTGTAGCGCATGCCGAGGATTGGCCAACTTTCCGCGGGTCCGAGCGAACCGGGGTGTCATCCGAGACTAACCTGTTAGATAAATGGGACAGCGAAGGACCCGAGTTGTTGTGGAAGGCCGAAGGGGTTGGCCGCGGCTACGCTTCGCCGGCCGTTGCCAACGGCCGCGTCTACACTTTAGGCGACGGGCTTTCGACCGCTGCCAGTGGCGATACGGACGAATACTTGACGTGCTTCTCCGAAAAGGATGGCAGTTTTCTGTGGAAGGCAAACACCGGACCGGCTTGGACGCAGGGCAAGCTATCTTGGCAGGGTGCCCGCAGCACTCCCACCGTCGATGGTCCGCATGTCTATGTGATTTCACCGCACGGCCGGTTGGTATGTGCTAACACAGAGGATGGCTCCATCGTCTGGCAGCTTAATCTCAAAGAGGATCTAGGTGGCAAGAAGGCGGATAGCTGGGGCTACAGCGAATCCCCTTTGGTTGACGGTGATAAACTGCTGTGCACCCCCGGCGGCCCTCAAGCAACCGTGGTCGCGCTGGACAAGTTGACCGGCAAGGTCCTCTGGCAATGCGCGCGTCCGGAAGATGTCGGAGCGGGGCATTCATCGATTGTGATCAGTCACGTGGGCGGCAAAAAAGTTTACGTACAAAACACTGGCGGCGGGCCGCTGGGCATCGCCGAAAATGGCCAGATGCTGTGGGACTATGATGTCACGCCGCCTACCGCTTTCATCCCCACTCCGATCGTGCAGGATGATTATGTATTCACCGTGGCCGGCTATGGCCTGGGCGGTGCTTTGTTGCAGCAAGTTCCCGGGCGCGACGGGAAGGTGTCGATCCAAGAGATCTACGGCCTGCAAACCAACTTGGGCAACAAGCACGGCGGGGTGATCCTGGTGGACCAGCGACTGTACGGCAGCGCGGAGGACCAGAACATTTTGTACTGTGCGGATCTATTGACCGGCAAGATTTTGTGGAAGAAACGTGGTTCAGGATCCAATTCCACCTCCGTGATCGCCGCTGACGGAAAACTGTTTGTCCGCTTTCAAAATGGAACGGTGGCCCTCGCCAAACTCGATCCACAAGGTTTCGAAGAGATTAGCTCGTTCACTACGCCCGGATCGGGTGACAGCGAGAGTCCTAGTTGGGCTCATCCGGTGATCGCCAACGGCAAGCTTCTGCTGCGCGAAGGAGACGCTATCCTGTGCTACCAGATTAGCAAGTGATGCAGCCCGAGGATCCACAACCAGAAGAAGCTTCAGAAGCTCGAGCCCCAGTCGACGACGCACGCTTGACCGCCACTGCATACCACGAAGCCGGGCATGCCGTCATGGCCCTGTTGTTGGGCCGGGACGTGCATAAGGTGAGCGTCGTTCCCGGTAAGATGCAGGGAGGCGTACGACTGGGTGCCTGCGAGATGCGCAAGGGGCGAGTTCGCTCGTCCAAAGATGCTTTGGAGGACGAAGTGTTGATACTGCTAGCTGGCATGGTAGCCGAGGCTCGGGTGACTCAAGACTATTGTCGCCAAGGGGCTCGGCAGGACCTAATGGCAGTCCGCCGTCTGCTGTCGCTCGACCGTGCGCACAACGCTCGGCAGCTCGAGCGACTGGAGCAGCGACTGCTTGACAAAGCGGAGCACCTGCTGGGCGATGCGGCTGCCAGCATGGCCATTCGCTCGATCGCGGGTGAGCTGCTGCAGCACTCTACGCTCAGCGGTCGTGCCGTTCGGCACTGGCTGGCACAGGCCCAGCAGCAATGTCAGTGAGTTCAACTTGACCTGGAAGCTCTGAGCTGCGCTGTGCTATAAGCCTGTGAGGCAGCCAACTCTCGCAGTTGACGTGCACAGCGGCCGAATTCTGGATGCCACATGGCAAATGGATGCGCGGCGAGTTCCACCTACTTCCTTCACTCTTGCCCCTCGACCGTAGTCATGCCCAACAACGACACGCCATCGACAATCCATAGCGCCGACATCGCTCGCGAATTGGAACTGCCGCATAAACAGGTGTTAGCGACCATCGAATTGCTCGAGGCGGGCAATACGATTCCCTTCATCGCGCGCTATCGCAAAGAGGTCACTGGCGGATTGGATGAAATAGCGCTGCGAGCCATCGAAGACGCCTTGGAAAAGGCCTTGGCTCTAGCGGCGCGCAAGGTGACGGTGCTGAAGACCATCGCTGAGCAGGGATTACTGAGCGATGCGCTACGCGCTCAGTTGGAAGCCTGCCGCGATATGCAGTCGCTGGAAGCGCTCTATTTGCCCTTTAAGCCCAAACGCCGCACGCGAGCTACGATTGCGCGCGAGCGCGGGCTGCAGCCACTAGCGGATCTGCTACAGCTACAAGCCAGCCTGGGACAGCCGCAGCAGATCAATCTGCCAGCATTTGTGGATGTCGAGAAAGACGTTCCGGACGACCAGGCTGCTCTACAGGGTGCGCTAGACATCGTTGCCGAGCAGTGGTCTGAGAATCCCACTACGCGTACTTGGCTGACCCAGCAGGCCTTCAACGGCGGTCGCGTCGCCTCGCGCGTCAAACGCGGCAAGCAGGAGGAGGCGAGTAAATTCGAACTCTATGCCGACCATCGCGAACCTGCCAAAAAGATTCCGTCTCACCGGCTGTTGGCGATGTTGCGCGGACAGGAGGAAGGGGTCTTAAAAGTCGAAGTGGAGCTCGACGATGAGCAGCTCGTGGCCGAGCTCAAACCGCAGTTGGTCCGCAGCGGAAATTACGCGTTCCGACAAGAGCTGCTGGCTACCGTAGAAGACTGCTATCAACGCCTGCTGGTCCCCGCCGCGCAGTCGAGCGTGCTGCAGACGCTCAAGGAGAAGGCGGATGAAGAAGCCATTAGCGTATTCGGGAAAAATCTGCGCGAACTGCTGTTGGCCGCGCCGGCGGGACCCCGCGTCACGCTGGGCATCGATCCCGGTTTTCGCACCGGCTGTAAGGTTGCGGTGGTGGACGGCACCGGCAAATTTCTAACGAGCGCTACGATCTTCCCAACTCCACCGCGGAGCGATGCGCTGGGCGCGGGCAAAACGCTGCTTGAACTAATTAAAAAGTATAAAGTCGAACTGATTGCCATCGGAAATGGGACCGCGTCGCGTGAAACCGACAGCTTCGTCGGCGACTTGATTCGGGGCCACGATTTGCAGATCACCAAGGTTATGGTCAGCGAATCGGGTGCGTCGATCTACTCGGCCAGCCCAGTAGCCGCCAGGGAGTTTCCCGATTTGGACGTGACCATCCGCGGGGCGATCAGCATCGCGCGCAGGCTGCAAGATCCGCTGGCGGAATTAGTCAAGAGCGATCCAAAGTCTATTGGCGTAGGACAGTATCAACACGATGTGAACCAAGCCCAGTTGCGAAAGTGCCTGGACCGCACCGTCGAATCCTGCGTCAACAGCGTGGGGGTCGATCTGAACATGGCCAGCGTCGAACTGCTCTCATACGTGGCTGGCATTGGCCCCAAACTGGCCGAGAACATCGTCGAGTATCGCAATAGCAATGGAGGCTTTAAGAGTCGCAAGCAATTGGCCAAGGTTCCCAAGCTGGGCAAGAAGGCCTTTGAGCAGTCGGCTGGCTTTTTAAGGATTCGTGGAGGGACGGAGCCGCTGGACAACTCGGCGGTGCATCCGGAGAGCTATCCGATTGTAGACCGCATGGCCAAGAAGTTGCAAACCGACGCGCAGGCGCTGGTCGGCAATGCGAGTTTGAGTCAAAAACTGCGTCCCGAGGAATTTGTCGATGGACAGTTCGGGATGCCGACGATCCAAGATATTATCGCTGAATTGGCCAAGCCGGGGCGCGACCCGCGCAGTCAATTTCGAGCGGTGCAGTTTGACGACAGCGTCAACTCGATGGAGGATCTTAAGCCGGGCATGATCCTGGAAGGGGTCATCACCAACGTCACTCATTTCGGCGCGTTCATCGACATTGGCGTGCACCAAGATGCCTTAATTCATATCTCGCAATTGGCCAACACGTTTGTAAAAGATCCCAACGAGGTGGCAGCCGTGGGCGACGTTACCAAAGTTCGCGTATTGGAAGTCGATCTGCCGCGCAAGCGAATTTCGGTTACTCGCAAGTTTTCGTAACAAGGCAAGTGCACTCGGGTCGAGAATCTACTCGACTTGTACCGCGGCTTCACCTGGGCCCTCGACTAATTGAGGATCGGCCGGCAAGGGCTCGCTGTCTACCGTGCTGTCAACGTCCTGGTGCGAAGTGTACATGGCCTCGGGCCGGGTGAGAGTATCTTCGACCGGGTAGCCGATGCGGTGGATGGGGATCTCGACACGATCGTTGATCAGCACGCGCTCGATAATGGGCTCTTGCAGTGCTTCCTCCAACGCCACTTTGATTTGTCCCTTAACCTCCAGCAGCACGGCGTCTTGAAATAGCTCGGGCGACAACTGATGCAGACGCTCCTCGATGGCTTCGTGGATCAGCCAGCGGTGGTGTTCGATGGTGGCCCTGGCCGCCAGCCGCTTGGCGGGTGGGACCAGTACGTGGACGCGCAGCTGAGACATCCACTGTTTATCAGGCGATTGCACGTAGTACACGCCCACGGGGATTTCACTGCTAGCGGCAATTTTGATGCGCGTGGCTTCAGAGCGGACGTGACCGATGATCGCGGCGTGCAGTCCTACCAGGGTCAGCACCAATCCGGCAATCCAGTAGCGTTTAATAAAGTGCATGGGAACTTTCCAAGATTCGATCGTTTTTTTGCCGGCAGCTTGCGCATCAAGTTCGACGCAGTGCCGCAGGCGCGTGATGCGCAGTGTGAGGGCGTGCAGGTTTAGGCCGCTAAACCCTAGGTCACACAAAGGTGGGCGAGGATCCGCGTGGGCTCTACAGCCAGGGTTTTTTTGCTCGGCAGCCTCGCTACAACCGTCACTTGCGCTACATTTTCACGCTAGAACCGCAGTTGGCCGATTGTGCCCTGCACGGGCGTCGCAATATTCGATATATTGCTATGCTGCTTGAGTTTCGATCGGGTTCCTTTGAAGCAACAAACTACCGACATGAGCGCATCTAGCCCTGACTTTTTCCTTAGACACGAATTTCTGATCCGTCGCCTGCACTCGTTGAGCGGACTCATTCCGGTGGGCGCCTACATGACGGTCCACCTGTTGGTCAACGCTTCGCTACTGAACGGCCCGGCTAGTTTTCAAACCAACGTCTATCAGATTCATTCGCTGGGCAAGTTGTTGTGGGTTGCCGAATGGCTGTTCATCTTCTTGCCGATATTGTTTCACGCGATCGTAGGCGTGTGGATCATTCGCACCGGCAAATCCAATCAGGATCGCTATCCGTACGTCAACAATTGGCGTTATTCGCTACAGCGCTGGACGGGCGTGATTGCGATAATCTTCATCTTCACGCACGTGTTCCACCTGCACGGCTGGTTTCACGGCGAGTGGTGGCTTGCCAATGTGGCTGAGCCGCTGGGCATGGCCCAGTTCCGGCCCTACAACGCTGCCAGCTCGCTGGCGGCAGCTATGGGCGGCTTCATCTGGCCAATCTTTTACGCAATTGGTGTGGTGGCCTGCGTGTTTCACTTAGCCAACGGCATCTGGACGATGGGTATTACCTGGGGCGTATGGACTAGTCCAGCCGGTATGCGAAGGGCTAGCTACGCTTGTGCAGTTGGTGGCGTGCTACTGCTGCTGGTCGGTCTCAGCGCGTTGACGGGAGCTGTGCAGACCGACGTCCAAACGGCTCGCGACGTCGAAGATCGAATGTATAACTCGCGTGTGACCAGCGGAGAAATTCCACCCACACCTGAGAAACGCTCCCACGACGAGAGTCTGGACACGGAGCGCAAGCAGGATGTCGTCTTGGGCCAGGACCTATAGTGGATCTTGTCAAAGATCTCATCAACCCCTTTAAGATAAATATAGTTGGAAGTTAGGAATCGATGACAAGGCAACGTGTGGTGGTGATTGGTGGCGGATTGGCTGGCTTGGCAGCTACCATGAAGCTTTGTGAACTGGGCATCGCGGTCGACTTGATCAGCCTGACGCCCGTCAAGCGTTCGCACAGCGTGTGCGCTCAAGGTGGCATCAACAGCTGCAATGACCAGACGCGGCAACTTGGCGATTCCGAGTGGAAACACTTTGACGATACAGTCTATGGCGGAGACTTTCTGCAGCATCAGCCGCCGGTCAAGGAGATGTCCTACTGGGCGCCTAAGATCATCGACTTAATGGACCGTTTAGGCGTCACGTTCAACCGCACGCTTGAGGGCTTTATCGACCGACGCCGTTTCGGCGGCACGCTCTACAAGCGTACGGCCTTTGCCGGAGCCACCACGGGCCAGCAACTGCTGTATGCACTGGACGAACAGGTTCGCCGATGGGAGACCGAAGGACTGGTACGCAAGTTTGAGTTCTGGGACTTCCTGGGCCCGATGACCGACGACGCGGGCCGCTGTGTCGGAGCCGTGGCTCAGGACATGGTCTCCATGCAGATTCGGGCTTTCCCAGCCGACGCTACCATTGTGGCTTCTGGCGGAAGTGGCCTGCTCTACGGTCGCTCTACCATGTCGGTCTTTTGCAACGGCAGTGCGGCCAGTCGCTGTATGCAAGCCGGGGCGAAATATGCCAACGCCGAGTTTGTCCAAGTCCATCCCACGGCGATTCCAGGCGCGGATAAACTGCGGCTGATGAGCGAATCGGCGCGCGGCGAAGGCGGCCGCGTGTGGGTCCCACGCAAAGCGCAGGATCCGCGACCCGCTAAAACTATCCCCGAAGCGGAGCGCTATTATTTCCTCGAAGAACGCTATCCAGAGTATGGCAACTTGGTGCCGCGCGATATCGCTACCCGCGAAATCTTTGATATCTGCGTTAACGAAGGGCTGAGCGTAGAGCGCGACCGGATGTGCGTCTACTTGGACTTGACTCATATTGAGCGCAGCGAGCTAGACCGAAAACTGGGAGGCATCCTTGAGATCTACGAAAAATTCCAAGGCGTCGACCCGCGCTCGGTCCCGATGAAGATCTTCCCGGCAGTGCACTATACGATGGGTGGTCTGTGGGTAGGCTACGCAAAGAATGCTCAGGGCGGCCTCGCGCCCGCCAATCCGGCAAACCAGATGACCAATATCCCCGGGCTGTACGCTATCGGAGAATGCGACTATCAATATCACGGTGCCAACCGGTTGGGAGCCAATTCGCTGCTGAGCTGCATTTTTAGTGGCTTGTTCGTTGCGCCCTGTATCGAGACTTATATCAAGTCTCACAAGACCGTGGCGGCCGATCTACCTAGTTCGCTATTTCAGAATGCCGTCACGCAGCACGAGGCCCGGCACAACAAGCTGCTGGCTTGTGATGGCGGCGAAAACCCCTACTTGCTGCACCAAGAGCTGGGCGATGTGCTGACGCGCGCAGCCACTGTCGTGCGCCACAATGACCAGCTCGACGACGCGCTGCTCAAACTCGACGATATGCAGCAGCGCGTCAAGCGTTGCTCGCTGAGCGACACGGGCAGCTGGACCAATCAGAATGTCATCTTCACCAAAGCCCTGCAGGACATGTTCCCGCTGGCCAAAGCGATCGTCAAGGGCGCGCGCTTGCGCGACGAATGCCGCGGAGCCCACTTCAAACCTGAATTTGCAATGCCTAGCTTGAAAGAACAGGATCCTGTGGCTCGACGCCGCGAAGCCGAGCAGTGGTGCGATCGCTTTGAAGCCAACAATACCAAGTTCCTGAAAACCTCCATTGCAACGCTCAGCGGCGACGATGTCGAAATCACATACGAAGATGTAGACACTACCAGCATTCCGCCGCGGCCACGACTGTATGGACTGGTAGGTGCCGAAGTCATCGAAGATGTTTGGAGCGCTCGTCAGGCAGCTAAAGATCAAGCTCAAGTTCAAGGTGCTGCCCCCTTGGGCAGTTAGAATAAACTAGTTGGCTAGTGCGCGGTACAGTTAAAAAAGTGGGGCAGGTTCGCCGCTTGCCACTTTTGGGGAGCAAGGCGTGCAGCACAAACGGAAGACGCGCACTTTTTTTCAGCCCCAATCTCAAAATTAAAAAAAACACTAGCACAGCTGTGACACTTTGGTTACAGCAGACAATTCTCAAATTCATTCCATGCTTGGATGTTAGATCATGCATAAAGCAGACGCGGACCATACCGCACAGAGCGAACGTCGCCCAGAAAAGATCAATGTCCGGATATTGCGACAGGATGGTCCGGGGCAACCCTCGTATTGGCAGCGACACCAAATCCAGTACGAAGACAATATGAATGTTATCAGTGTGCTGCAAAGGATTGCCGCTCAAGCCACTACCGTCGAAGGGGAGCACACCGCTCCCGTCGCTTGGGATTGCGGCTGTTTGGAGGAGGTCTGTGGGGCTTGTACGATGGTCATCAACGGCCGCGTCCGGCAGAGCTGCTCGGCGCTGGTCGACCGCTTGCTGCAAGACAATCCAACCGAGATTGAATTGCAACCCATGAGCAAGTTTCCCGTAGTGCGCGATTTGATGGTTGATCGTACGCGTTTGTTCACCGGCCTAAAACGCATCAAAGCCTGGGTTCCAGTGGACACCTACAACGATATGGGCCCTGGCCCGCGACAATCGCGCGAGCAACAGGAAGAAGCCTACCCGCTCAGCGAATGCATGAGCTGCGGTTGCTGCCTGGAGGCTTGTCCACAGTATTTGAAAATCGAAGTTCATCGGCGTCCCAGCGAATCGGATGAGCAATTTGAGCAGCGCAAGGCCGATGCGCACAACCAGGGTTTCGTGGGTGCCGCGATCATCAGCCAGAGCGTACTTTTTAACAACAACCCAACTGGCAAGAACAACAAAGCTGAGCGGCTTGACGCTCTGACCGGTCCCGGTGGAGTTCAGGCCTGCGGCAATGCGCAAAACTGCGTGGCGGTGTGCCCCAAGCATATTCCGTTGACGCGTTCCATTGCGCGCTCGGGCCGCGAAGCGACCATCCACGCATTTAAGAAGATTTTTGACAAGTAGAGCTGGCCCTGCAGTACAGCAGTGCGCGGTCGCAGACGGTTTTTGCGTCTAGATTTATGCGTGCGACGCGGTCTGCCGTTCGGTGCAATGTATCGCCGCGTAGTGCATGGCTAAAAGCGATGCGCTGGATGCCTCATTGCTTCCTGCTTAACAGTCGACAAGTACCTCATGGAGCCGGTGGCATTGAAGAGAATCGGCTTAACCGCACTCAAACTGGCTTTGCCGGCTGGCTTGTTTATCTATCTGCTGTGGAGCGTCCCAGGGGAGGACTACCGGGCGTTTTGGAGCCAGCCCAAGCGCTGGGAGTTGCTGTTGGCTGCTCAGCTATTAGCACTCGTTGCCACCGTGACCAGTATCATGCGGTGGCGATTGTTGGTGCTGGCTTTTGACATCCCCTTTACGGTCCGCGAGGCATTGCGACTGGGATTTCTAGGCTATTTGCTGAACTTTGTTTCCTTTGGCAGCGTCGGTGGCGATGTCTTCAAAGCAATCCTCGTTGCGCGTGATCGGCCGGAGAAGCGGCCCGAGGCAGTGGCTAGCGTCTTGCTGGACCGAGCGATCGGTTTGATGGGATTGTTGATGCTGGCCTGGCTCACGCTGGTGCTCTTTTCCGGCCACATCCAATCGCCACTGTTAACTGGCATCAAACGGGGCGCGGCGGTGTTCACCGCGTTCTCTGTATCTGGCTTGGCGGTCGCGATGCTTTCGGGCGCATGGTTTGACCGCATGATTTTTAGGCTGGCTGCGTTGCCGGCCGTCGGCGAAACGCTCGCACGGATGGCCCGCGCCGTTCGACAACTACGCGGCTCGCCCCAGGTGCTGGTGTGGATGGTCGGCTTGGCCATTTGCGTACATACGCTGTTGGCTACGACGGTCTATTTGATATCCTGTGGCATTTATTCGGAACATCCTACGCTACAGCAGCATTTGATGGTTGTGCCACCTGGCATGGCCGCCGGCGCGCTGCCCTTGGCTCCGGGCGGGATCGGCGTGCAAGAGGGAGCCCTGGCTGGATTGTTCCAGCAACTGCCCGATTTACCGGCTAAGTTCTCGGCCGTGCTTGTTGCTACCGTCTATCGACTGATCACGCTTACCATTGCTGGCATTGGCATCGCCTTCTATCTGGCCAGTCATGGCCGGGAGTTCCAATTTGTCCGCGAAGTAGAGGCGTAGCAAAAAGAGGCATAGCGACTCGCTGCATTTTCAACAAATCGCGGCTGCGTTTGGGACTGGGCAAGAAACGGCGTTGGCACAGCTTGGCATAATACGCTAAACTGGCGACACTTCAGCGGCGCGGACTTTCCCGCGCAAGTTATTGAAGCTCGCGCACACCAAGGAAGGACAGGCCATGGCCAAGGAATCATTCCGCTTCATCCATGCCAGCGATTTTCACCTGGAGCGTCCTCTCCAGGACATTCTCGATCTGCCCGAAAACCTGAAAAAGACGCTCGTCGAAGCGCCCTGGAAGGCTGCCGAAGCGGTATTTGAGCACGCCGTTGTCGAAAACGTCGACTTCGTCATCCTCTCAGGCGACTTGCTCAATCCATTAACCTGCGGCGCGCAGGGCGTAGCCTTCTTGCTGGACCAGTTCGAAGCGCTGCGCCAGCGCGGTATTCATGTCTACTGGGCGGGCGGCACGGTTGACGACCCGGAGCGTTGGCCTGATGCGGTGAACTTGCCGAACAACGTGCATGTGTTTTCTAAGCAAGAGGTGGAGCAAATCACCTTCCGGCGCCATCAGACGCCATTGGTAACACTATTGGGACGCAGCAGTCAGGGAGCTGAGAACGTTCGCGCGGCTGAATATGCCCACGACCCAGACGACAACTTTGTGATTGGCGTTGGATTTGGTCAAGCGGACAGTGAAACGCTGGCCGCTGAACGCGTCGACTACTGGGCCTTGGGTGGTCAGCATCAAGCCGAGACACTTCAGGGGGAGCAACCGGTCATTCGCTACTGTGGCACCCCTCAGGCCCGCTCGCTGAGTGAGCCCGGCGAACACGGATTCGTGCTGGTCGACGTCGACGCCCAGCGCAACTTACAAATCCACTCGATCGGCATCGACCTAGTCCGCTATGCGACGCAAGACATCGATGCGGACGATGTGGCTTTGGGCCGCGACTTGCGCCAATTGCTTTCCAAACGCGTGGCGCGTCTACAGAGCGAGGCTTCGGGGCGACATCTGTTGGTGAAATGGCGAGTGCATATGGATTTGGAGAACGCGGCGGTAGTGGGCCCCACTGCAATTGAGGATTTACTCGGTTGGTTGCGACGCGAATTTGGTCACGGACAGCCGAGCTGTTGGTCGCTGGAGATGGAGATTTTGCCTCCCAAAGAATTGCCGGCCAAGTGGAAAGAAGAAGATACGATTTTGGGCGACTTCCTGCGGACTGCGGCCGCCCATCGCAAGGACGCGGGCAAACGCGTCAATTCCAAGCCGATCATTGACGCGGAAACCCCGGCGTCGAGCGTCTGGCAATCCTCGCTCTCCGGGGCCTCGCCTATCGCGACTCTGGAAAAGAGCACTTTGCTGGGTGTTGATTTATTACGCGGCCATAAAGTTGACTTAGTGGCCTCCACGAGGCGTTTCGGAGGATCCGAAAAATGAGAATCAAAGACATACAAATCGATGGTTTCGGCGTTTGGTCGGGCCTGTCGGTGCATTCCATGCCCGACACAATGACGGTTTTCTACGGGCCCAACGAAGCGGGTAAAACGACGCTGATGCATTTTCTGCGTACGATGTTTTACGGTTTTACCGAGCATCGGCGAATGCGTTACCTGCCGCCGGTATACGGCGGCAAACCGGGTGGGGCGATCCGCGTCACCGGGCCGGGCGGGGGCTATGAAATCAGTCGCCGAGCTCAGCTGGATCAAGGCGCGACCGGCGGCCATCTGACCGTCACGGGCAGTGATGGATTATCGCAGGGCCAGCACCGATTGGCGATGCTGCTCGGGCAGGTGGACGAGAGCATTTTTACTAACGTATTTGCCATCGGCCTGCGCGAACTGCAGGAGCTGAGCACGCTGGACGACACGGCGGCGGCCGACGAACTGTACAAGTTATCGAGCGGGCTCGATCGCGTCTCCCTAGTCGACGTTACTCGACAACTCAAGGCGGCTCGGCAGCTGATCGTAGGCACCACGCCCGACGATGGCCAAATGCAGCGTTTGATGCTCCAGCGTGAGAAACTGCGCGATGAAATCGACCATTTGACCAGTCACGGCCGCCGCTGGAGCGAGTTGGCGGCCCTGCGCAATACGCAGAGTAACGAGCTGGACGATCTGAAGCAGCGTATCGCTCAGTGGGAGTTGGAGGCCAAAACGTATGAGGTCGCTATCGGTGTCCGCCCGACGTGGATCAAGCGCGCCGACTTGCAGCAGCAGATTCAGCAGCTGGCCGCACGCACCGACCTACCAGAGACCGCCGCCGCACGATTGGCCGAATTATCGGAGCAGGCGCGCGAGCGTGAGCTGAAGCTGGGCGAGCTGCGGCAACAGCGCAGGGCTCTGCGCGAGCAAGCTCGCGGACTTCCACTGCGACGAGGCATCTTGGAACTGGCCGCCAAGGTCGAAGCGGCCGCCGAACAGGCTCCCTGGATAGGTGCCCTGCAGAAAAACGTACAGCGCGTCGAAGGGCAGATCCAGCAAACGCGCCAGCAGCTCTTGGAAGACGCCAAGCGGCTGGGCATCACTGAGGAGGATCAGCAAGCTTTGCTGGACGATCGGCGTTTGGCGAAGATGCCTGATCTGTCGCGGCAGGCCATCAATCAATTGGCAGAACCGGCGAGCGAAGTTCGCCTGTGGTCGAATCGCCTGAAACAAGCTAAGCAACAGAGCGAAGTCGATAAGAAAGAAGCCGATCGACTGGCCAAAGAAATCAGCCAAGCGCTCGAGAATCGATCCCATGGCGACATCCATGCAGCCATGCAGGCTAACGCGGAATTGATCGGCCTGCTGCGCAAACGCACCCAGGTCCAAGAAGCTCTCGACAAACTACTGCAGCGGCGTGAACAGTTGGAAGAGGAAGCTCTCGACTTGGCCGTCGATGAGGCTCTGCCGGTAGAGCGTTCGTTCTTGATGGGCATTCTGTTTGTCGGTGGAGCATTTCTATTTCTGTGGGGGCTCGGCAAGCTACTGCCATTCTTCAACGACGGCGGTGCCCCAGATTCGACCAACGGCTTGCTGTTCGTCGTATGCGGCATGTTCATGCTCTTTTTCGGTTTGATGTGGAGCAACGTGCTGGATCGCTCGACAGTCACCGACCTGGAGGACGTGGAGGACCAAATTGACGCGCTGCGCAAAGAGATCCGCAAGACAGAGGTAGAACGCGACGAATTCGATCGGCGCCTGCCGGCTAGTCCGGCGCCGGTTGAAACGCGGATGCGTGAAGCCGAAAGTGAGATCGCTGCTCTCGAGAGCTTGCTGCCTGTTCAGCACAATCTTCAAGCCGCCAGCGACCGCTACAAGGCTGCTCGCAAGCGGGCCGTGCAAGCCGCCGAATCGCTGCGCAGCGCACGCAGCCAGTGGCAAAAGACGCTCAGCCACCTGGGACTGACCGAGTCGCTATCTCCGAAGAGCATTCGCATTATGGCCGAGGGGTACGACTCGCTGCTGCAAACGCGACGACGCATGCAGAGCCTGGAAGAGGAGCTGGAAACTCGGCAGCTGGAACTGGGCACCCTAACCCAGCGCATCGATTCGCTGGCGCGGCAAGCCTTTGCCGCTAAGGCTGCTAGCGACTCGGTTGGAAATCAAGCTGCTAATACCGACAATGACGACGAGTTCGAGGATATGGGTAGTCGCAGCGAAGCGAAAATGAAAGCCCGCCATAGCCTGCAGGATCAAACCAAAACGGAACCGTTGAGGGCGAATGTCGAAAGCGCTACTCGAGCGCTGGACCAATTGGCCAAGCTGACCAGTCTGATCAGTTCTCAGGAGCAGTATATCCTGCAAAAACGCAATCTGAAGGATCAGGACCTGCAGTTATCCAAACAGTCCGCCGCCGTGCAAAAAGCCCTCGACAAGATCCATCGCACGCATAGCGCGCTGCTGGCCGAAATCGGCTGTGAATCTGAAGAGCAGCTGTTGGAACTGTTGGGCGTCAAAGAGCAACATGAAAAGATGACCAAACAGCTGAGCGAGCTAGCCGAACGCATCGTCGCTGTTATCGGTGGCTCAGTGCCGTATGAAACCGTTGCCAGGTTGCTCGACAGCCCGGGAGCTGACGAGTTGGAAAAGCGCTGGGAGCAGATCTCGCAGCGTACGCAGCAAGCTGAGCAACGCGTCGAACAATTGCATCTGCGACAGGGCGAGTTGGGGCAGGAGATGAGGTCCTTGGCGGCTAACCACCGCTTGGCCGAATGCAAGCTAGAGCTCGCTTGTATCGAAAACCAACTGCGCGCCTGCGGTGAGCACTGGCAAACGCTGGCTGTCACGACGCAATTGCTCGATAACGTCTGCGAAGTCTACGAGACCGAGCGGCAGCCGGAGACCTTGCGCGAAGCTTCCGCTTTTTTAAACCAGTTGACCGAGGGCAAGTACGTTCGCATTTGGACGCCGCTGGGTAAGAACCAATTGCGGATAGACAATGCAACTGGTCAAGCTCTGCCGCTGGAGGTGCTCTCGCGCGGCACGCGCGAAGCTGTATTTATCGCCCTGCGTTTGTCGCTGGCCGCTGCCTACGCCCGCCGCGGTGTGACCTTGCCGCTCGTGTTGGACGATGTGCTGGTGAACTTCGACTCAGTTCGCGCAGAGTCTGCCGCAAAAGTGCTGCGAGACTTTGCCTCATTGGGACACCAAGTGATCATGTTTACTTGTCACGAACATATCATGCGGATCTTTGATGCGATCGACGTTCAAGTCCGCGTGCTGCCCAACCAAGGGCAAGCTGGCGAGGCCGAGATCTTCTATCAACCACAAACCGCGGAGTCGCCGGCTCTGCCTTCGTCGGTATTACAGCCGCAGGAGACGGAAGAAGTCGTACAGGATATCGCCGAGGAAATACACGAACCGGAAGTGGAACCAGAACAGGCGGAAATTGCCGAGCCAGCTCCAGCGGAGCAAGCCGTTGTGGCTGAGGCTGCGGCTGAAGTCGACGAAGACGTCGATGATCCCGAACCGGCCCCTGCCGCTCCTGTAGCCAGGAAGCCACGCGTCCAAGCCCGCCGCATGGTCGTTGTCGAACAGCCTGAGATCGATTGGCTGTGGTACGAACGCAATCCCGAGCGATCGGCTTGGGGATGGGTCGATTCGGAAGATACCTCTGACGATGGTACTCCGCCGCCGGATCTATGGTGGAATCGAAATTCGCAGCATCTCGTCGAAGAGAAATGAAGCGTTAGGCAGGGGGCATGGCTCAAAAGCGATTTCCCCCTCAAAAGCGCGGTCCACAACAGGACTGCGCAGCGGGTAAAGTAAGGCAATTGGCCGGTTAACCGGGTTCATCGTCACATTTGCTGCCTTTTTCTTGTATTTCGCGCTTACAGATGGTAGAGTCTTACCTAACCTGCTTGGTCGACCCGATTTGACTGAGTAGCATAAGCGATATATCTTTCTGAGATCTTTGCGAAATAAGGTCCCGAGACTACGGGGATGTCCAACATGACTAGAGGTTTTCGATATTGGTTTCGATGTGTGACGGTCGGAACGTTGACGACAATCATTACTTTCAATCCCGCCTGGGCCGGCCGCGGACTGTGCAACTTGTTCGGCAAGCGTGCCGTACAGTGCGCACCGAGTGTCCAGTGTGCGCCCGCGGTGGTGAGCGACTGCTACAATCCGCCTATGGAAGTTTTGCCTAGCAGCAACTGCTGTGGCGAAACCATCGAGTTGCCCTGCCAGTCTGCGGAATTTGCTGCACCGCAAACCGTCGAGCAAAATCCTGGAGCGCACTCCGAGTCGTCGCAAGTGCCTCATAGCGATCGAGAAGCTCCCGCAAAAGACGGCTCAGCGACTCCGAGCAGCCCGCCGCCGAGCGTGCATCAACCAGAGCAGCCCAAAGACTTGGAGCCTGCCGAAGCCAGTCCTTCCGACGCGGCCAACCACAACGCCGCCGGTTCGCAACCCGCCGCACCAGCCGATCCTAAACCAGCCGATCCTAAACCAGCCG
>CAKQWG010000067.1 GCA_934278005.1 uncultured Pirellulaceae bacterium | reverse complement strand
GCCGAACATGGCTAACGCTCCAATGGCTGATCGATGCTCCCAGATCGACAAACTTTTCTGCACCAAGCACCAGTTTTGCTGGTATACATAGTCCCAAACACTAATATTCGCACTTAGCGCCCCACCGAGGAATTCTGATTTATGAGTGATCAACGCAAGGGTATCGTTCTGGCTGGAGGCTCCGGCACGCGATTGCATCCACTGACCCTGGCGGTCAGCAAGCAACTGTTGCCGGTGTACGACAAGCCGATGATCTACTATCCGATCTCAGTGCTGATGTTGTCGGGCATTCGGGATATCTTGGTCATATCCACTCCTCATGATCTGCCACTTTTCGAACGCTTGCTGGGCAGCGGTCAGAAATGGGGAGTTCGTTTTTCTTATGCGGAACAACCGCAACCGGCTGGATTGGCGCAAGCCTTTGTGATCGGCGCGGATTTCGTTGGCGACTCTCCATCGACGTTGGTCTTGGGAGACAATATTTTTTATGGGCAGGGCTTTCGCGCTATGCTCAGCAGTGTAGCGGCACAGCAGACCGGTGCGACCATCTTTGCCTATCAAGTCAAAGATCCGGAGCGGTACGGCGTAGTCGAGTTCGATGCGCAGGGGCAGGCTCGATCGCTGCAAGAAAAACCGACTCAGCCGCGCTCTAAGTTTGCCGTGCCTGGACTGTACTTCTACGATAATCAAGTCGTCGATATCGCTCGCAACCTCAAGCCATCACCGCGTGGCGAGCTGGAGATTACTGACGTAAACCTTGAGTATCTGCGTCGTGGACAACTGAACGTCCAGCCCTTTTCGCGAGGTTTCGCGTGGCTCGACACCGGCACATTTGAGTCGCTTAATCAGGCTGCGAGTTTTGTTGAAACGATCGAAAATCGACAAGGGCTGAAGATCGCTTGTCTTGAGGAGATCGCCTATCGCAGCGGCTTTATCGATAGCGATTCACTGCGCAAACAAGCCCAAGATTTGAAAAATCCGTATGGAGATTATCTATTGAATTTGCTCAGCAACGATGCCTAGCGCTGAAGGTCCATCGCAACCGTGGCTAACGCCAAAGCGGCTGATGAACCGTGGCTAAGGCCAAAGAGGTTGTTAACCGTGGGCCTAAGGCACTTTCACTCGGCTGACGTATTGCATGTGCCGGGTCAGCAGCTTTTTGACATTGGCGTCGCGCGGCTGTTGCAGTTCGGTAAAGGCCATTTGCAGCTGTTGCCCGTCATCGCCACGCTGCGTCGTCTGCAGCTTAATTGGCAAGGCTTCCACCAAGTCGCCTGCGTCAAAGCCAAGTGGCCCGTGCAGGACGGCGATCAGCCCTTCGGGACGCTTGGTGTGCAGTACGATCCAGGGGTCGCTGCTGCCGGCAAGGAAATATCGCGCGGTAGTTTCCTCGTCCCAACGCCACCTGCCACCACCGGCAGACTGGTGCACGGACTGAATGAATACGCTCAGCGTCTCTGCCGGCCAGACCACGGTCCGCCCCGCTGGAAAGCCCTTGCGCAGCGAATGCCAACGCTGCTTGAGAACTTTCCACGGCATATGCTCCTTCGGGTCGCTCACTGTGACGCTCTCGGAGGCCGGCGCGGTCTTGCCCAAGAAAGCGGCCGCGGCATCGCGCAGCCAACGCCAGAACTCGGGCGTGTCGATCTCAGCCAAGGTGTGCGGGCGCAGCTCCAGCTCCATCCAAGCTCCAGCCGCTTTGGCGGTCACCCGCGGCTCATTGCCATAGATCTCAACACCCTGCAGTTGATTGAGCGTCGGCATGTCGACGATCGCCAACAACTGTGCCTTAGTGTAGGAGCGACGAGGCACGCGGAACTTGAGCTTCAACAGCCATGTCTCGGCGGTAATCGCATGCAGAAACCAACCGCGGCTTTTGATCGGTCCGGCCACTTCCACAATATTGCGACTGTCCCAGTTAGTAGGTGCAAAGCCGTCGACGCCCTCCAGGGCTTGGACGACTTTCACCAGAATGTCACGCTCCCAACGGATGGCTCCACCGCTGCGATCCGAACTATCTCTGGTGTGCCAGCGGCGACCGTCGGCTTGCCACGGAAGCAACGTGTCGCGGCCAATCTGCTCTAGATCTAAATCGCCATCTTGCGATTGTGTGGCAGCGTCGTGATCGTACTGCTCACGTTCGATGAACTCCGCCGTGCGCATCAATGGGATCAACGCTTCGCCCGTGTAGCTGCGAAGTTTATCGGCGGGTACTTGATCAGCTAGTGTTTGATCGGCCGCAGCGCCGTCGTCAGCCTCGCTCGACTGAGCCGATTTCTTCTTGCCTGTGGGGCGCTTACTACTACTACTACTACTACTACTACTACTACTGCTGCTGCTGCTGGAAGCACTGGCTTTTGTACCTGCACCCGCCGGCTGCGGACGCGTCTGCTCAGCATGCTCTACCAAGCCTTCGGGAGTGCCGGCAAAGACCAACTGACCACCACCACTGCCGGCTTCGGGACCTAGGTCAATTACCCAGTCGGCAGCCTTGATGACATCCAAGTTATGCTCGATGACCAACACCGTATTGCCCAAGTCGACCAATCTCTGCAGGACCTCGAGCAGTTTGATAATGTCGCCGAAGTGTAGGCCCGTGGTAGGTTCATCCAGCAGATACAGCGTCTTGCCCGTATCTGGCCGCGACAGTTCCGCAGCCAGTTTGACGCGCTGCGCCTCACCGCCCGAGAGCGTCGGGGCTGATTGGCCGAGCGAGATATAGTCCAGCCCTACGTCGACCAGCGTCTGCAGCGTCCGCCGGATTTTCGGAATGTTGTCGAACACGTCAGCGGCTTGACCAATCTGCATCTCCAGCACGTCGTGAATGCTGAACCCATGGTACTCGATCGCCAATACGTCTTCGGTAAAGCGCCGGCCGTGGCAACTATCGCACTGGACCCACACGTCGGGTAGGAAGTGCATCTCGATGCGCAGCTGCCCAGCGCCTTCGCATTTCTCACAGCGACCGCCGGGGACGTTGAACGAAAACTGGCGCGGCGTATAACCCGCTGCGCGAGCATCGGGCAACTGAGAATAGAGCTGGCGAATCAAGTCGAACACGCCGGTATAAGTCGCCGGAGTAGAACTGGGGTTGGAACCAATGGGGCTTTGGTCCACGCGAATGACCTTGTCGACTAGCTCGACTCCGTCGATCGACTGAAAAGGGATTTTCTTAGTCGACTGCTTGGCCAGACGTTTGACCAGTGCAGGGTACAGCACTTCATTGATGAGCGTGCTCTTACCGCTGCCGCTGGGCCCGGTCACTACCGTCAGCCGTCGCAGCGGCAGGTCCAAATCGACCCCCTGCAAATTGTGACATCGCGCGCCGCGCAGGCGGATGACTCCATTATCCTGGCTGCGCCGGTTGGCAGGGACGGGAATGGTCTGCGTGTCGTTGAGGAAGGGACCTGTTACACTCGATGGCGTATCCATCAATTGCCGCGGGGTACCGTGCGCTACCAGCTCGCCACCGAACCTGCCCGCGGCCGGTCCAAAATCACAGATCTGGTCGCTGCTTTCGATCACATCCCGGTCGTGCTCGACGACTAAGAGTGTGTTGCCTAGGTCGCGCAGTTTTTTCAACGCTCCAATTAGGCGCAGGTTGTCGCGCGGGTGCAGTCCGATAGTCGGTTCGTCCAGTACGTACAGCACACCACACAAGCCGCTACCGAGCTGGCTAGACAAGCGGATGCGCTGCGATTCACCGCCGCTGAGCGTGTTGGCCGGCCGCGAGAGCGATAGGTATTCGAGGCCTACGTCGAGCAAAAATTCGCTGCGCGAAGCGAGTTCGCGCACGAGCTCCCCAGCAATCTCCTGTTCGCGACGAGTCAATTTCCAACCAGTGACCTGCTCGTGGAACCATTTGATCGTCCCCTGCGTAAAGTCGCCGATGGTAAAGCCACGGAACTTGACCGCTCCCGCATCCTGGTTTAATCGCGAGCCGTCGCACGCCGAACAGGCCACTTCAGCTACAAATGGATTGAGCTGAGTTCTCAGGCTGGGGCTCATCCGCGATGCGAATTCAAGTGCTGGAAACAACCCCTTCCACTGGAATTCAAAACGCGTTCCCTTATCGGTCTCCAGCTCGATCCACTGATCGCCAGTGCCGTAGAGCAACTTGCGCCGCTGTCCGGCGCTCAGCCGCTGCACCGGCACGTCGAGCGATATGCCGACGACTTTGCAAAAGGCTTGTAGCATCGGCATCGAAAGTTCAGTCACCGGCATGACAGCTTGACTGGCTTCATCCAGGCCCGGCCACATGCGGATCGCACCTTGCCGCAAGGTCAGTTGTGGATCGAGCAGCAGCGCGGGGCTGGTACCGGTTTGAGTTCCCAAGCCCTCGCAATCCGAGCACCATCCCAAGGGGCTGTTGAATGAGAAGGACTGAGGCGTTAACAACTGCAGGCTATGTCCGCAGGATCGGCAGGCCAGGTGCTGGCTGTGCCGCGTCGACGTCCAGTGCACTTCGTCTTGGTCGTCGCGAGGTTCGATCGCATACATGTTGCCGTTGCCCAACGACAATGCCAACTCGACGCTCTCTGCAATGCGACTACGGTTGGCCTGGTTGATCGTGATGCGATCCACCACCGCTTCCAAATTGTAACTCACCGTCGAGGACAAGCTGGGTACATCGTCCAGCGAATGGGTGCGCCCGTCGATGCGCACGCGCACCAAGCCCGAAGTACGCAGATCTTGCCACATATGCTCTGGGTCTTGATTGGGTTGCCACACCAGCGGTGCGGTTAGAACCAGTCGCGTTCCATCTTCAAAGTCCAACAGGTGATTGGTAATGTCATCGGCCGACTGATTCGATACCGGAATGTCGCAGTTGGGACAGAAGGGCTCGCCTAATCTCGCCATCAGCACACGCAAGTAATCGTAGATTTCAGTCACGGTGCCGACCGTGCTACGAGGATTGTGTGCCACGCTCTTTTGCTCGATCGCTATGGCCGGTGCCAAGCCCTCGATGCGCTCGACGCGCGGCTTGGGCATTTGACCTACGAATTGCCGCGCGTAAGAGGACAGGCTCTCAACATACCGCCGCTGACCTTCCGCGTAGATGGTATCCATGGCCATCGAGCTTTTACCGCTACCGCTGGGCCCACAGAAAACGGACAGCGCATAGTGGGGAATCTCCAGCGAAACGTCTTTGAGATTATGCTCAACGGCACCTTGCACGCGCAGCACCGGCGGTGGCATTTTGACTCTGGGCTGTTTAGCTCCGTTCTTGCTCGGCGCACCCTTCGCGCTGGCGATAACCGGCCCTGCGGCGATATGCTTAGCCAGCGAGCGACCGGTGTGCGATTCCGCACACTTGGTGATGTCGTCGGGAGTCCCTTGAAAGACGACTTGGCCGCCAGCCTGGCCGCCTTCGGGACCGATGTCGATCAGCCAGTCCGCCGCCCGGATCACGTCCAGGTTGTGCTCAATTACCAGCACCGTGTTGCCCAAGTCGACCAAGTCTTGGAGGACTTTGAGCAGCATGCGAATGTCGTGGAAATGCAGACCTGTGGTGGGTTCGTCCAGCAGGTAGAGCGTGCTGCCGGTTCCCCGCCGGGAGAGCTCTTTGGCCAGCTTGATGCGCTGGGCTTCGCCCCCGGAGAGCGTCGGAGAGGGTTGACCGAGCTTGATGTAATCGAGGCCTACGTCTTGCAGCGTCCGCAATTTGTCTGCAATTTTAGGGACGTTCTCAAACAGTTCGTACGCTTGCTGAATGTCCATGTCGAGCACATCGGCGATCGACTTGTCCTTGAATTTCACCTGCAGCGTTTCGTGGTTGTAGCGTTTGCCATCACAGACTGGGCAAGTTACCCACAGGTCGGCCAAGAAATCCATCGCTAGGCGATTCGATCCATTGCCCTCGCACGATTCGCAGCGCCCGCCGGCCACGTTGAAGCTGAAGCGTCCCGCCTGATAGCCACGTCGTTTGGCTTCGGTCAATTCGACAAACAGCGAGCGGACTTCATCGAAGACTTTGACGTACGTAGCCGGGTTGCTGCGCGGAGTGCGCCCGATGGGAGATTGATCGATGGCGATGACTTTGTCCAGATGCTCAATGCCCTCCAGAGAGCGGTGCTCTCCGGGCACGTCTTCGGCGGCATGCAATTGGCGCCGCAATACTGGGACTACGACATCGTTGATCAGTGAACTTTTGCCAGAGCCGCTGACACCGGTGACGCAAACCAGTTTCCCCAGCGGAATGTCGACGTCGATATTCTTAAGATTATTGTGAGTCGCTCCGCGGACGCGAATGGCTTTGTCATTGCCTGAGCGTCGTTCGGCCGGAACGGGGATCGACATTTTGCCTGTTAGAAATTGGCCGGTGATACTCTTAGCGCTAGACGCAAGTGTGTTCATGTCGCCGAAACTGACGATCTCTCCGCCGCGCACGCCGGGCCCGGGACCGAAGTCCAGGATCAAGTCGGCGGCCCGCATCGTATCTTCGTCGTGCTCGACAACTAACAGCGTGTTGCCCTGATCCCGCAGCGCCTTAAGAGAATCGATCAACCGATCGTTGTCGCGCGGGTGCAGCCCGATCGACGGTTCATCCAGTACATACAGTACGCCTACTAGGCCCGAGCCAATTTGACTGGCCAATCGAATCCGCTGCGATTCGCCGCCGGAGAGCGTCGGCGCGGAGCGTTCCAGCGACAGGTAGTCCAGTCCGACGTTGAGCAGGAACTGCAACCGATTGCGAATCTCGCGCAGGGCTTCTGAAGCGATGCGCGTTTCCGTTTCGCCCAGCTGGATGGCTTTTAGAAACTCCAAACACGCGTCGATCGGCAGACGGCACAGGTCGGGCAAGTTCAACCACTCGCTGCCGCTTGCCTGAGGTGCGGAGCTGCGCATGCGCAACTGCCGAGCTTGTGGATTCAGCCGCGAACCGCCGCATGCATCGCAGTGGCGACGCTCCATATACTTTTCAAAACGTTTGCGCGCGGTGGGCGATTTAGCGTTGCGGTATTGTTCGAGCAGCTGCGGTATGAGCCCTTCAAAGTTGCCACCATACTTCATCGGCTTGGCGCCGCCGCGCCAGGTGTAGGTGATATGTCGCTCGCCGGTTCCGTAGAGCCACTCTTGCTTGACACCCTCTGGCAATTCGCCCCAAGGAGTCGTTAAGCTCTCGCCGACTTGGAGATTAAATTCGCTCTCAATCGACTCGCCGACACTCATCAATTGATGGCGTTGCCAGCGACCGAGGTCGTTCCAGCTGCCCAGCAACTCGATAGCGCCGCGGCGCAGCGATCGGGACGGATCGGGGACGATTAGATCGGGTGAAAAGGTGAATTGACGCCCGAGCCCTTCGCACACATCGCACATACCGCTGGGGCTATTGAAGCTCAGCAACTGCGGTGTTGGGGGCATGCTGGAGAGCCCGCACTGCGGACAGGCGTACTCGCTGCTCATCACCAGCTCACCTGGCTGCTTGGCCGCTCGGCCTCGGCCGCGACGCGGTTTGGCTACGACGGGCGCCTCGTCCGAGTCGCCCAAGTCATCGTCAGCGGTGCCTGCAGCGATTCCTTGAGCGGCAGCAGAGTCTTCATCTAGATCGAGCTCCGCATGATCGCCCACATCCACGGCAGCGAGCGAGCTAGCGGTGGTAGCAGCGGCGGTGGTAGCAGCGGCGGAGTCGGAGGTCTGTGCGTCGTTCGCTGCGGCATCTGCCTCGGGGTCTTCCCAGGGGATGACAATCAGTGTGTTTTCACCCAGCTTGAGCGACTCGTTGACCGCATCGGCGATCTTGCCGCGAGCCGTCTGCTGCGGGCTGAACCGCGCGACGACCACTTCAATATGGTGCTTCTGCTGCCGCTGCAGATGCGGCGCGTCGGCCAACCGAGATACTTGACCATCGATGCGAGCCCGCGCGTAGCCCTGCCGCTGTAGGCTCTCGAACAGCTCGCGATACTCACCCTTTTGACCGCGAACGATGGGAGCCAACATCAAGTATTCGTCCGAGTCGCGCAGGTCCTGCAGTCGGGCTACGATCTGATCACGAGTTTGCGAAGCAATTGGAATATCGCACGCAGGACAAAAGCCGGTGGCCACGCGGGCATAGAGCACGCGCAGGAAATCGTAGATCTCCGTAATGGTGCCGACCGTACTGCGCGGATTGGAGCTGGTCGATTTCTGACTGATCGAGATGGCGGGGCTCAGACCGCCGATATAATCGACGTTGGGCTTGGGCAACTGACCGATGAATTGTCGCGCATAACTCGAGAGGCTCTCTAAGTAGCGACGTTGACCTTCGGCATAGAGGGTATCGAAAGCCATCGAACTCTTGCCGCTGCCGCTAACCCCCGTGAAGACGATCAACTGATTGCGAGGGAGTGTGATACTGACATTTTGTAGATTATGTTCTCGAGCGCCGCGCACTTCGATGGTCGCATTGTCCATAGGGTCTCGACTTCAACGGATAAGCATTCGGGCGAAAGCCTATATTGTAGGAAAACAAATGGAATTTGAAGACGGGGCTAGAAGCAAGTCGGTCCGCTTTGCGCTGCTATTGCATTTGCTGCCAAAGGATTCACCGCGGTCAACGCACTGGGATCTGATGCTGCAGCAGAGCGATGCATTGTTAACGTTTGCGCTGCAGTCACTGCCACCGCAGACAGCGAAGCCTGAGATCACCGCCTGGCCCGCTACGCGTTTGGCCGACCATCGCGTGCGCTATTTGGATTACGAAGGTGTTGTTGGCCCAGCTTACCCGGGTGGACCAGATCGCGGCAGTGTGCGCCGGGTCGCGGCAGGCTGGGCAGTCTGCGATGTCATCCGGCCAGCGGCTGCAGGTGACGCGGTTGCGGGTGACACGGTTGCGGGTGACACGGTTTCAGGTAACGCTGCCGAGGGCGTGGCTGAGGACACCGTGGGTGACGCTGCCGAGGACGCGGCTGCCGCGGGGACAACCATCCACAACGCGGCTATCCAACACACCGCAGCGCGGTGCCGCTGGACACTCGACTCACCAACACTGCGCGCTGTGTTCACTTATCTGCCATGCCAGGTCGGCCAGACCACGCAGCTGCACATCGAAAGCTGGCAGGCCGCATGGTAAGCCGCTTCGAAAAACTGCTCTTGTTGTCACTACCCCCTATTGGCTACCCTCGGCACGGTCCGTCTACAGCGACGGTCTTGCAGCACCCGAAGCAGCGTTCAACATAGCGATTACCCCAGCCCCCATGTCCACGCTCACCGCAATCCTGGAAACCAAGCTCGCCCGCCCGTGGCGTAAGCTTCCGGCTAGCGATGACCCAAATACCTTTCTGGGCAAGCAGGATGCAAACCTCACCGTGGGCAAGCAAGATGCATACCCCACCGCGGGCAAGCAGGATGCTCCGCGAAGAACATTGGCTTCACTGTGCGCAGTCATACTCGCGCTGCTGAGCCTGTCAGGCGGGTGCAATCGCAATCCATACCTTCCGGGGCAAGTGCCCTATGGGCAAATGCCGCCAGGTGTTGCCCCGGGCTATGCCGGGCAAGTTCCACTGGCTGGCCCAGCCTCGGTTTTCGCCGGTCAGCAGACCTCGCCGCAGTTGGTGGAATTCCAGCAGCGCGTGCAGCAGCTGGACGACAATAACCGCCAGCTCACGACGCAGTTGGCCCAAGCCCAGCAACAGCTGCAAGCGTTTCGTGAGCGAGGCGACTTGCTTGCGAAACAATTGCAGGACGCAGCCACACAGAACAAACAGCTACTGGCGGCTTCGCAGCAGATTGCCACCCAGGCTCAGGGCATGCAAGCCTCGATGAACATGCGCGGTGGCGCGCGGTTGACGGCTAATAATTCGGTAATCAATACGGCCTCGGGACTGCAGATCGCCGGAGCCAGCGTAGTTCCCGACGGCGATTTGATTCGCGTCCGTATTCCCGCTGATCAGTTATTCAATCCAGGCACCGCTTCCCCCAATCCGGCGGGCGCTACCGTGCTTGACCAAGTGGCCAACGCGCTGCTCAGGCAGTACCCTCGGCAACGCGTGGCGGTCGAGGGACACACCGACGGCTCGCAGCCCTACGGTGGCTCATTTGCCAGCACCGCCCAACTTGCCGGAGGCCAAGCTCAGGCAGTGATGGATCAATTGGTGCGTCGCAACGGCGTGCCCGTGCAGCAGCTGTTTGTGGTGGCTCATGGCTCCAATCATCCCATCGCCGACAACCAGTCGCCGGCGGGGCGAGCAGAGAATCGCCGCATCGAGATCGTCATCTACCCAGAGACCTTTTAGGCCCAGAGACTTTTAGACCCTTAGATGTTTGGGCACTCAATTGAGAAGTTTCGAGCATTCATGGAGTTAGGTTGATCGATGTACCGCCCTCGGGCCATAGCCCCCTACCTCTGGAATCCCTCCTCATGGAAACTCAGTCTCGGCAATCTGCTGGCTCATGTCGCACGCAATGAGCTTGCGCCCACGGAACCGATAGTTCGCCAGCATAGGCCTTGTGGATTCTGGGGGGGACTCTTATCATTTCCGGTTGTTTTCATGCAACTCTGGCGGCTGTCTGTCTCATCTAATGGGCTCGATTTCCACTTTGGGCGATGGTCTTTCTCCAGAGGCCTCATTTTCCAGAGACCAGTCCCCGTAAGCCAGTCCCTCAGTGGCCAGCTTGCGAAGGGTTGTTCGATCCGTGGCGTTCATGACTGGTTTTCCCGCACAGGGACTGCCTCAGAGAGCGCAGAGAGACTGCTGTCCCATGACTTTAAGTGACCTGCGATTACTGACCGAAGTGACTGACCATTGGGTAGCCTGGTCTGAGCCATTATTGGCGCAAGCCGCTGCGGCGGCCGACGATCAGGCCGCGCCCGGCGGGCTGTTGGAATTCTTTGCCAGCCCCCTGAATTTGATTTTGATTAGTGCAATCCTGTTCATGTTCCTGGTCGCACGTCCGCAACAAAAAGCGCGTCAAAAGCAGGAACAAGCGCAGGCTGAACTTAAAAAGAATGACCGCGTCGTGACTCACAGCGGCATCCACGGGATCGTTGTGCAGCTGCAGGACGGTTTGGTAACGCTTCGCATCGACGAAAACTCGGGCGCGCGGATGACTATCAATCGCGACTCGATCGCTTCCATTACCCCATCAGAAACCAAAGAGTAGTCGCGTCCTGAGTATGGATTCGGCCACACCCACTCAATAGAATTGACTCCCCCCTCCGCAAGGACATTCAATGGACGGTGTTTCCATTTCGCAGTTGCTTTCAAACTCTCTGATATTGGCTCAATCGGCAACGATCGGGCAAGGGGTCGACACGGACGCGGGGACTGCGCAAGGCGCGGCTGCCTGGGGGATATACGCTTATGGCGTACTATTCGTGCTCGGGATTTTCGTCTTCCCGTTCATACTCAGTCGACTGATCACCAATGCCTTGCGGATGCCTTCGCACTCATTCCGCCTGGGCGTGATGCTCGCAGCCATCTCCGGCGGACTGCTGTTCGCCTGGGGGAACAACTTCAAGATTCCGCTCGGCCCTGACTTCTCTGGCGGAACCAATTTAGTCTATGACATCGTGCCGGACGAAAATGGGGACACCATCGACGCTGGTTCGCTCTCCACGGCCCTGAGCGATCGGATCAACCCTTCGGGAACTAAGGAAATCACCATTCGTCCACGTGGCGAATCGCAGATCGAAATCACCGTTCCCAACGTGGACGAATTCGAACTAAAGAATATCAAAGACCTACTCAAGAACTCAGGCCAGCTCGAGTTCCGCATCGTGGCCAACACGCGCGACCACCAGGACATTATCGCTCTGGCCCGGCAGCAGGCCGAGAGCAACACCATCCCCAAACCGACAGTCGTCGATGGCGAAGGAAATGTTGTCGGCTTGTGGTACACCGTGGGACGCAAGTTAGAAAAAGTCGAGGGAGTCTATCCGCTGCAAACGCCCGTGCTGGGCGATACGCTACGCGACTCCGATACCGGCAAGATACTCAGCGTTCCCCAGCTGAACGTAAATGAGGATGACTACGCGCTTGAGAAGTGGCTAGTTCGCAACGGCATAGAAAATGTCGACGTCTTGATGGCTACCGAAATGTTGGGCCAGCCCTACGCCGTAGTTACCGGCGATGACCTAGCCTCGGCGCAGACCGGTTTCGAAAAAACCGGCCAGCCCGTCGTGGAATTTCGTTTA
This sequence comes from uncultured Pirellulaceae bacterium, assembly GCA_934278005.1. Classification (GTDB taxonomy): domain Bacteria; phylum Planctomycetota; class Planctomycetia; order Pirellulales; family Pirellulaceae; genus Aureliella. The sequence continues at coordinate 4,888 of CAKQWG010000067.1, read as the reverse complement.
AATAGCAACGGTGCCAGCAAGATGTTGGCCATGACGTCGCGAAATATCCCTGAGGGTGAATTTCACCGCCGGATGGCGATCATCATGGACAAGAAAGTCCTGTCGGCTCCGAACTTAAACTCGCCGATCAGCAACAGCGGACAAATCAGTGGCAACTTCACCAAGAAAGAGGTCGAGTTCCTAGTAACCATCCTCCGCTCGGGACGCTTGCCCGCTACGCTCAGCGAAGAGCCGGCCAGCGAAAACCGTGTTGGCGCCGGCCTGGGTGCTACCGCGGTTCGCAATGGTACTAACGCCTCTATTTGGGCCGTAATCACCACCTTTGTAATCATCCTGCTGTACTATCGTTTTGCAGGTGTCGTGGCTTCGTTAACCCTGCTGATCAATGGTCTGCTCATCTTCGGCATCATGATCTTCATCCAGCAACCGCTAACACTCCCCGGTCTGGCCGGCTTGGTGCTCACCATCGGTATGTCGGTCGATGCGAACGTACTCATTTTTGAGCGGATTCGAGAAGAAAAAGAAAAGGGCGCAGCTCCGCGAATGGCGATTCGCAACGGCTTTGACCGCGCTTTCACCACCATCTTGGACTCCAACCTGACCACCGTCATCGCCGCTATCGTGCTCTACTGGATCGGCACCGATCAGGTCCGCGGTTTTGCGGTGGCTCTGATTATCGGTATCGCTACCAGTATGTTCACCGCCACCTTCTGTGCGCGGATTATGTTTGAGATCGCCGAGAAGCGCAAGATGGCCAGTCTATCTATGTCTGACGGCATCGGCTGGTTGAAGAAAACCCTGCTCGGCGAACGCGACTTCGATATCATGGGCTGGCGCAACTTCTGCGTGGCGCTGTCTGGCATCGCTATCGTGGTTAGCTTAGTGCTGACAACGATCCGCGGTAAGGAACTGCTCAGCATCGACTTTACTGGCGGCACTGGGGTTATCTTCCAACTCGAAGAAGCCGTTCCAGTTGACCAGCTACGCGACCTGACCAAGGAGATCCTGGCTAAAGATCAAGAAGGGAAACCGGTCCAGTCGACACTGGTACGCGTGGAGAAGGAGCCTAAGGATACGGTCTACTCGCTCGTTACGTCGATCCACGACGTCAAGTATCTGTCGCAGTCTCTGCTGGATGGCTTTGCCAAAAACCAATCTGCCAACTTGGTGACTTACCGAGTGCGGGTGTTGAAGGACAAGCCGACCACTTCCTCCAGTTCAAATCTACGCTCTCAGCAGCGGACCGTCCGTTTCGTGGCTTACCAAGAGGAAGCTGCCGGCACCCAGCCGGACGCCCAATCAGATGCCCAATCAGATGCCCAATCAGATGCCCAATCAGATGCCCAGTCCGGCGACTCGCCAGCGCCGAGCGACGCGCCAGCTGAAACTGCTACGGCTGAAACTGCGACAGCGGAGTCTGCTACCGCACAGCCGGTCGTCGAAGAGACGACGGATGCTACGGTTGAAACCGGACTCGGCACTGCGTCGGAGGCCGGCGATTCGCAGCCGGCTGAGGCTGGTGGGGCTGAGTCCGCGAGCGATGAGCCGACCGAGCCCGCAGCGCAGATGACGGAGCTCGTGCTCGAATTTAGCAGCAGCAATGATGATGATCCCAACGTGGCTGCTGACGACAAGGGTGCCAAGATCGATGGTCCTACGCTGCGTCAACAGTTGATTGACGCGGCCAAAACGGTAGGTGTCGAACTGAACCCACAGCAGCTCGAAGTGGCCCCCGAGCCGCTACCTGCCGATTGGCGCAGCGAGGATGCTGTGGGCTATTCCACGTGGTCGGTCAAACTGCCGCTCGACCAAGCAGGTGCCGATGCAGTCGCTGCTCAACTGACGCGCGAAATGGAGAATCAACCCAAGTGGTTGTCGCTCAGTCAAATCGGTACTCGCGTCGCTAATGAAATGCAGCAGCGCGCCATCGGTGCCATCCTGCTGAGCTTGGTCTTCATCGTGGGCTATATCTGGTTCCGTTTTCAGAAAGTTGCCTACGGCCTAGCTGCGGTTATCGCGCTGGTGCATGACGTGATCATCACCCTGGGCATTTTGGCGGCGTGCCACTGGTTGGCGGGACCGCTGAGCTTCCTGCTCGTGGAAGATTTTAAGATTGGTCTGACCGAAGTGGCTGCGTTTTTGACGATTATCGGCTATTCGCTCAACGATACCATCGTCATCTTTGACCGCATTCGCGAAGTGCGCGGACGCAACCCGCGGCTGAGCATGGAGATGATTAACCAGAGTGTCAATCAAACGCTTAGCCGAACGTTGCTCACCAGCGGTACAACTCTGTTGACGCTGCTGGTGTTGTATATCTTTGGCGGAGAAGGCATTCACGCCTTTTCGTTTGCACTGTTGGTCGGCATCATCGTTGGTACCTACAGTTCGATCTTTATCGCTTCGCCACTGCTGCTGTGGTTTTCAAACCGCGAAGCGGCTGCGCCGAAGCGCCCTGGATCGATCGGATAACAAGCGAGCCTGGCTAGTTAATTATGGCAACATCCCGCGCGTACACATGCAGTGGCGCGCGGTTTGGTCGGACGCTATGACATCTCGCACGCCGCCGAGACATCTCGGGCTGTGCAGCAAGATTACAGCCCGAGTCCAAATTCTCATTACTTTGCGAAGTGCTAGATCGCTTGGATCTGGGCAACCATCTGAAGCAGTTCTTGAGCACGGTTCAAGTCACCTACGGACTTGATGAAGCCTGCGGTGAGCTCCAATTCATTGAGCGAAATTGAGCTGGTCGAAGCGCTCTGTTTGGCGGCCTTGCGACTCGTGGAAGCCTTGGTGCTTCTGGGTTTGGCAGCACTAGCAGAGGGAGTCAATCCCAACTGCTTCCTCTTCAGTTGACTCTTAGCATTGGAGACGTCCGCCGCAGTCACACTATGCGCGGCCAGAGCCTCAACGACTTCGCGATTGCGAGCCTCAGGGTTGGTGCTTAGAAAATCTTGAATGCGTTTTGCCTTGCTGGTTTTTTTTCGAGCCATCGTCTTTTCTTAAATCTCAAAGTTGTTTAACAGGACACCCGTCTAATAGTTAGACACTTAAGAAATAATTCTACCTCCTCGTTACGTCTACGCGCGTTAACAGGCCCATTTCACGTAAAATAGTTCGATTATTTAAGCTGGGTGCTTTGTTTACTGTTAATTTCCGTGCGGACGAAATTATCAAGAATTAGCAATTACACATTGTGGGATAGTCCATGGCCCGAAGCGTACCAAAAAGTTCCGCTTTAGTTGTCATCGCTGGCAAGCATTGTGTGTTCTAATTGGGCTGGTGGCTCATTGCATTTAAGGGACGACTCAACACTAACTTACCGGTTCGTTACAGTGGAGCTTGGGAACAACGGTTAGAAAATGTTTGGCAAAAGATAGGGGGTCTTCCTGGGCTCGCAGTACCGACCAATTCCCATCTGCATCTCCGTTAAGCTTGATTTGTGCAGGCCGCGTCACGTGGTGGCGAGGTCCGCGATCAAACCCACACGCGTTACGTCCGTAGCGAGCAGTGACGTAGCGGCGGCTGCCGTACAGTGGTCGCTGAATTTTCTAACCATTCATTTTCTAACCTTCGATCGTGCCGCTTGGTCCAGCAGCTACTGCGGCTTGGCGTTAAGCGAATTGGGCAGGCTGAATTGTTTAACGCCGAACCGTAGTAGGCCGCCGCGCATGAGGCTACCCTGCGTAGGACGAGGCGCGATGGAGCACCACCCCGCCAACCAGCCGTTAGTCGCGGCCTACGCAGGTGAAGGCACTTCACAGCACTCCACCTATCTGCTGGAAAGCGTTTGGTCCTTCATTGCAACTAGGGATGTTATTGTTGAGCAAGCCCTAAGTCTAAGAGCCAGCGTCCCCATTTCTAATGTCCGCAATGGGAACATTGGTCCCGTGGGATCTTGGTTAGAAATGCACGGTAAGGAATAGTTGCTGAGGGACTGCCGACGGTCTCACGCGAAGCGCTTAACTTTCTAACCTACCGCATTCTATCCACTGGGGGGTGGCGACTCGAAGCACGCGGCCGGATATTTAATATCCGCGCCCTCAACGTCTCTGCGTTTTCTGCATTTGTTTTTAACGCAGAGAGCGCGGAGGCGCAGAGACCGCGGAGTTCAGCCAAAAAACCGGCGCATCATGCAGATCGCACCCGTCTGCGTACACAAAGGGTCTGTAGACCGGCTCTGAACCTTATCGGAAAGTAGAACGCTGCAAGCAGCTTGTGGGCCGCGTCGCGGCTCCTTGGTGTGCTGCGACTTGTCGTAGCTTTAGCAAACGCTCAACCCTACGCTTTGTCAAACGGTAAGTGTTGCTGGGCCGCGTCGCGGCTCGTAGTAGTTTTGCAACTCGTCGCAACCTTGCCATCCTCTTTTTCCTAGCACTTAAACTCGATATCAACCGGTCTATTTATAGCGGCTGTTTTTCATGTAGCGTTGCGCGAAGCCGCAGAAGTCCACACAGGGTGCGTTAAGTGATTGAGAGAGTTGCGAAGTGCCGTCGCCTGCGCAGGCCGCGATGATTCGAATTGGACGGCGGTGTGGTGCAATAGAGCCTCGCGCGTTGGTCAAATTGACTCGTGCATCTGCGGCCTGCTGCGGCTCGGCGTTAAACAACTTGCTGCGCGTTGATTGAGTGAACGAGTATTAATTGGGAGTGTGGGACTGCCCCTCCGCGGCCCTCTGCGTTTTCTGCGTCCTGTGTGTTTGTTTTTTAACGCAGAGAGCGCGGAGGCGCAGAGGGCCGCGGAGTTCAGCCAAAAAACCGGCGCATCATGCAGATCGCACCCGTCTGCGTACACAAAGGGTCTGTAGACCGGCTCTGAACCTTATCGGAAAGTAGAACGCTGCAAGCAGCTTGTGGGCCGCGTCGCGGCTCCTTGGTGTGCTGCGACT
>CAKQWG010000066.1 GCA_934278005.1 uncultured Pirellulaceae bacterium | reverse complement strand
CGTTACCGGGCTGACGAAATCAGGACCACATGCGAATCCAAGACCTTCCAAGGCCGACTCGATTCATGTTCTGGTGCACTGCGCCTTTCTTCGTCCTGACGCTTGCGTTACTCCCGTTTCTTACAAATCCAGTCGGTGTGGCTGGTTGGATCGTATTGGGAACATTTGAAGCACTCTCAATATTCGCACTCTTCGGCCTATATGATCCTCGTCGCTTCAATTGGTGTTGGCGAATCGTTGGTGGAATTGTCTTTGCTGGCTACTCCGCCTATCTCATTTCAATGATCGTATCCGGCCAATGGTTTGGCGATGGACGACGCTCGTCGACCACGGTTCTCAACGCTCTATTTGGACTAATCGTTTTCGGGTATCCCGGCTTCATGTACGCTGTGTTCGGTCGCTTTACCTGGTTGGCGGAATCCGAAACAGACAACTACAATGACGAATTCACTGATGCTGGGACACCGCACCCTGACTCAGAATCCGGTAACCAAGTGTTGCACGAGAGTTCCGGTGGCTCGTCAACTTTGCACAACCAGTCAACCGCCGGAACCACGTGAACACCACCGTTCCCAGGACGCCGGCGCTACCCAGCTTCGTGCTGAGAGCTGTGTTGTCTATGCGGCTCGATGCAATTCCCGCGACACCAGTGGCAGGTAACAACGTGGCTGACGTAACCGTCGCTAATCCACACGTAACCTTGCCCCAGGCATCGCGTGCATGGCATTCGCCGCAGGGGCGTCCCGGGAACGTTCGGGTTAATCTCGGGCGTTCCTCCCGCCCGGGAACAATCGGTTGAATCGTGGAATTCGTTATCACTCATCTGCACATCCTTCAACCAATTAAATTCCACGATTAACCCGAACGTTCTCGCCCTGAAGCGTTCGTACTCGTACTCAGGCGTTAGCCGGTACTCGTACTCGTACTCGTACTCGTACTCGTACTCCTACTCGTACTCGCTATAGCGTCTGATGTCAGCGCCCATTTTCGACCATGATCGACTCGACGTTTATGGCTTCGGGCGGCGCAGTCGATTCCGTTGAACATCGCTGAGGGAAACGGAAAACGCAGTCTCAAGGATCGGAGCCGGTTCTTGGACATTGCGCGAGGATCGGCATTGGAATGTGCCGCTATTCAAGACGTCCTTGCCGCAACCGGCGGAGTTGAGGACGAATATAATTGATACACTGAAAACGACCTTGAAAAGAATCGCCTCGATGTTGACTCGCCTGATCGCTCGATCCGGATCAGTCCGCGATGCTGAGTGCGAGTACCGCGATGCTGAGTACGAGTACCGCGATGCTGAGTACGAGTACCGCGATGCTGAGTACGAGTACCGCGATGCTGAGTACGAGTACGAGTACGAATTCAACGGACTGCGAGAACCATGCATTGAACGGGAGTTCGCGAGTCTGTCCAGCTTATCTAACAAATCAAACGCGCGTACCGCCGTTAATGCCACCGAAGCCGCTTCGCGGTCAGTGATCGAGACATGCCGTTGATGATCGTTTAAGTCTGTCAGCATGCTTGCTGGGTGGCATCGTCGTTGACGCACGTCGAGTTGGCGTCCTGCCAACTCTCTCTCTTGTTCTCACCTAAGTCATTTCGCAGTGGTGAAGGTCCGTGCCGAGCGACACATTCAGGCAGGCGGGGCTAGACCCGTAAGGGATGGCAACTACTGGCGGACGACCTGCTTGCAGTTGCATGCGACTGCAAGGAATTCGTAACCGAGACAACGAGATTTGGTATAAAATATAAGGCGAGCGGATCGGTCGTTCGTCCAGATCTTGCGTGCTTTCGTTGCCGCCAATTTACCAAAGCAATCTATACGCAGCGGCGGAAAATTCTGGTTGCCGCTTATCAGTGCGTAGACCCGCCGCCAAGCAGACTCTGCCATTCGACGAGCTGGAGTTCATTTCGGCCGTCGTCCACAGGGTGACAGATTCAGGCGTTCGATACCAGTCGTCGCTGGTCCTTAAAGCCGCAGTTCCCAAGCGGCAACAAAATTGGACCAGGCATGAACATCGCCAGTCTGACAAAGGCACCTGTTGGGATGTTCTGTGACGCGCCGCTCCGTAGCAGTTATAATTCGTAATCCAACTGCTTCGACCCTTGTGGCGGCGAACTGTTTTTTACAGCGTCACAGACACGACTACTCACCTGGCAAACGCAGGAAGTTAACCATGCCGCACTTGAACAACCATCGCCAGCCCGGGGCCTCAATGGCTCACCTCATAGCCCTCGCCCTGATTCAAATTACTGTTCAGGCGGTGCTTCTGCCATCGGCACATATCAACGCGGCAGAGGAGCGTCCCAACATCGTCTTCTTTCTCTCGGACGATCATACGCGAACCGATTCGTCGCTCTACGGTGCGACCGACATTCAAACGCCCAACATGCAGCGGGTAGCCCAGGCGGGCATGACGTTCAGCCACGCCTTCGTGATCTCCCCCGCCTGTGCGCCCAGCCGGGCAGCGCTGCTGACCGGGCTGACACCGGCACATAATGGCGCCGAAGCCAATCATGCGCGGCCGCGCGCCGATCTGAAGAAATTCCCAGCCTACCTGCAGGAGCAAGGATACGAGGTCGTCGCGTTTGGCAAGGTCGGACACTACGCGCAGACGCCCGAGTATGGCTTCGATCTAGCCAAGCATTTCAGCTATCACGACGACGTTGCCGTGGCCGAGGCCGTCAAGTGGCTGAACAACCGCAGCAGCGACAAACCTCTATGCCTGTTTGTGGGGACCAATTGGCCGCACGTCCCGTGGCCCGCGGCAACGGACATTCCGCTAGACAAGATAGACATCCCCAGCACTCACGTTAAAACTCCAGAAACAAAACGGGCCCGAGCCAAGTACTACCAAGCCATTCTGACGATGGACAGTGAGCTGGGCAGCGTCTACGACGCCGCCTATGAAAAGCTGGGGCAGAACACACTTTTCATCCATACCAGCGACCACGGCGCTCAGTGGCCCTTCGCAAAGTGGAATCTGTACGATGCCGGCATACGCACTCCGCTGGTCGTCTCCTGGCCCGGACACGTCGCCCCGCAGTCGACCTCCGATGCCATGGTATCGTGGCTCGATCTGCTGCCCACCGTGCTGCAAGCCGTCGGCGCGCCGCTCCCCGAAACGCTCGACGGTCGATCGCTGCTGCCCGTCCTGACGGGCCAGACAGACGAGCATCGCAGCGAAATCTTTACGACTCACAGCGGCGATGGAAATTTCAACGTCTACCCGTCGCGCAGCGTGCGCACCAAGCAATTTAAGTACATCCGCAATCTCTACCCCGAATTTCGATTTGACACGCACGTTACTAAAGTCAAAGGGGAACACGCTTACTGGACCAGCTGGGTAGAGCGGGCGCAAACCGATCCAGACGCGGCGCGCAAAGTCCTGCGGTATCAACAGCGCCCCGCCGAGGAGCTGTACGATCTAGTCGCCGATCCAGACGAAGTGCACAACCTAGCCCTCGCCCCCGAACACGCCGAGAAGTTGCAGCAACTGCGCGGCCAACTTGACACATGGCTCCACGAGCAGGGCGATCAACCTACCGTGTTCGGAATGCCTACTCTGTTGCCCCGCGATAAGCCGGCTCCCAACGTCATCACGGTTTTCATCGACGACATGGGCTGGCAGGACCTATCGTGCTTTGGAGGGCAAGCGGTCGAGACGACGAACATCGACCGGCTGGCTAGCGAGGGCCTGCGATTCACCAACTTTTACGTCAATTCGCCGATCTGCTCTCCCTCGCGCACGGCGCTTACGACGGGCAATTACCCGGCCCGGCATCGCATCACATCGTACTTGGCTAAGCGAGAATTGAACGACCGTCGCGGAATGGCACAGTGGTTGGACCCAACTGTACCCACCTTGCCGCGGATGCTCTCGCAGGCCGGCTATGCCACTGGGCATTTTGGGAAGTGGCACATGGGAGGTCAGCGCGACGTGGGAGAAGCTCCGCTGATTAGCGAGTATGGCTTCGACGCATCGCTCACTAACTTCGAAGGTCTAGGACCCCGCGTACTTCCCCTGTGCTATGCCTATGATGGGCAAGAGCCCAAGCGGCATGACTTGGGAAGTGCCGACCTGGGACGAGGGCCGATCCAGTGGGAGGATCGCTCGAAGATCACGCAGTGTTTCGTGGACCGCACGCTGGAGTTTATCGAACAAGCCGCTGAGCAGCAGCGGCCATTCTATGTCAACGTCTGGCCCGATGACGTCCACTCGCCGTTCTTCCCGCCTGAGGCCTTGCGGGGTGACGAAGCTAAGCGAACGCTCTACCTGGCCGTCCTCAAAACCATGGATCAGCAATTGGCAGTGCTGTTTGATCGAGTGCGCAACGACCCGCGTCTGCGGGATAACACGCTGATCATTTTGGCCAGCGACAATGGCCACGAGCCGGGTGCCGGCAGCGGAGGCCCACTGCGCGGCGAGAAGGGGAGCCTGTACGAAGGGGGCATTCGCAGCCCATTAATCGTCTGGGGGCCGAGTTTGATCGACGCTGCGAAAGTGGGCTCGACTAACGACACGACCATCGTTTCCAGTGTTGATCTCGTGGCCAGCCTGATGAACCTGTGCCAGGTCGAGTCGCCAGAGGATTACCAGTGCGACGGAGAGGACCTGCTAGCAGCCTTGCTCGGCAAGACGACGGGGCAGCGCACCGAGCCGCTGTTTTGGCGACGTCCGCCAGATCGTCCGGGGAAGCCTAAAGACCCCGCGCCGGATTTGGCCGTGCGGGATAACGAGTGGAAGCTGTTGTGCGATATCCACGGTGAAAACGCTCAGTTGTACGATCTGACGCAGGACCTAGGCGAAGCCAACAATGTCGCCCAAGGTCATCCCAAGATTACCAAACGGCTGACGAAAGCCGCGCTCGCCTGGAACGCCACGCTGCCCGTCGACGGCGTCGCTGCAGCTCGTTAAACCGCGAGCCCGGTGGGGACTCGGTTTGGCGAGCGTCTAGGCTGCGCGGGATTGGTGCTGCGGATTGCCGAGCGCGTATAAATGCTCGCGGGTGGGCGGCAGACCAGAATGTCCGCGGCCTGCTCGGTGGCTAGCTACGGTTTGAAAAATGCGAGCCGAACCGTCTTGCAGCGCCATGGCCACGCCTCCCAAGTACAACAGCCACATGCGGTACTTCTCTTCGCCGACCATGCGGATAGCTTCGGCGCTATTGGCCTGCAGACGCCGCGCCCAGTGCTCGCAGGTCAATCCATAGTGGTCGCGCCAGCCTTCGACATCGTGCACCTCGAAACCGCCTGCCTCCATGCTGTCAAGAACATGGCCTTGATGATCCAGTTCACCGCCGGGAAAAATGTACTTGGTCAACAAGCGGCGTTCAGCGTTCTTGCGGTTGAACTTGCGGGCGCTACTCTTGGCTGGGCGCGTGATGGCGTGGTTCAGGAACAAGCCGCCAGGGACCAGCACAGAGCGAACTTTGTGCAAGTAGTTTGGTAGGTTTTTAATACCCACGTGTTCGGCCATGCCGACGGAGGAGACCTTGTCGAACTCGCCCTGCACGTCGTTGTAGTCGCAGATGGCCGCAGTGACCCGGCCGCTCAGGCCACGCTCGGCGATTCGCTGCTGGGCAATTTCCAGTTGCGCGTCAGACAGGGTAATGCCGTGGGCAGTCACACCGTAGTGCTCGGCCGCATAGCAGATTAACGCGCCCCAGCCGCAACCGATGTCGAGCATGCGATCGCCCGGCTTCAACTGCAGTTTGCGGCAGATCATGTCCAGCTTATTGACCTGTGCCTGTTCTAGGCTGTCATCCCACGAGCGAAAATACGCGCAACTGTAGACCATCTGTGGGTCGAGAAACAGTTGGTAGAACTCGTTGCCGATGTCGTAGTGAAATTTGATAAAGTCGCGATTGTCCGATTGTTTGCGGTGGTGTCCTTGATCGTCGCCTTCGAACCTGAGGCCGCTGGCGGCTTGCACGTCGCGTGCGAACAGGAAGTTGAACAAGGCCTTGGCGATCAGCGGCTTGGGGATAGAACGCGCTCGCCGTCTAGAACCTTTGACACGGGCGGTCCGCATAAATTCGACGACGTTTGCGCCGTGGAAATCGACGTGGCCGCGGGCGTATAGGCACAGTAGATTCTCCGCCGTGGGGCGGCGCAGCAAGGCGCCGATCACGCCCGGACCGGAGATCGAGATTTCGTAGCCATCGAGCACGGCGGAGCCGAGCGGATGGACCGAGCCGTCCCACAGTCGGACCGAGATTTTGCTGTCCAGTTTTTCGGCCAGTCGCTGGCAGACTTCGCGGGCGATCGCCAACTGTTTATCGGATCGAGTGGAATTACTGGACATGCTCTACCTCCCTTTGTGTGAGAATGGATTTTGCACTTAGAGCAGTTCCACCTCCCCCAAGTCAAGCCGAAGTGCGTGAAATGAACGCGTACAAGAGAATGCTAAGGGTGCTTGTGGGGACCCCATGGGTGACTCGCGAGCGTCGCTTGGCTTGCACAGCTTTGGAATGTCGTAGATTTTGCGCTGTTAATTTATCCCAGTTATTCCAAATGCACGGGAGTTCGAGGCGGAATGTGGCGATATATTTCGCTAGGCGCTTTTGTCGGAAGTAAAGCTCGGGCGCAGAAAGCGAGCAGGTGGAGCGGGAGGTTTGTGATGGTTGCGTCGTTGAAGCCGGGTTAGATGAGTCAAACGCGAATACTTATCTTGGAATTTCTGGTTCCTATCAAATGCCGTGTCATTTATTTCGATCTATGGTTTGGCAAGTTTAAGGAGGTGGAGGTTTTCAACCTTCCACTTTCAACCAGTGCGATGCCGAACAAAGCTCTCGTCGACTTTGTGTACGGGTCGCGAAAACGCCAAGGCCCAGCCGCTTCACCAGGTCGACCCATTAGATGGCTGACTTGAAAAAGCTGTGACCGCGGCCTTGACCAGCGTATTTCACACTTTCCGACCCGATCTCTTGGAGATACTGAGAAATGACCAGAATCAACACGAACGTAAGTTCACTCGTCGCGCAGAATCGCCTGAACAAAACCAATAGCGATTTGCAAACCTCGCTGACTCGCCTGAGCACCGGCCTACGGATCAACACCGGCAAGGACGACCCGGCGGGTTTGATCGCCAGTGAAGCTCTGCGTAGCGACATCACCGCGCTGAACAAAGGCATCTCCAATACGCAGCGCGCCAGCCAAATCATCGCCACCGCCGACAGTGCGCTGGGGCAAGTCAGTTCGCTGCTCAACGATATTCGCGGTCTCGTGGTCGAGGCGGCTAACACGGGCGCCCTGAGCGATGACGAAATCGCGGCCAACCAATTGCAAGTCGATAGCTCGCTTGAAGCGATCAACCGGATCGCTCAAACAACGACCTTCCAAGGTCGCAAGTTGATCGATGGATCGCTGGACTTCGTTAGCAACGCCAATTCCAATGCGGCCGTCACCGATTTTCAAATTCAGCAAGCCAACCTGGGCGCCACGGGCAGCATGGCTGTAAGCGTGGACGTGGCCCGCGCCGCGACGAAAGCCGAACTGACCAACAATCCAATTGCAGCGGCCGCCGCTGCCACAGCCAGCACTGGCACAACGAAGACGGCTTCCATAGCCATTGCCGGTGAAACCATTGCGCTGACTGGCCCCGCAGCGCTGACTAGCGTCGCGTTCAATCAAACCACTGGATCTGATGCTACGGGAGCTGCCAGCTTTGATTCCAGCTCGGGCGTGCTGACGATCAGCGGCGACTTCACCGCCACCACTGGTACGGCCAACGCGCAAACCATTCAGACTGCTCTGAACAACATCGAAGGCCTGGTCGCCACGGGCGCCACAGCGGCGGGAACCAATACCGGTGCACCTGGAGCTGTTACTGTTGCTACAGTCGCCGATGGTTTGAGCATCACGGCGGCCAATAGCGGCAAGGCTTACAACGACGTCCAGATAAGGTTCGTCTCTGGCTCTTCCAATTCCGCTAACTATACTACCGCCGACAAGACGCTGACGGTGACCATCGACAGCTCGGCGGCGCAAACCGCTTCCGCCCTGGCCACCATTATCGGCAGTCACACCGTCGACGGTGCATCGGCAACGGCACTGTTTAGTGCTACTGGCGGTGCGGGAGTTAGCTTCGACGCGGCCAATGCGAATGCAGCGCTCAACACGGGCTACTCCGGTGGCGAGCAATTGACCGCAGCGGTGGTCTTTGAACTGGTCGGTTCAACGGGTGCTGAGAGCTTCAATTTCCAAGCGGGAACCACGGGCGAACAGATCGCAGCGGCTGTGAACTTGGTGAGCGACGCGACGGGTGTGACCAGCACTTACACCGCCTCGGGTGGGCTCAAACTCAACAGCTCGGAATACGGTAGCGACGCCAAAGTTTCAGTAAACGTCATCAGCGAAGGCACGGGCGGAACATTCAAGTCCAGCTTGAGCGCCATTCGCAGCACGGGGACCGACATCCAAGCCCGCATCAACGGCGTCAAAGCCGACGGCAAGGGGAATCAGTTGTCGATCAACACTTCGACACTCGATATGAGCATGACACTCGATCCCGCAGCCAACGCGACGAACATCAGCTTCACGATCAGTGGTGGTGGTGCCAAGTTCCAACTGGGTGGCGACGTAGTCAGCAACCAACAAGCTCGCTTGGGCATCGGCAGCGTCTCGACCAGCAGCCTGGGTGGCACCAGCGGCCGCCTGTACGAACTGGGCAGTGGTCAAGACAAGTCGTTGTCCAAAGATCCCAATGGCGCTGCCGAAGTGATCAATGAAGTGATCAACAAGGTCACCAGCCTTCGCGGTCGCCTGGGAGCGTTCCAGTCCACCACCCTGGAAAGCAACTTGGCGTCGCTCAACGACACCGTGGCCAACTTGACGGAAGCTGAAAGCTCGATTCGCGATGCTGACTTCGCGGCCGAATCGGCGCGACTGACACGTGCACAGATCCTGGTCCAGTCGGGTACTTCAGTACTGGGCATCGCCAATCAGAATCCACAGAACGTGCTGTCGCTGCTGCGATAAGCGACCGGTGGCTGAGCGAATAGATGTACGTTACGTAGGGTAAGCTCCAAAGAATAGTTGCTCCTCACATTGGCCGCGCGACGCTTGAACGTGTCGCGCGGCTTTTTTCGGCTGCAGAATTGCCAGCCCAACGCGCTAGCGTGGGTTCTCGAAGGCAAACGCCTGCAGCAGCGTTGGTTTGGCCAGGGCAGTGAGGTAGGGGACAAACGGGGAGGTGCCCTACGCTAGCGCGTGAGGCTAGCAAGATGGGGCCCTACGCTAGCGCGTGAGGCTAGCAAGATGCGGCCCTGCGCTAGCGCGTGAGGCTAGCAAGATGCGTCTGCATGAATTAAGAGAAACACAGACATGGGTAGAATACAGTCCAACGTCGGCCTAGTGACAGGGGTGGATATCCAGAGCACTGTCGACCAGTTGATGAAGCTCAACGCTCTGTCGCGCGATCGATTGCAGTCGCGCATCAACGCGATGCAGAAAGAACAAACGGCGGTCACGGAGTTGATGACTCAGGTGGTTGGCGTGCAGCTCACCACCGACCGACTGGGGCAACCGTCCCTGTATTCAGCCACGACAGTTACCAGCGGCAACACCCAGGCCCTGACCGCTCGCAGTACTGGCAGTCCCAAGCCGGGCAGCTATTCTTTCGTTCCGGTGCGCCAGGCGCAGAGCCAGCAGCAAACCAGCAGCCTCGTCGCGTCGGGCGAGCAAAAGCTGAGCGCTGGCGAGATGGTAATTCACACCGGCGGTTTTCTCGACCAGTCGCTTTCACTGGATCAGTTCAACGGTGGTCAGGGTGTGGCCCGCGGCTCGATCCGCATTACCGACCGCAGCGGCATTAGTCAAAACGTCGACCTGCGCTTCGCCCAAACGGCCAGCGATGTGGTCGATGCCATCAACTCGCAGGATAAATTGAGCGTGGTAGCCGCTGTAGAGGGCGACCACTTTGTATTGAAAGACATCTCCGGCAGCACGTCGGGCAATCTTTCCGTTAGCGAGGTTAACGGTGGCACGACGGCGTCGGATCTAGGCCTGTCGGGCATCTCGGCCAACTCGAATTCGGCGGTGGGCAACAGTGTGGTGCGGCTCAGCCACGCCACTCCACTGCAGAGCTTGCTCGACGGCCGCGGAGTCGAGCTACCCAGCAGCGGTCCCGCTTTGAAGTTCAGTTTGCAGGACGGTTCATCGATCGACTTCAGCAGCGCTCTGAAAGCGAACAGTTCCAGCTTGGGGCAGCTCATCGATGAACTCAATGCGGCAGGCAGCGGCAAGTTCACGGCTCGCATTGCCAGCGACGGTAGATCGCTAGAGGTTAGCGATTTGACCGTCGGCAGTGGTTCCTTTGCCGTCACCAGTCCAAATGGCACACTGGCTAGCCAACTTGGACTCGACAATACATCCACGGCCGGTGTGATCAGCGGAGATCGGTTGGTGTCCGGCCTGAGCGACACACTTCTGTCGAGTCTAGGTGGTGGCAACGGACTCGGGCCGCTTGGGCAGATTGCGATCACCGATCGCAGCGGCAGCAGCGCGACGATCGACTTGTCGGGCACGTCCACGTTGAACGATGTTATCGACGCGATCAACGCGGCGCCGATTGGCGTCAAGGCCCAGCTCAATCGCACGAGGACCGGTATTGAGCTCGTCGACAACAGCGGCGCAACTACGGGACCCTTAGCAATCAGCAATGCGGATGGGAGCAACTCTGCTACGCGACTGAAGATCGAGGGGTCGGTTGAGAGCAGCAGCCTCGACAGTGGATCGCTGGCCCGGCAGTTCATCTCGCGCAATACGCAGATCAAGGATTGGAACCAGGGCCAAGGTCTGGCGCTCGGTTCGTTTAAGTTGACGGACTCAAGTGGCAGTAGTTCTGCACTGAGCCTTAGCTCGGTGCAACCTAAAACGCTGGGCGATGTGATCGATGCGATAAACGGATTGGGCATCGGTGTTGAAGCGCGAATTAACGACGCCGGCGATGGCATGCTGCTCGTCGACACGGCGGGTGGCACCGGTACGCTCAGCGTATCGGATGTGGGCAGTGGAAAATCGGCCCTGCAGTTGGGGATTGCCGGCACCGCCAGCGAGCAGACGTCAGCCGGTGTGGCCGTTTCGGGATTGGATGGGTCGCGCACGATTCGCATCGCGACCACCGCTGAGACCAGCGTCAGCGAGCTGGTGGAGCAGATCAACGCTTTGCCACATGGGCCGGTCAACGCCAGCTTATTAAATGTCAGCGCCGGCGTTGGCTCACGTCTGCAGCTCAACAGCCGCAACTCTGGCCAACAGGGGCGAGTGACGCTCGGAGGCGAGGTCGGGCTGGGCTTCTCCGAGACGGCCCGAGCTCGCGATGCGCTGCTGGCCTTCGGAGCTAATGAGACCAGCGGCGGCGTGCTGGTCTCATCCTCGACCAACACTTTTAGAGATGTCGTTGCGGATGTCGAGTTCACGGTCGGCGAGGCGTCGACCGCGCCGGTGACTGTAACGGTAGCCGAGAACACGGAGAATATCGGCAAGCAGGTCAGCGCGTTTGTCGAGCAGTTCAACAAGCTCCGCATCAAGCTGGACGAGGTGACGAAGTTCGACAGCGCGAGCAATACCGTGGGGGTGTTGTTTGGCAAGAGCTCTGCGCTGCGCGTGGACATGGCTTATGGCCGCTTCTTTTCTGGCACGCATGTCGGCGCGGGCCCGATCAAGTCGCTGAATCAACTGGGCATCAGCCTCAACGACAAAGGCAAGCTCGAATTCGATCAGAATAAATTCAAAGCTGCCCTGAACGCCGACCCAGCCGCCGTCCAGGAATTTTTTACTAAGGAGCAGACGGGGTTTGCGGCCAAAGCTAAATCCTTGGCCGATAGCTTGGCCGGTATCAAAGGTGGGGCGCTGCTTAGCAACTCCAACGCCATTCAGGCCAAGATCGAGCAGAGCGGTGGCCGCGTCGAGATGATGAATGCGCGTTTGGATAAGCAGCGCGAGAGGATGCTCAAGCAGTTTTACAATATGGAATCCGCCATTGCCAAGCTGCAAACGAATTTGACCGCCCTAAATCAAATGCAGATTATACCGCCGATGGGTCGTTAGATTTCGGCGTCGCAGTGTTTTTTATTTGGCGAAGCGAACTGATTGCAAGTAGGCTCGCGGCACGTGGTATTTGGGCAAGAGAAACGAATGAAGTTCCACATTCTTTGGAGAAAAAACTTGACTTTCAACAGCGGATTGATTTAATCATGCTGGCTCCAGACCTTCCATAGTTCGTTAGCCACCCTACCAAATGACCAATTCGGTCGCCTTGCAGCGTCGGGCTCATTGTTCGGGGACGCATCTAGCGCGGTCGTCTACCAATTTCTTCCAGGAGATCGTCACGTTGATTCGTTTCTTTGGGGTTCTTTGGTTTTCATGCGCGGCCTGTCCCGTGATGGCTATGCCCGAAGAGAAGTCGGAGCCTATTGTCAAGCGCGCATTGATCGAGGAACGCGGCCCAACGCTAGTTGCCAATGCGGACCTCGGGGCATTGCAAGCGGGTAAGACCGTGGAGATCACATTGAGATTGGTGAACGATTCAGACTTTAGCTTTCCAGTATTGAGAGTGCAAACGACATGTAACTGCGTTCGCGTGATATCGGGGGGGGCGGAAATCCCAGCTCGAGGTTCGCTGGACCTCGCACTTTCCGTAGATGTGCCACGCAATTCGAAGACTCCACAGGAGATATTGTCATTTACTATTTTCTATGGCGAAAGCGGATCGGAGGGGATAGAGGTTTATGTCACTTATGACATTGCCGGCTTGGTCTCGTTTAAAAATGTACTGACTCACCACACCACCGCATCCATCGGCGCAAAAAGCCACACTTTTCGAATTCCGGTGTTGGTTACCAAGCCGGTTGAACTTGGACAAATCGAGATCAGCCAAGCAGATTCGCTTAAAGACTTAAAGGTTGCCCTTAAGGAAAGCGAGGCAGCGCAATGGCTCGATTGCACCCTAGCCATCGACCCAACCCGTTCGAAAAGTTTGATTGGGCGGGTTTGGATGAGGCATCCCACGAGCGGAGAGCTTTCTGAAATCACTCTTGTAATTGAAATTGACCAGCCGTGTACCATTGCTCCGTCCATCCTGAGATTCACAAAGACGGATGCGGAGGAAGAGGTCTATGAGGCGAATGGGATCCTACGCTTAGTTTCAACAGCCACCGACAAACCTTCGGAGAGCCAAGGTCGTGACGTCGATTTGGAATGGTGGGTCGAGCAAGGGGAATTGCATTGCATCAAGAAGGAGATTGCAACCAACATCTACCGTCTACGTTTCAGCTGGCGTCCCGATCCTTCAGCTTCTGAACCGGACGAGAAGATTATTAGGCCACGCGAGATCAGTGGTCGGGTTTTGAGTGGCAGCCTTAGAGCGAGCCTGACACTTCCAGTTGTGTTCGAAAGTCATCGGTAGAAACGTATTGAAGTTGTGTTTCTCATCACCCTTTCCACGACGAAATGGAGCTCATGATGCGTGGTTCTAGGAAGGCGAATTCGCTCGGGCCACTTACAGGAGGCGGTCAATGATAAACTGGAAATTGGTAGTGTTACTGAGTGCGATCACTTATCCCGTCTCTGGCGGCGAGCGGTTCGCTGAAGAAGGCCGAGAGGGGCAAACGGAGCACGACCGGCAAGCCTCCTCGTACTTACATGCCCAAATGATTAATGCCGACGCTTTGAAATCGTTTGACGTGTTGATCCGCTACGAGGCTTTTCACGATGTGGCTCCAGAGCGTTACATTCGGCACAAAATTCTGTGGCGACTGCGAGTCGATTTCACAGCTCGTAAGTTGCTGGCGATGAAGAGCGTTGAGCGTCGCCAATTGGACAAAGAGGTTTCGGCCGAAGAATCCCGTCAGGTTCTACTCTTGGGAGGTGCCGCCACCAGCGAGCGAGCCTTCGAAAATCGATTCGACGGAAAAATGAGGAAAGTGCCAGTAGGCATGCCCGATGCGCTTGAGCATCTGGAAATGGTAGATGTCCGGTACGTCGGTTTGACCAGCTTCCCTAGAGCCTCTGCGACGCATTCTTCCTTTGCACAGACGCTTGCCGCATCCAAAGCGGTCCAAGGTTTTCAAACGCTCCCCGCCGGCCCGGATCGGCTGAAGCTCTTTCGCGAGACGCCTATTGGCAACGCAATCGCCGACTGGAGCTACAACGAGTGGACATTCGACACTAGTGCGTTGGTAGCTACCAATTATTACGATGAAATTCGTCGCGAGATCGACGGAAAGAGAGTTGCCTATCCAATATGCCGCGAGAGTGTCGAGTGGAAGGACGCGGATGGTGTTTACGTTCCGATACGTATTGTCGGGACTGAAGCTAAGGTGGAATTGATCGACGGTAAGCCGATTCGCTACGAAGTCGACAAGACCGCCGAGTTCCAATGGTTCAGCATTAACGATAAATTGGGCGACGAAAGCTTCTCGGAAAATCTGATCGAGTCGAACGACCTGGCACATCTATTGATCGATGAAGATTTGTTTGAGGCCGAGTCGGTCTTTCAGAAAAAGGAGTAATTACTCAAGTTATGCAAGTGTCGTCAGGACGCGCGTGCATCAGCGAGGCACGCCTACGAGTCGGCTCTCTTGAGATCTCAGTGGATTGCAAGCAATGACTCTGCCGAAGGCTATCGCACGGCGCAGTTCAAAAAAAACGAACAGTCGACAATTTGTGGGTAGATATGCTGTCCCGTAAGTGACGATACTCTATGGAGACTACGTCCTTCGCATGGGTACCCGATGTTGCAGTTCAATTCACTTATAGCCTCCTTCGCCCTGCCGGCGGCGGGCCAAACGCTGCAAACCGTTGCGCAGGCCGCACAAGACGCGGGGCAGAGCTTTCTAAAAACTTTTGCGCAGTTCGGCGAGCAGACGGTCGACGCGGCCAGTGCCATGGCTGTGCCGGAAACGCTGGAGAACAAGCTGGCCGCTTTTTCCGAGCAGTTCCGCGGGTGGCTGGCTGGGCAGGGAGTCACAGGACCTTACGAAATGCAGTTTCAGTTGTCTGACAATGGCGATCCGATCGCAAATGTGGTTGGTCAGAATTCCGAGCAGATCGTCGATCTGCTGTACGGCGACAGCGATTGGCTCGACCGCCTAAGCTCGCTCGCCGCTCAAGCTGGGCGCGAAGCTCCTGACCTACCGGGCACCAACGGGATGGGACAGGCCGTCGACGTGACTCTGGCCGTCAGCTCAGAGGGTGCCTATGTACTGAGGCAGCCCTCGCACAGATTTCGAAAGTCTGGGTAGAATAGTTGGCTTGACGGGAATTTAACACCGCGTCGGCATCACACACTGGGGTGGGAACGGCGAAGAAGTAAGACGGAGAGCCATGGCAACCGATTTTCGACTTAAAGAGCAACTCCCCTCGCTCACTGAAAAGATCCTGGCCTCGTACAGCGATAACGATCGCATCAATCACCTGGGCCATTGTCCGCTGCCCAAATATCAAGAGGTCGTCTCGATACTCGACGATTTAAAGGACATAATCTATCCCGGCTTCCGCCGTCGCGAGGGCTTGCACGTCGGCAACGTGATGTACCATGTGGGCGAGCTGGTCGACCGTTTGCACGATAAACTGACGACACAGGTTGGCCGAGCCCTGCACCACGACGATCGGGTCCACAATCGTGCCACCGACTGTGAGAACCAGTTCGACTACGAGGCCAAAGGTCAAGCCATCGCCATTCGTTTCTTGGAGCAGGTACCCAAGCTGCGGCGCGTGTTGGCAACAGACGTGGAAGCGGCCTTTGACGGTGACCCGGCTGTTAGCAGTCGCGACGAAGTCATCTTCTGCTACCCGGGCCTGGAAGCCATCACGATCTATCGCATCGCCAACGAATTGAGGCGTCTGGGAGTTCCCTTCATTCCGCGGATGATGACCGAGTGGGCTCATCGCGATACCGGCATCGACATTCACCCGGGAGCCACGATCGGCGATTATTTCTTCATCGACCACGGGACGGGGGTCGTGATCGGCGAAACGTGCGACATTGGATCGAATGTCAAAATTTACCAAGGGGTCACGCTCGGTGCGCTCAGCTTCCCTACGGATAAAGATGGGCAGTTGATACGTGGACAAAAACGCCATCCCACCATCGAGGATCGCGTGGTGATCTACGCCAATGCGACTATTCTCGGTGGACGCACCGTCGTGGGGCACGATAGCACGATTGGTTCGAGCGTGTGGATCACCAGTACCGTAGCGCCGCATACCACCGTCGTTTTGGAAAAACCCAACTTGCGTTTGCGTGGCAGTCTACCGGATGACATGAAGCCCGAAGTCAACTACCAGATCTAGCACTTACACTAACGCTCTTTTGATAGCGTATGTATGGGCTCGCACGCAATGAGGCTTTCACCAACTCATACTGAGGAGCAGCGACGATGACTTTCTTGCGCATGGATGCTGCCGCGTCGACGGTTCTTTTGATCGACAGCGACCCTTTGATGCTAACTGCCATGGGGGCCGTTATGGACATGCAAGGACACCGAGCTGTGTTGGCGCGCAATGAAGAGATGGCCCTGCGCTCAATTGCCGAGGGCCAGTTCGATGTAATCGTGTTGTCCATCGAGGCCTTGGACAGTGGGTGCGCTTTTGCTGCCAAATTGCGCGGACCAGAAATCGCTCGCGACGTTCCGGTCATCTTCTTAGTGCCGGAGATATCGAGCCACTGGCTACCGCGGTTGTCGGCCCATGGCGGGGTGTTCTGTCTGCTCAAACCGGTCGATCCCCACGAGTTGATCGAGCTGGTCGAGAAGTCGCTATGGTTACCCCACGTCGCTCATGGGCGACTGGCCCAGACGGGCGTGGGTGCCGCGGGCCGCGCGGGGGTGGCTGGCAGTCCACCCGCAGCCCATCTGACCCAGCAGAGCGACTGGGTCAAACTCTCCTGAAGGCCCGAGCTGCTTCTCTGGATCTCTGATTCTCTGATTCTGTGGATCCGCAGGGCTTGGCCAACCACATCGCTGGTGAAGACGTGCGCGAGCTGGGGCTCGCTGGCTGTAACGGATCAACCGCCCTAAACCATTCTTGCCACTTCGAGCTGTCGGCCGATTTGAAAGATCTGGTCTGTGTCCAGCACTAGATCGTTGCGAGTAAATAGCTTGCGAATCG
>CAKQWG010000065.1 GCA_934278005.1 uncultured Pirellulaceae bacterium | reverse complement strand
TTCCCCGATCAGGACTTTCACCCGACAATTCAATCGCCCTCACAGGCGCACTCGTGGACCGCTCCGCGGTCCTGGCTGAAGTTAACCCAAGACCGCTCGGACAACAAACGCTGCTGACCATATAGGTAGAACACCAGCGAAATGTGATTAGTGGCGAAACATCAAGAGCATCTGATCGCGGAGCGATCAGCGACAAAGCTAGCTGGCCGAACTCGTTGAACAATCACTCTTAAGCTGAAAGTCAAAACTCCGGTCAGAACGCTCAATGTTCACCTTCAGCTTTCCGTGAGTGTTGTAGCAGGCGGGAATTCTCTCGCGTTTTTTGCTCTGCTTGGCCCACTGCTCGCGAGCTAGCTCCTGGGCGCCTTGATCAGACTCCTCGTCGCCCACACCGTTCGCTAGCCCGCCGGGCACCGGGCTGTGGACGGTGGAGATCTCAACCAACTTCGGACCGGGAAGAACTCCCGACTTCTCTGAATTGAACATGGCCACATAGCGGCCAGAGTCGTCGGTGATCCCGTAGCTGTAACTACCACCATGTTGATGAAAAAAGATGGCGGCCTGTGGCACGGGTTGATCGTCCAACGTAATGACCCCAGCCACCTCGACTAGGCCCAGACTGCGGTAATCCGCCTGTGGACGCGTGGCGCAACCGCAGGCGAGCATAAGCGTAAGCCAAGCGAAGTGAATTGGCGACCGGTCGCTACACGCCATGACAATTGCTCCGAGATGGGTGAAAGCCAAGCCCGCTTGCGCTACTGCGCGATCGACGCGACTTGGCCATCGTTGCGAGCGCCCAAGTTGTGGTAGGTGGTCAGATCGATATTGTTAGATAAGAAATGCACAGATCCATCGGCCAAACCAAAGTGAGCTCCGCCAATGTGATAGCTGCCAAAGGCCAATTCAATCAGGCGCCCCGACGCACCGGGATCTTGAATGCGAAGGTTCATCGACATGTAGAAACTTCCCGCTGCCTCGCTAAACTCCGTCCCGTGTGTGCTGCCGGTGCAACGGCAGGGATCGATCTGCGGCGAGCCGATCGCCCACACATCCAGCGCGTTGCCATCTTTGACAAAGTGTGGATCGGTGGCGGTTTCACCCAAGGCAACAGTCTGGCTGGTTCCGTCGG
This sequence comes from uncultured Pirellulaceae bacterium, assembly GCA_934278005.1. GTDB lineage: Bacteria > Planctomycetota > Planctomycetia > Pirellulales > Pirellulaceae > Aureliella. The sequence goes on along the minus strand of CAKQWG010000065.1, from coordinate 16,168 downwards.
CAATACTGCCAAAGTCGACGCTGCTGCAGGCCCAAAAGATACCATTCAAATTCAGGTCTTCGAAAGACTTCGTACCGGCAATGATGGAGCTATCGTCGTCGGAGGTGACCTGGCTACCACCCGCCGCCCGGTAGCTCACCGGGACGCGTCCCGGGATGCCATCGTTGTCCAGGTGCTCTTCAATGGGCATGCTCGGGCAGCGATACATGCGGATCAGCACGCTGGCGGCCGCTTCATTGGTGCTACCGTTAGCAGCCCAGTTGGAACTCTCCGCAAAGACGAGCGTGTCGTAGAGTTGGCTGTGCTCGATGAACGGCAAAATCATAGCTGACCAGAGCGATCCGTGGCTGTTCCAACCAAAGGGAAACCTTTTGTGGGAGCTCTCGTAGTTGTGTAGGGACAACGACATCTGCTTCATGTTGTTGCTGCAACTCATCCTCCGCGCGGCCTCCCGCGCAGCCTGCACAGCCGGCAGCAACAGACCAATCAGGAGGCCGATGATCGCGATGACCACTAACAGCTCCACCAAATTAAATCCAACTTTGCGTCCCATTGGTCTGTTTCCTATCGAATCGTAGTACGCCCTACGAAGGCCAAGTTCGGCGGCGAACGAACCCCACATGCGGCCACACACAAACCCTCAATATAGCGACTTGCGGCCGAGATTGGGCGTAAAACCTCAGTGCAATTGCAAATTCTTCAGCCATTGCAAGTCACAGCCGATCTCCCTGCGGAGTTGCATTCCCGCTTGCTTAGCTTCTAAAATGGCGGGCAAACGTTACCATGGAGCAAATGCCGGATCGCGCTGCAGCACGAATGCATGCTCGCGCTGTTCCCTGCCGCCACACCTTCGGACCTTACTGAGTACCAAATATGCTGTCATTTGCGAATGTATTTTGGCTTCCACTGGCTCAGGCGTCTCTTAGCCCAACGACGATCGCTTGGTGGGTCGCCATCGGCCTCTTGGCGGTGGTGGCTCTGTTCATTGTCGTGTCCTTCTTTGCCTTCGGGGCGTTGTGGATTCAAGCCTTTGCGGCCAGCGCGCGCGTCTCGATGCTGAGCCTGATCGGCATGTACTTCCGACAAGTTCGCGCACCGATCATCGTGCATGCGAAGATCATGGCCGCACAGGCCGGACTTGACATCACCTCCCGCAACGGCATTTTGACTCAGCGTTTAGAAGCCCACTATTTGGCCGGCGGCAATGTCATGAACGTCATCCAAGCCATCATCGCCGCGCATCGAGCTGGCATCGATCTGGACTTTGACCGCGCCGCAGCCATCGACCTAGCGGGTCGCGACGTGCAAGATGCCGTTCGCACCAGCGTGCAACCCAAGGTCATCGATTGCCCCGACCCACGGCGCAGCGGCAAAGCCACGCTCAGCGCGATCGCCCGCGACGGGGTGGAATTGCGCGTGCGCACCCGAGTCACCGTGCGCACCAACCTGGAACAACTCATCGGCGGAGCAACTGAGGAGACGATCATCGCTCGAGTGGGCGAGAGCATCATCAGCTCGATCGGTTCAAGCCCGACGCACCAAACCGTGCTGGAGAATCCCGACATGATCTCGCGCACCGTGCTTCGCCGCGGCCTAGACGCTCAGACCGCATTCCAGATTGTCTCGATCGACATCGCCGACATCGACGTGGGCGATAACATCGGGGCGCGGCTGCGCGCCGACCAAGCCGAAGCCGATGTGCGCGTGGCTCGCGCCTTGGCCGAACAGCGTCGCGCCGAAGCCATCGCCACCGAGCAGGAGAACCGCGCCAGCGTGGCTGAGAACCGCGCCAACTTGGTACTAGCAGAGGCCGAGGTGCCACGCGCCATGGCGCTCGCTTTCAAGAAAGGCAACCTGGGAGGCATCGTCAACGGCAACTAGCACCCAGGCTCGTCCCCATCAGGAGGCTCGTCCGCATCGGTAGGCTCGTAACAAGCGCAGCGCAGTTACGGCATCGCTCCAACTTCAAACAATCGCGTGAACATTTCTGAACTCAACATCCCTGGGGCACACATCTCTGAGCCGTCGATCCTCCTCTGGGGCCGTAAATCTTCAAACTATCCATCTTTGGGCAGGGCGACCTCATCGCTCATACGCTTGACATAGCTCATGAAGGCCTGTTGAATCAATCGCGCACCAGGGACTGTTTCATGCACGCGGACATAGACGTTAAGCGCATCGATCAGCGCACCTGAAAAACCCTGCACCCGCTCCAACTCGGCCGCCAGCAGCTCCAGGCTAGCCAAATCAAATTGACGCGCCTCTGCGACCAGCAACATTCCCCACAGCGTTGAGTCCTCAGTGACCGAGCGCAGCCGCGCTAGCTCCTCGGCCAACCCATTTGCCCGCACGCGCTGCAGGCCGCGCACGATCCAGCGCTGCGCAGCGGCATCGGCTCGATCGAAACTGGCGATCAGATGTGCAGCAGCCAGCGGGCTACCGATGCGGACCAGCGCTTCAACGGCGCTGCAGTGGATCGACTCGCGCGGATCAGTAAGCAGTTTGGCGAGTGCTTCCTCTGCGCCATCATGAGCAAACTGAATCAGACTCTGCATCGAGACCTGAAAGCTGGCGGCCTGCGGGCCGGATTCGGGAGGCATGTGTGCGATCGCAGCGGACATGTCGATATAAGCCGGGTGTTGGAAGCGGAGGGCCTCTAGTGCGGCCAAGCCCTCGTGCAGCGCTCCGCTATCTTCAGGTTGGCTTGAAAGCTGAGCAATCGCATCGTCCAGTCGCGCGGCCAACTGATCGCCAGTCAGGGCCAACATGGCCACGCGTTGCTGAAGCGCTGTCATATCGACTCGAAAAAAAATCTTGGACAAGGCCACTGTCTGTGAAATCGTTGCCACATGGGGCTTAAGATCCGCAGCCTGCAGTCGCACGACCTGCTCCAACAGCTTGCCCGCGCAGCGTGTCTGCCGATCCGTTAGCTTGCGATTGGGAACGATGGCCGCCGCGCGCCGGCAGCATTCGGCCACAGCCGTACTTGGAATCGGAACGTGCGATAGCAGAGGGAATTCAGGAAAGGCCGCATCGACTCCCCAGCGGTCCCAACCCGCCAGCACGTTGGACAGCACATCCGGGTCTTGTGCATAGCCCTCGCTAAGAAAACTGAGAGCCAGCGTGCGCACCACCGCCTCCTCGTTGGACAATATGCGGATCAGATCGTCGTTGTGGAATTCTCTCATCGACTGTCAATTCTCCGGTCAAGGTTTGGTTTATAATCACTGGGCAGTTGCGTCAGACCTCTGAAACTTTCATGCCACATTATCAACCACTCCCCTAGGATCTTTCTATGCCAATTCAGACTTACTGGCTGCTTGTAGCGATTTTTGCAAGTTCATTCATCCCCCGCCAGTGTGCCGCGCAGGATGCCGCGCAAAGCGATGCCAAGCAACCGCTTCGTCTGGGAATAATCGGACTGGACACATCGCACGTGCCGGCCTTCACCAAAATGTTCAACGCCGAGTCCCCCGATAGCCGCTTGGCGGGCATGCGCGTCGTCGCGGCCTTTCCAGGCGGCAGCGACGATATCGCTTCAAGCCGCGACCGCTTGGCCGGATTTACCGACGACCTGCGCAAGCTGGACGTGGAGATCGTCGACTCGATCGAGGCCCTGCTGCCCAAGGTAGATGCTGTGCTGCTCGAGAGCATCGACGGCCGCAAGCACTTGGAACAAGTTCTGCCAGTTTTCAAAGCGGGTTTGCCAGTTTATATCGACAAGCCACTCGCTGGCGATTTGACCGACGCACTGGCGATCGATCTGCTGGCCAAGAAGCATAAGGCGCGCTGGTTTAGCAGTTCGTCGCTGCGCTTCAGCCCAGGCATCTTTCGCTACCGCGAAGATCCACAGCTCAAGCAGCAGATCCGTGGCGCAGCAGCATGGAGCCCCTGTGCGCTCGATCCAACCCATACCGATCTATATTGGTACGGTGTACACGGTGTGGAGATTCTCTACACCGCCATGGGACAGGGTTGCCAAAGCGTCACGCGGACCCACACCGACGGGACCGACCTAGCCGTGGGCGTGTGGGAAGGCGGACGCATTGGTACTTTTCGTGGCATCCGCGACGGACGCGCGGATTACGGCCTGGTCGTGTTCGGAACCAAGCAAGTGGAAGTAGGCGGCAAATACGAAGGCTATGCACCGCTGGTCCACAAAATTGCTGATTTTTTTGCAGGTGGAGAAGCACCGGTTTCCCCCGCGGAGACGATCGAAATGTTCGTCTTTATGCAAGCTGCGGATGTGTCTAAAGAGCGTGGTGGTGTCCCAGTCAATCTCGCAGAAGTGCGCGCCGCGGCACTAAAGGCAGCCGAGGAAAAAGTGGCACAGATCGATCCCTAAGGGATCGAGCTTAGCCATCGAGCTTGAGCAGTGCGTCGGCGGCGCTTCGCACGCGTTGCCGAGCCGAGCTGTTCCACTGGGCGACCGCCGCGGGCAACTGCGGCAGGCCGACGCGTTGCATGACTCGATTTAAATTGCCCAACAGCAATTCGTCGTCGCTATAGTGGGCCAGAAAACGCACCTCGATAAACCTCGGCAGCAAATCGACCAGAGTCGTTACCGGCTGAGGACAGATGGCACTGGCCGCGGCTTGCACCAGTTCGGCATCCAGCGACTGGAGCACCGCATAGTACCGGTCGAGCAAGCCTGGGTCGCGCTCGATCAAGATCGCATCCAGCAGCAATTCAACGGCGATGTGCCCCACAAAGCCCGCCTGGTGGCCTAGGCCCGGTTCGAGCAATTGACGCAGTTCCACCGCGAACTGCGTGCTCAGCATGACAAAGCACTCGTTCTGATGGAAAGTTAAATCATCGGCGTGGTGCTGCACGCAGCCCCGCGCCAGGGCAGCGATGCTGGGGTGGCAATGCTCGCGGACCGGCTCTGCATACTGCCGCCGAGGACGATTCTTGCGATCCAGGACGCTCATCCAGTCGGGCAAGCCAGTCCCAGCCACGAAGTAGGGATCGTCTAAGTGCAGGTATGCATGAGCTAGATAATTCAATGCGATGCTTCCCGCACGGTCATACCTTTTTCCAAACGCCTTGCTTGGCACTATCGAGCACCGCGTCACACACCTTTTGCGTTTCCAACGCATCGCGGAACGACGGATGCACCGGTTCACCAGTATCCAGACTGGTCAAGAAGTCGGCAACTTGGTGCGTAAACGAATGCTCGTAGCCGATTTGCAGACCCGGGACCCACCAATTGCCCATGTACGGCTGGTCGCCATCGGAGACATGCACGCTGCGCCAGCCGCGGACGATCGACTCATCGCTATGATCGAAATACTCGAGGCGATGCAGATCGTGCAGATCCCAGCGCAAGCTGGCGTGCTCACCGTTGATCTCCAGCGTGTACAGCGCCTTGTGCCCGCGCGCATAACGAGTCGATTCGAACAGCCCCAGCGAGCCGTTGTCAAAGTGACACAAGAAGGCACAGGCGTCGTCGATGTTTACCGGCTCTACCTTGCCAGTTTCCGCGTGCACACGCTCCTTCACAAAAGTCTCCGTCATGGCGGTGACATCTTTGATCGAACCGTTGAGCCACAATGCGGTGTCGATGCAGTGAGCCAGCAAGTCGCCGGTCACGCCACTGCCGGCGGCTTCAGCATCCAAGCGCCAAGTCGCTGCGCCACCTTGCGGCACATCGGCATTGATCGTCCAGTCCTGCAAAAAGTTGGCGCGATAGTGAAAGATGCGGCCCAACTTGCCCGAGTCCACGATCTGCTTAGCTAGGCTGACCGCCGGAACGCGGCGGTAGTTGTACCACACCATGTTGGGTACGCCGGCTGCTTCGACCGCCGCGCACATCTGTTCACCTTCGGCCGCATTCATAGCCAAGGGCTTCTCGCACAGGATCATCTTGCCCGCTTTGGCCGCAGCGATGGCGATCTCCTTGTGGAGATTGTTCGGAGTGCAGATATCGACCGCGTCGATGTCATCGCGTTTGAGCAGCTCGCGCCAGTCGGTTTCGACCGACTCATAGCCCCAGTTATCCGCAAACGGCTGGGCCTTTTCCGCATTGCGGGCGCACAGTGCCTTCAGCACCGGCTTGTGTTCGCTCTTGAAAAAGTGAGCCGCTTGGACGTACGCGTTGGAGTGCGTTTTGCCCATGAAGCCATAGCCAATCATACCAATCCGCAACTCTTTCATCCGTCGTATTCCTCAATAGGTGTTAAGTGGGGTAAGCTTCTAGCTTGCCAATCAAGCGGGGTAAGCTTCTAGCTTGCCAACTGCGCGTAAGCTTCTGATGCACGTTTTGAAATTTCGGTAGGGATAGTGTAGAGCGGTTGTCCTCAACCGCTTCAAATATGTAGAGCGGTTGTCCCAAACCCCTAAACTCTACCAACCATGCGCCTCGCGCACTTTAATCATCGTGTCGAGAATCGTATTCCACGTCCTGGCATCTTCCAGCGTGGCGTTCGGGAACATGCATCCGTCCCAGCAGATATGTTCGATACCGCGCTGTTGAGCATCCTTGAGCCAGTATCCCGCGCACTTGACCACATCGAGTTTGCCGTTGGGGTCATCCGCCGGACAGTGCTTGCCGGTCTTGTCGTGCGAACCTGCGCCGTGGACTTGGCCATCGTTTTGCGCGACGTGGAAATCGATCGTCCACGGCCGCAGCTTGTCGGTCATCTTTTCGTAAGCCGCGTAGAACTCGGCGTCGCTATACCCTTCATGCAGCAGTGCATGCTCGGGGGCGTTGTAGCCCATAAGATACAGGTAGGTGTGCGCTAGATCAGCTTGGAAGCCGAGCGACTCGGGCATGGCGACCTCTTCGAGCAGGTCGAGCATATCCTTCCAGCTGTGCATACCGGCCCAGCAGATCTCCCCTTCGGCGGCCAAACGCTCGCCATTATCCGCAGCGATCTTAGCAGCCTCGCGAAAGGTAGCGGCGATTTTGGTAGTGTTAGCCTTGGCATCAGCTCGCCACTTCTCCACGCCAAACTCGGCCGAATCGATGCGGATGCAGCCGTACTGCCGCACGCCGTGCTCTTCGAAAACCTTGGCGATACGGCAAGCCATTTTGACTGCCGACAGGAACTTATCCGTCGCTTCGCGGTCGCCCATAGCCGAATCGCCCACGGTACCCGCCCACACTGGGGCGACCAAGGAGCCAACCTTGAATCCCTTGCCGGCGATCATGTCGGCGATCCGCCGGAGCTCATCATCCGACGCTTGAGGATCGGTGTGCGGCAGGAAAAGGAAGTAGTCGATGCCTTCGAATTTCTGACCATCGACCTCGGCCGCGGCGGTCAGATCGAGCATTCGCTCTAGGCTGATCGGCGGCTCCTGCCCCTGATCGGTTCCCTTGCCAACCAAGCCTGGCCACATCGCGTTGTGGAGTTTTGGTAGTGCGTGGCTCATATCTGCGTTGCTCCGTTTTCGTTTTCAAAGGAATACTCAAGTTTGCCTATTCAGGTGCAAGGCCCTGGTAGCGAATCGAGCCTCGCCCCGCGGCCGTTAAGCGATTTTCGCTACGACTGCGTTTGCCAAGCCCCGTTGGCCGGCAGGTTGGGATGGCAATCGGGGCCGAAGTAGCGCAGGCCGACCAATGGCTCGCTGCCGGTGTTTTCGATTTCAACGCCGGCGGTCGCCGCCACGTGGCTAATGAACACTTCGTCTTCGGTCGTCTGACCGAAGTCGATCATGGCCGGAGTCTGCAGAGCCAATTTGCCCATGCGACCTTTGCCCTGAACAGTAATCCAACTGCTGGCACCTGGATCTCGTAGAGTGCACTTGGCACCCGGTTCGATCGTCAACTCTTTAGCGCTAAACAATTGCTGGCCGTCGACGGTGCCATACACGACCCACTTATCGGTGTAGCCATCGCCACTGCGCTCTTGATCGACGATCGGCTCGATGTAGTTGGCATCTTTGAAGTGCGTATCGACGTTCTTCTCCCAGTCCAATTGTCCGACGATGAAGTCCAGGTCTTGGTGCTTCTCCTCGGGCATGTCTTTGACCAGCAACGACCATGGGACATAGCGCCCTTCGACGATGGACTGATACATGCCGAACACGTCCGATCCCCACTGAGGTTCGTAGGTGCACAGCGAGCCTGGCGCGTGCAGCACGCCCGGCGGTATCAACCAGCCCGTGCCGCGCTTCAGGCGATATGCCTTGGACAGATCGAGAATGCCATTGTCCCCTTTATTCCAGTTCTCGAGGCAGCGGCGCAACTGCTCCTTGGTCGTCCCCGGCTCGAGTCCCATGAAGGTGTAGCAGAAATTGTTGTCGACATTGTTGTACTGAGGTGGGAAGTAGTAACTCTCGGGCTTGCCTTCCTGTCCAACCAGCGCGGCATCTTCAAACGACTGGTGCATGTGGTGTGGGATGGGTCCCATGTTATCGAAAAATTTCGAATACACGGGCCAGCGCTTGTACTTCTTAAAGATCGCTTCGCCGACGATCTCGTTACCCGCTTCCTCTACCGCATCGCGGAGCAGAAACGTCCGTCCTTCGAACAAGCACATACTCAGACCTTCGTGCCACACACGGCCTTCATTGGCCGCCTCCGTGGTACTGCCGAACCAACGCTCGTCGATTCCGCCACGATCCGCCCCAAACGCGTATAGATCAGTCGGGTTGAGCTTGATCCTGCGACCGGGATGCAAGAAGCTCCGCGGAACCCATGTCGGGGTCAGACGCAGCAGGCCGTCCCCTGCCTCCAGGGCGCGCGAGAGAATCGCGCCTACGTTGTCGGAACGAATAAGGCCGTCGTCAAGCTTTCTAGTGGTCATCGTGTTGTTCTTAACCGTCGATTTTTGATGGAGGTGTAATGGAAAGTGGAAGGCCCAAAGCGACCGACCTGAAAAATCCCCCCATGCACTGCCAGTGCTGGGGAGAGCTGCACACGCGGAGCGCGCCGCGCGTACAGTTATCTATTGAGTATCTATCGAGCAACTTGCTATCTATTCCATTGGCGACGCCTAAAGGCAGTCGAAATGCCGAACAGCCTGTTTTATTCCGAGCGGACAGCGGTTACAAGTAAGGGAACCGTTTTTCCACGGCTTTGCGGCCGACGGATCGCGCCTTGAAACGCCCAGGCAACGGACCGTACCCCGCCAAAATGCCACGCGGCCTGCAAGTCCCATCGGCATGTGCCGACCGTGCTGTCCGCCCCGATACTTAGTGTCGACCTTCGACTGCGGAAACTCCCCTCGTGTAGCTCAAGCGGAGAGAATCGCGACCGGGAGGCATTCGACTACAACGGCCAAACCTAATTTAACAAGATCGACCGACTTCAATGAAAATAGCTCCACCCGCGCTACAGCTCATATCCAGTCCCCCTGACATAACCGCGCCGCTCGACGATTCTCTGCAAGTCGATTGTGCCGACGGCAGCTTTAAAGTCGCACGCTTTCAGTTGAGTGAAGGAGCCAGCCAAGGCGTCGAATTGTGGACAGTCGATACGGGCCGAGTCCGCGCCGCGATCTGCGCGACGCGTGGCATGAGCCTCTGGAAGGCCCACATCGACGGGGATACTCTCGCGTGGAACTCTCCCGTGGCGGGCCCCGTGCATCCGAGCCTAGTGCCTATCAGTGAAGCGAGCGGTATTGGCTGGCTGGACGGCTTCGATGAACTGCTGGTGCGGTGCGGCCTACGCAGCTTCGGAGCTCCCGACTTCGGGCCGTCCGGCGAACTAAAGTTTCCGCTGCACGGGCGCATCGCCAACCTGCCCGCGCGGCAAGTGCAAATGGAAATCGACGCTGAGCGATCCCTGCTACACATCACCGGGGAAGTGCACGAAACACGCTTCTTGCAATACAACTTGCGGCTCGCAGCCCGCTATACATTCGCTCTCGATCAACCCAAGATTTCCATCCGCGACACGGTGACCAATGCCGGCAGTAGCCCTACCGACATGCAGTTGTTGTATCACTTCAACTTGGGAGCCCCCTTCCTACAAGCGGGCTCCAAACTGTACATGAACGCGGACAAGATCGTTGCCCGCAATGCCCACTCAGCCCAGGCTCTGGCCAACTGGCCGACGTATCAGGCTCCCACGCCAGGCTTTGTAGAGCAAGTCTATTTTTCGGCCAGCCGCCCCGACGACAGCGGCTGGACCAAATGCCTGCTGGCGGCGCCGGACAATACTCGCGGCGTAGCACTTCACTACCGCACGGACACGCTCCCCTACTTTTCGCAGTGGAAGAACACTGTGGCAGAGCAAGATGGCTACGTCACGGGACTGGAACCCGGCACGAGCTTTCCCAATCCGCGCTCGTTCGAAGAGGCTCGCGGACGCTTGGTTGAACTGCGCGGGGGCGAGTCGCGGGAGTTCCACTTGGCCATCGAACGCATTGGCTCGACCGATCAAATGCAGCGCTTGAAGAGCGAGCTTGACGCCAGCGGCTCGCCCCCGGCGACCGCTGCGTTTGATGGAGATTGGTGCACCCCCGAATCTTGAGCCAGCTACGCGACAATGTGTGGTGGGTACTGGCCCTCAGCCTAGTCGTGCGCGGCTGGACGCTATGGAGCGGTCAGGCCAGTCTGCATGATGACCCCGATGCCTACGCGCGGCTGGCCGTCAATTGGTCGCAGTCTGGGGTGTTCGGCATCGACGCGGCGGACGGTTCCGTTGCGCCCACCGCCTATCGGCCGCCGCTTTATCCTTGGCTGCTCAGTTGGTTCGTTACTTCCACTGCAGGACATGGCAGCGGGCTGTCGAGTACCTACGTTGCCGCGTTTCATCTGCTGCTGGGACTGGCCACAGTTGCTGGCACCTGGTCTATCGCCCGCGACTTGCGGCTGCGCTATCCGGCCCTGCCCGCTCTGCTGGTTGCTTGCGACCCGCTATTGCTGCGCGCCAGTCAGCTGGTGATGACTGAGACGATTGCCGCTTGCCTAACGGTGCTGGCCTGGAAATTGTGGCTGACCATCGCCAGCAGAAGCTCCACCGCGGCCCCAGCGTTAATAGCTCTGGGGGCAGTGTTTGGACTGTCCATCTTAGCGCGCCCGACCGCTGCGCCATGGGTCGCCCTGTGCGTCGTCGGGTTAGCGTTGCTCGGCGACAAGAGCTGGCGTCAGCGACTCACTGCTGCGCTGATCGTCAGCCTCATAGCTGCCGCCTGCCTGGCACCTTGGATACTCCGCAACATCCGGGAATTCGGCAAGCCGATCTGGGCCACCACGCATGGCGGCTACACATTGCTGCTGGCCAACAACCCTCTACTGTACCAGCATTTCAAGCAGCGCGGCCCGTCGCGCAGCTGGGACGCGGAGCCGTTCCATGCGCGGTGGGCGTTAAGGCTCGACCCAGGCATACAGATTAGTCCAGCGGAAGAGGGTTTTTGGTTTGCCCCACTTCAGCCGTCAGGCCAGAAGGCTCTGCAGCTCCCGGAGCTAGTTGACGATCGCATGGCCTATACGGCCGCGCGGCAGACCATTGCTAGGCAACCGAGGATGTTCGGACTGAGCAGCCTGTATCGCCTGGGATGGCTGTGGGCGGCTTGGCCAAACGACAGTCGGCTGGAAATACGCATAGCGATCGGAGTGTGGTACTCGCTGATATACGCTTGTGCACTGGCGGGGGCGTGGTGCTGGATCGGCCGTTTTGGAATGCGAGCGTGGCTGCATGAGTGGTGGCTGCCGCTGATGCTGCTCATCTCGCTGACGCTGCTCCACGCCGTATTTTGGAGCAACATGCGGATGCGAGCCCCGGCCAGCGCTGTGTTAGCAATAGCTGCCAGCTCGATTTTTCTTGCAAAAGGTGTCCATGAAAGCTCATCAACAGCCATTGTCGGGAGCCGACAAATTAGGTAAACTTCGAGGCTCTGAAAAGTCAGTCGAAAATACCCCAGCCTCTGGGATAGTTAAATCATAAGTTTTGGAGAGATCCTATGACGCTCGACAAGAGCCTAAAAGTAAGCGGCGGAGCGATCAAGTCCCGCAACGTCCTAACCCGCGTCGAGCGTCTCAAGCGACTCAAAGAACTGGACCGCTGGAGCGAGGGTGACCCCGTGCTGGGCATTCCCAAAACGCGCGTAGTGAAGATCTCCTTGAAGAAGAAGAAAAAGGTCAAGGAAGAGGAAGAGCCCAAGAAGAAGAAGAAATAGTCCGATTGGCGGCTTAGGCCGCCAACAGCTATTAACAATCCACTCAACCGCAAGTGCCCTCGTGTCGCTTGCGGTTTTTTTCTGCGCCCGCCACGGCTCGCGAGCACTATCTGTTGGCCCACTATTCGAACATCTGTCGCCCAGCGGGCGGGCACATCCCTGCCAGCCACTTCAACGTGCGGTATCCCCATCCCTACTGCTCTTTAGCCCAGCGGGCGGCACATTCCTGCCGGCCGCGTAAGCCGCCGGTCCGCAAGACAGCGAATGCCTGTAGCCCAGCGGGCGGCACATTCCTGCCGGCCGCGTAAGCCGCCGGTTTGCAAGACAGCGAATGCCTGTAGCTTTAACCAACGCCACAACGATCCCCAACGCCAGTCCTCGGCTCGTGCAACGAGTTTAGCACGCAGGGCATTGCGCTCGACATAGCGGCAGACGACCAGGAAGTGCTCGTCGTCTTGGATTGGAAAACTCTTGTATCGTTGTTGGTAAACGTGGCCATATCCGCTGGTGTGGTTGTGAGCATGATATCGCATGGTATGCGTGCCGCCCACCCAGGCCATGAAGCGACTCATTTCTCCATCCACCAGCGGGCGCAAGACGAGATGATAGTGATTGGGCATAAGCTGGTAGCTAAAAAGTTGAATCAGGTGGATTTGCAAGCCCTCGTGCAAAATCCTTTCAAACGCAAGCAATCTAAACGGATTGCTCGATCATCTGTTAATCAATGCCCACTACAACGACAATTTCAGCATTGTTGTATCCTTCTGATTTTTTCTCTGCCTCGACTTCACTAGCAGCATCTATCAAACAGCTTAATGCGACCTCGTATTCTTGCCTGTTCGAATCTCGGAACTCCGTCATGTCACGGATGACAAGAGCGATTTTAGGAGCATTACATGCATCAAGTCCACCCCAAAGCGAATCGGAAAGCGCATCCCAATGAACCCTTCCACTTATCGGTGGATCAAGTGGGAAAACCTTCTTGGCTTGCGCAAAGAAGCTTGGCGCGTCGCTGGCTAATCCGAGCGAAAATACAGTGAAGCTATCGTTCTGCATGCTTTCGCAAAGCGTTGCAACCATGTGCCGCGGGACTAATCGCAGATGCATACATTCCATGAAGCTCACCGTATTCTGACAAAGGCTGGGTTGCCGGTATCGCCGTAATGCGTCCCTCACCTGTATCCGTATTCACTACACCTCGTCGTGTCCCTGCACCGACTTCTCCGGCTTGTGGACACACTCTATATTCGCGGAACGGCGAATCCACGCCTTTCTTTCCTGGCAGGTCGCCAGCATGATTCTTAAAACTGTGTCCCCACTTTTTTGCCATTGCGTCGGGCTGGTTACTCAACTCCTTCGGCATCATCACCAGCCCGCCGCCGCAACGATCAGCGCTTTAAGCACACGACAGTCATCCTTGATTCCTATCATATTTCCCAAAAAATTCGTTGAATAATGCGAACGCACCCTCCACATCTGATGCACCTCTTTCCACAGCCAACGTAATGATAGCCTCCCATCCGTAACTGTTCGGAATCTCAAATTTAGACGCAACGAAATCCGTGAAATCCGAAAGTGTGACGCATTCGGTGTTGCTAATATGTTGCCCCGCTCCCAAGAGCCATCCGTTTATGAATGCTCCTAGTCTCGCTATCGATAAATCGTTACCGAGATACATTTCAGGGCGCTTTTCGAGTTCTGCTAACAGTTGTCGGAGCGTTTCAGCCATGCATTTCTCTCATTAAAACGGAAGCGAAGATGGGATCTTATGTGGTCCTACCACATCCAAATCGTCGAGCCAATCCTTGTATGGAATTCCGTTCGGTCGCATATTGTCGTAAACTTTGTCGCCAACCCGTACTCCCTCATGAATATGATTTTTCGTTAGCGATTTCTTGAGAGAGTTGCTCCAAACGCCGAATGGATTGGTAGAGTGAACAGTTAATCGTTCCCCCTGGATTCCCGCTTTATTCAACCTTTTCGTGAAGTCATCTGCGTATTCTGTGCACTTGTACAATTGCCCACGGTACTTCGACGCAGCTGACATCTTGTTGATTTCAGCTGCGCGATTGATCGCGACAGCAACTTCATCGCCCGTTTTGATTAGTAGTTCCGTCGCATTCTCTGCGGCCTCGCCTGCTAATTTCTTACCGTTCTGATAAATTGCTCCCTTAACCACTGTTAGACCGTAACGGGCACCGACCAAAGCGAGAACCACGTCCTCAGGGCCAGGCACAAACAGGCTGCCGATTAGAAATCCCGCAGCAACTACTTTCCCTGTATCATCGAAACACTGTTTTGAACTGTTACCAAACCGTTGCATCGCAGCGGCTTTACCTCGGCTCCCAATAACTCCAATGTTGTCCGACGTACCATTAATCGTGTCTGGCACAAAAATAATTGGGCCTGCAACTCCGTTACCATTCATGAACCAGGAGCGGTTGTAATAGTTCCACTGATAGAATGTCCCTGATTTTCCGGAGCGAGTGCCTTGCCAGTCGTCAAGTCGCCTATATCCGTATTTGTCAGACAAGACCGGATCGGGAGAAAGATCTGGCTTCTCCTGCAAGCCGCTTGGATCTGTCGCATTCGTCGGCCCGTTGCCCACGTACCGATACAAATTCGCATCACCAGCCGCGAACCCAATCGGATCCTGGCTGAGCCAGCGCCCAGTGGCTGGGTCATACCAACGGGCCCGGTTGTACTGCAGCTCGACATCCTCGTCCCAGTCGCGACCGGTGTAGCCGAAGAGTATATCAATGGCATCTGCGTGGGACTTCGCGATCTGCGTGCCGCTTGAGTTGTAATCCACCTCAAGCACACGATTTCCAAAGCTGTCGTAGACCACGTGCTGGCGAATGACGCCGTTGTTGTCGACCGCGTCGCGGATGCTGCCCAAGTGGTCACCAAGCGTCCACAATGTCTCGCCGGCTTGGGCCGAAGCGGTACTGGCGGATAGCACGGGGCCATTGCCATCGTATTGTTCATCGGCGAGCACTTGGTCGACGGCATCTGCATATAGATAGCGACTGGCGACCTCAAACGATTCAGCAGAACCTGGCCCATCGCTGTCGACCAATCGCAAGACCTCGTGGCCATCGGCCCACACATAGGCCTCGTAGCGGTCCCAGGTACTGTTGCCATCGGTGTCTATCCGCTTGCCGACGCGCTGGTCAAAGGCGTCGTAGATGAACTCGACCTTCTGCGTGACTGCGCCAGAGGCAGAAACTTTTTCAGTAACACTCACCAACCGATTGCGGTGATCCCAGGTGTAGTCGGTCACTTCACCGGTCGCAATCAACGTTCGCTTGGTCGTGTTCCCTTCCGCGTCATACTCGTAGTTGTAGGTCCCGTCGGTCTGCAAGCGATTGTGAGTACCGCTGGCCGATTGCGATGCGCCGCCGGAACTCTTGCGATTGCCATTGTCATCAAGGTTATATGATTCGGCGGTGGGAATCGTAAACGGTGGCGTCAGCCCGCTAATGGCTGCCGAGGAAGCGGCGGTGAGTTGATCGCGGTTGTCGTAGCTGTAGCTGGTCTTAAAGGCATCCTGGTAGGACGAATAGTCGGTTAGCCGATTGGCTTGATCGTATTCCAGAAAATAGGCGGCCAATGTATTACTGGCACCGAGCGAAGCGGGCGCAGTGCTAGAACCGTCCCAAGTCTGGCCTGCAGTGATCTGAGTCTTGCCATGCGTGATGCTGCTCAAACGCCCAGCCGAGTCATAGCCCCAGCGACTGTGGACCTCAAGTGTCGGTGTACTGGGCGTGGTGGCCGAATAGCGCTGCACGTCGGTCAACTGCGAAGCGGCGTTGTAGCTGAAGGTTGCCAGCTTGGGTGCGACTGCATTGGCGCCACTGCGACTGGTCTGCGTTACCGATGTCAGCCGGTGCATGGCGTCGTAGGCATAGCTGTTGCTGAAGTCGTACACACCACCAATGATCGAAGTCCCCGAGAGCGTGCCGCCGAAGTTGGCTTCTAACTTAGTGCGATTGCCGACCGTGTCGTAGTCGCGGTCAAACACTACGCTGGTACCCACGAAACCATTCAACTGGCGCTCAAGCTGCAATTGTCCACGATCGTCGTAGACGAACTGGAAG
>CAKQWG010000064.1 GCA_934278005.1 uncultured Pirellulaceae bacterium | reverse complement strand
ATCGCAAGCTAGAAGCTTACGCCACCCTTCAACTTCCGCAATCGCGCGGCGATGAAGAACAGCACCAAGCTGGAAAGCAAGGAGAAGCCGCCAATGATCCAAGCCATGACGACGATGCCAGCACCGGGCGCACTGACGAGACTGATGCCTAACAAGATGGAGATAATCCCGCTGGCGATCAGCCACCATTGATTGCTGATCACGTTTTTTAAACGGACGGCGGCGACGATCTCCAGAACTCCTAAGATGATGGCCCACGCGGCAACCAAGATGATCAGTGCTAGCGCAGTGGCCAGCGGTGCAAAAAATGCGACTAGGCCAATAACCACATTCAGTGCGCCCTGCAGGACCAAGTTCCACCAGTTGGGACTGGCACCACGCGCCTGAAAGCCAACGACGAGCATCATCAGTCCATCGACCAGCACAAACACACCAAATACCGCAATCAGAACGGCTATGGTGAGTCCAGGCCAGAAAATTGCCGCCAGGCCAAAGAGTAAAGCCAATACTCCCCGCACAGCATACAGCCACCAGAAGTCAGCCAGTCGGTTTACGGTCGAGTGCATGTTGCGTTCCTTGAGTAGTTAATTTTCTTTCCTGCTGTAGCCACACGACGTTCTCGTGCGGCGCCGATTATGTTACCACGAAGCGCGTCAAAATTGCTTGGTCTGGCTCCAGTGCCTACACAGCCAGCAAAGCGGCGGTCAGTCCAGGGCATGAATATTTGGCGAGCGCCGCTACGGATTGAGAGCTTTATCCAAGTGGCTGGGAGCTGGCGAAATCTGCGGTGGTCTCGCTGCCTCCGACTCGGGCGATCGCGCGCTTACCGCGCACTACCATATCGCTGATAAATGCAAACTGGTCACGCATCTCGAACGGGTAGGCCTTGAGCTTGTAATGCGTGCCGTAGGGAGTTTGGGTGAGCATCACAGTTACTGGCTTAGCGTACTCGAGATAGGCACTGGTCAGCGCCACGTCTTGCAGGGCTGCACGGATTGCTTGGGCGTCATGGCCAGGAGTCAGGTAGAATTCGGCGATACACATCAAAGTTCTGGCGCCGTCGTTGGCATTGGAGATATTATTCGTCCAGATCCGATCGTGAGGCACAGTGATGACATTGTCGTCGGCGGTGATTAGCTGCAGCGCGCGCATTCCCACGCTTCGCACCTCACCGTAGTCGCCATCGATCTCGACCCAGTCACCGGCTCGATAGGGGCGTTCGAAAATCGCCACGATGCCAGCGATGAGGCTGGCCAAGTAGTCTTTGAATGCGAACCCAACCCCCACGCTGATAGCACCAGCCAGCACCAGAAAGTTTTGGAACGTCACATTGAAGATGATGGGTACGACCCACAGCACGGCGACTACGATAATTACCAGCCGGATCAAAGGCACGAATGCCAAGAAGTACAACCGCAATTGGCTCGGGCCACGCTCGGCTAGAAATGGAAGCGCCTTCATCACCACGTAGATCGCTACCCAAGCTCCGCCGACGATCATGGCAATTGTCACGAAACTGATGTCTTGAAGATCATTGATGAACTTCACGGCTTCTTGGCCGGTTTCCTCGGCATCCGACATGGGTTCGACTTTCTATATAGCGGGATGTGGGAAACCGGCCGCGATGAGTTCACGTCGAGTTTCTGGATAGGCGGTTGGAACAATGTACAGATGGCGATCGCAATAGCGAATGAAGCCGGTTTGCAGCAGCGCACTGACAACTCGCAGTTCGCCTACAATCGGCACCACGGCGCGCAGTTCGTCGAGGGTTAGGCGGCCGTGGATCAACAGCGCCTGCAAGACCAGCGACATCTGCTCAAAATGACCCTGAGGTAAATTCATAGGGGGTGGTGTCGTTACCCACAGCGTGTGTCCATCAGACCCGCTGGCGCCCGGCTGGTCAGCGCTCTCGGCCTTGGCATCGCTCGGGCGCTTATAACGCAGGCTCTTACGCCAGCGGTGCCACGCAACCCACGGGATACCTAGGCTCTCGGCGGCTAAACCTTTAAAGTAATGATGCTTCTTGGCATCGTCGGCGAATAGATCGGCGCCGCTGCTCGACAGCCGAACTCGCACATCGACCTCGGCGTCTTCTTCCAAGAACCGAAACCAATCGTACAGCTCATCCGCTCCGAAAGCTTGAAATGTTAGTGGCGAGGGGAGCACCAGCCCCGCCTGCGTGGCTTTGCACAAAAAGTCCCAGGCCCAGGTGCTACAACCAATAATTAGCGGCCGTCGACTTTGCTCCAGCCGATCCAGCAATTGCCGAACCAGAAACAAGCCTCGTTCATGGCGCAAGAACCAGCTTTCGAGCTTGGGGATCACCAAGACAGAATTGGGGTGGCTTGCTTCTTCGGGCCACAGTTGCTGGACGTCTAAGCCGGGCGGCCGGGGTTCATCTAGCAGCCGCTCACGCGGCGGGCACGGCAGCACCTCTAAAGCATGACGTTTGGCCCAGCCGCTAAGCACCTCGCTGCGGTCACCCGGCGGCAGTAGCATCAGCCGCAGCCGCGAGCCTTGGTCATCTCCACCGATGAGCGTTGCGAAGTGCGCATCCAAATCCCTGAGCAGAGGCCCGCAGGCGGGTGACGGCGCCACGTCCTCAAGTGTCTCCCGGCTGGCTTGTACCAGTTCAGATTCTGCGACAAACGGCTCTGCGTCTTCAGACTTCTTAAACTGTAGACGGAACCAGCGAACCATCCGCCGCGTGGCCACATCGGTCGGCATGGGTGGTATGCGATAGTCCGAAATTGGCTGCAGTGCTCGCGCAGGCTCCGCATCAGCTGCCGGTTTGGTTTCACTCATGCGTCTGCATTCGTCGCCACTGGGGAAATCAATTCGATACAATCCTAGCAAAGGATAATCTAAAGAGATCCTGACGGCACCCAATATGCTCAAATTGCGAGCCACAAAACGCGGGTGCGAATTACCATAAGTCCCATAACCTTAGCGGCCATGGAGCTTGCTCCGTGCTGACCCCATGCTTAATCAAACGCCTGAGAACAAATCGTTGAATCGCAAATATTGGGAAAAAATTTTGTGAGCGATGATCCATTGGCTCGCCAGTCAAGCGAAGAGCCTGCTGAACGTGTCGACTGTGAATTTGGAGACTTCCATGCCGAGCGGATTCTCGGTGTGGGGGGAATGGGTGTTGTCTATGTGGGACGGCATCGAGAAAGTGGACAGCTGGTAGCCATTAAAGTTTTGAAACAGTCGATTGTGCAGCAGCGGACCTTGACTCATCGATTTCGGCGAGAGTTTCAGGCGATCGCCATGCTTGAGCATCCGCACATCGTGCCCTTGGTGGCCTCGGGCATTGAGCTCGAGACTGCATTCTTAGCGATGCGGCTCATCGACGGCGTAACGCTCACGGATGTTATCGCCAGCTTTGCTAGGGTCATGCAGGAAAGTTTGGGCAGTGCTCAGGATCCGGACGAGATAGAGCGCTCACGGACTCCTATTACGGCAAGCTCGGCGGAAGACTGTGCTGCGCTGCTGATCAGCAATGGCAACTACTTTACAGGCATCGCCGAGCTGGCTGCCCAGGTCGCCGATGCGCTGCAGGCGGCGCATGATGTGGGGATTGTGCATCGCGACATTAAGCCGTCCAACATTTTGCTTGACATTAACGGCAAGGCTTGGTTGACTGACTTTGGGCTAGCCTCATTCTCGGACGATCAAACCGTGCTAACGATGAGTGGGGAGATCGTGGGGACTCCCACTTATATGAGCCCAGAGCAGGCCATGGGCCAGGATCAGCGGCTCGATGTGAGGGGCGACGTTTACAGCCTGGGCGCTACCTTGTTTGAACTGGCCACTTTGCACCGACCATTCAAAGGCAGCCGCGACCAAATTTTATTTCGTGTGACACGTGGCGATGTCCCGGCTCCGCGTTCACTTCGGCGGGAGGTACCTTCGGAACTGGAAGTCATCATTTTGAAAGCGATGGCCTTGTCGCCGGAGGCTCGCTACCGCACGGCTTCAGAAATGGCCCAGGATCTTCGCCGCTTCACTGCTGGAGAGCTGGTGCATGCCAAGCGCCCCGGCTGGGTTGAACGCGCTTATAAATGGGCCGAGAAAAACCCACTTGTTGCGCTCGCTTCGCTGCTCGGTCTGATCGCAACGATCATTGCCGTATTTGCGGTGCAAGCGGTCAACTCGCGTTCGCTACGAGCAATGAATCGAATTTTGGAAAATACTAACCACTTTCTATCACAGTCCAACGCGGCTCTGGGTGCGCGTGAACGCGAGCTGCAAAACCAGCTGTATGTCTCCGACATATCGGCCGCGTTTGAGGCGTACGATGAACGCGACGTGTCCAGAGCACGGCAACTGCTAGAGCCCTACGGGAGCGGGACCGATGCCCGCGATTTCCGCGGCATGGCTTGGTACTTGCTCGACGGCCTGACGCAGTCTCCCGCAGTCCGCGAACTGACTAAACATACAGGTCCCGCTACCGAATTGGCTGTCTTCCCGGACCACAGCCAAGGAGTCTCGGTGGGACACGACGGATCAGCACGTATCTTTAACCTGCGGTCCAAGGCGAAGGTGCAAGTTCTGAAAGTTGGCCAGCGGCTGGACAGCGTTGCGGTGGCTCCCGACGGCATGTCGATACTGACGGGTCTGAATATTCCACAGAGGACCAATACCCCGCGGCGCTACGACGTGCGCAGCGGAGAATTGCTCGCCGAATGGGAAAGCCATCCCAGCTCGATCGAATCTGCGGCCATCTCTCCTGACGGATCGCTGTATGCTACCGCTTGCCGCTACGATGAGATCCGCGTGCATGATGTCAACGGAAAAATTGTACAGCGCATTGCAAGCGGATCTCGAAACGAGGCGCTGGCGTTTGTAAACGATGGTCAATATCTGGGCACCATTATGCGCAACTCTGACAGGATTGACTCACTACAGCTGCATGACCTGGCGACTGGACAATCGACCAAATTGCCGATTGAATTCGATACCAAGGTATTTGCATGTTCGCGGCCCAAACCGGGCGACTCCTCGTTTCTTATTGTGGCTGGTGGAGAGGGCAGCGACAAAATCGACGTGGTGCGTTGGCCGAGTGGCGAGTCCGTGCTTGAGAAACAACAATTCGCCGGTCGCGTCCGCTGCGTCGACATTAGCCCAGGCGGTGAGCTGATTGCGGCCGGCTGTGATGAAGGGAGCGTGTTCGTGTGGAATTTGGCGGGCCGACCGAACCAGCCAATACCACCACCTTTGAGCATTACAGCCAGCGATCAACGCATCACCAGCGTGAAATTTGTGACCGATCCAGTCCCCGGCGGGCATCCACCGGCTACCAAGCCGCGCGGAATACTCACTACGTGCGAAGATGGTTATGTTCGCCTTTGGTCATTGCCCCAAGCCAACCCCCGAGCTTTGTTTGACCCTGCACTACCAGGCACGCACAACTTGGCAATGGCTAGTTGGATGGCGGAGGCCGACGCGGAGCAGCTCTATCTGCGTTTCGCAGACAACTCGTTTGGCTTGCTAGACTCTACATTAAAACTGCGCCGCATTGCGGCACCACCAGTCGATCGGTTCGGAACGTTTTGTATAACTCCCAACGGCGAACGCGCCATCGTCGCTACGCCGAGTGAGCTGGTCAGTATCAACCTGCAATCTGGTCTCACCATGCAGCGCGTCGCTAAACACGACGTCGAGCAAAACTGCACCAGCATGTTGATTGTTGGCGCGGAAATGTTCGCTCTATTTAACGATCACATTATGGTGATGGATGCCAAGACACTACGCAAAAAGCGCATCCATCAACTGCCCATTGACAATGCGAGTCAATTGGTGCGCGTGCCTCGCACCGATGCCATTCGTGTGGTCACACGACAGCGTATCCATGAATTGAAACATGGCAAGTTATCTAGCGTGGCAGCGTCTTCGTCTTCGGCGGAAAATTACGACAGGATCGCCTTTTCCCAGTCCGGCGAACACCTGGCGATTTGCTATGCCAACGGAAGTGTGCGCATTGAGTCGCCAGCTGGAAAGCAGCCGCCCGTGTTACTGCACGGCCACCGCCGAGGGATACTTGACTGCATATTCTTGGACAACGATCGAACACTAGCCACCAGCTCACACGATCGCACAATTCGCCTGTGGGACTTGGTAACCGGTCGAGAGCTCGGCACACTGAATCTGTCTGTTTCTTCGGCTACTTCGATACAGTACCTCTCTAAAGCGAGAGTCTGGGTGACGACCCACGAAGCGGATCCACCGCACATCTGGACGCTCTCGCCGCGGGACGAGCGTCGGCCGTGATGCCTTGGTTGTAAAGATTCCGCTGGTAAAGTTCTGCTTAGGCGCGTGCGACTCGGCGGGGGCTGTGCCTAGCCTGGTCAGCTCGCCGATCTCAGCCGCAGTGCTGCGCAGTGAAACTCTCGGCCGCGCGATGAAACAAGTGCGCATGTTTGGCTCTAGCGTGGTCGTCCGTGCTGCGCAGTGAAACTCTCGGCCGCGCGATGAAACGGTACGACGTAGGGTCCCTCGGGGATGATGGCCACACGGTCGCTGGCATGACGCGCTAGGCTGTCGGCGATGGCTTGATCTACTGAATCGATCCAGTTGACGCCCGTTAGCTGCCGCATCTCGATAGGCAGTCGATGCGAATACAAATGAACTTTACCCAAAGCCATCGGTTTGAGTTGCATCTGTGTCTGCCACTCATCGACACTGGCGTGCGACTTTTTGAGAATCTGCTGCAGAAACGCCTCGGGGCCGCTTTCGACCAACCGTCGCTGAGCGTCGATGAACTCGTCCGACCCCATCCCCTCGGAACATTCAGAAGCGATAATTAAATCGCCTCCGGGAGCCAGGATGTCGATGGCCCCCACCATCCCCTTGATCGTCTGGTAATAGGTCTTGTCCAGCGGATAACCAGCGGCACAGGTCACCACAGTCTTAAATTGTTCAGGCACAGCCAGTTCGCAGTACTGGCGTGCGAAGTCGACCGCCTGTTGATGGCTGGCAATGACCTCGCCAAAGTTGACGAACGACAGCTGACGATGCTCATCGATCACAGTATTTAGCGCCAGAGCTCCCCCGAGCATGTCAATGATCTGAAGCTGCTCTTCGTGCAGCGGATTGCTGGCAAAGTTGCAATTGGCTGCCGCGGGATCAGCCATGAATCGGGAACTGTGAAAAGTAGTGATCGTCTCGGCATGTGCCAGTCCTGGCGCGATCACCTTGCGACCGCCTGAATAGCCTGCCATAAAGTGAGGCTCGACCAGGCCGGTGGCGATCCGCAAATCGGCTTCTACAAAACGCCGATCCAGGCGGACCACCGTGCCGCGTGTCCCAGTAGAACCCAATTGGACGTGCTGTGCGTCATCGCGCGCAAAGTGATTCTCTACGGCGACGTGCTGCTGTACCCACGGGTCGCCAATGAGTTCCGCCAGCTCTGCACCCTGGTTGGGTCGATGCAGTCCGGTGGCAACCAACACGGTGATCTGTGAGGCGGGTATGCCGCCGGCCAACAACATTTCGATCATCGGCCGCAAAAAAAGATGATTGGGAACCGGACGGGTAATATCGCAGATTGCAATGCACGCGCTGCGGGCACTTTGGGCGAGCGTCACTAAGTCCGCCGAGCCGACGGGCTGGTTCAACGCTTGGCGAACCGCCCCATGCGCGTCGCTTAGCACCGGCATGGCTGGCTTGCGCAGGCAGGTTACCCGAACATCGGTCGGCACGGCCACGTCGAGCCATTCGCGACCGTAACGCAGTTGGTACTGCATAGTTGGCGCCACTCCCTTCGACTTATCGTTATCGATCTCGGACAAGAGCCTAGCCTGTTAGTGTACGCAGCCTGATGAGATTCGGCGGCAGCCGCAGCGGCCGTTAAACAAAAAAAAACGGTCTGCAAAACTTTCGTTTCGCAGACCGTTTTACTGAGACGCATCTCGGGTCTACCAAATTCACTTCAGCCGAAGCTTAGCGAACGTAGCTGGTAGCTTGAATGACGCGTCGATTGCTTTGCAGGTATGCACTTGGATCAACGATTGGAGCTGGAGGAACTGGAGCAGCGTCGCCGTTGACTACTGGAGCAGCGACAGGTGCCGACGATCCGTAGGTAACGTTTCCACTACCGCAGGACGAGCAGCCGACTGTGTCACAGCCCAGGCTGTCGCATCCGCCGCGGTGTTTGCGATGGAACAGCTTGCTTAGCAGTCCGCCGCACTTTTTGGCGTGCAGGCTATCGCAGCCAGCTGGTGCACAAGGGTCGCAAGCGGCGATTTCAACGCCACAGCTAGGTCCTGCACCAAAGCCATGGCCATGGCCACAACCGTTGTCACAGCCACTGCCACAGGCAGGAGCAGCGATTTCACAACCACACGATGGAACGCCACAGTCACAAGCGTTGTGTCCACCCAGTTTGTGGGCATGGTGCTTGGCACGGCTAACCAGTTCCATCAGCGGACGGCGGCGCGGTTGGCACACGTCGTCGCAGCATGGGTCTGAGGCGCAGCCGCCACAAGCTGGACCGGCGATTTCAACTCCGCAGCTAGGTGCTGCAGCGTAAACAGGTGCAGCTATTTCACAGCCACAGCTTGGGTCTGCGTGTCCGCAGTGACGATGTCCAGCGTGTCCCTTGAGACGGCTGAGCAGGCCATGGTGGTGTGCTGGAGCACACGCGTCGGCACAGCCAGTGTCACAATTCGCTGCGCTAATTTCTACTCCACAGCTTGGATCAGCCGAGATACCGGTATCACAGCAAGCGCTGTCACAGCCGGCACCCTTCATGCCCAACATGCGGTCCAAAAGGCCCCCACCAAAACTCGGGGTACAAAGGCTAGCGCCAAGTACGAGGGATCCCACTAGTGTATTCAATTTCATCGAGCCACAACTCCCTAAACGATGAACCTAATCTCTGGCGCGGCCTTCACGGGGGTGCTATTGGCCGAGACCGGTTTCGACGTACGAAGCCGCCGCCGAAATCGCCCTCGTGCCGGGCCGGCAAAGAACAAACCATTACCTACTGGTGACAGCCTGTTCAACTTCGTGGTGCCGATGACGGTTTTACACGACTGAGACTTGCGTCTGCAGCACGTGTTCCACACTCCCAACGCGAAGCCCTGGGTCATTTGCGCCAGTTACCGGATGAGCCATTCCATGGGCTCTGTTTAATTTGTTTCCGGTCTTTGTCACCACTCACTGGAAACCGTCTTGCGAGTCCATTAAGCGGCGACAGAGAGAGATATCGGTCAGGTCTGAAGGCATGCTTGAGACGCTCCAAGCTTTTTAGCTGTGCGGGGTTACGACGACGCACGCAGTCAAAAACTAGCGATCAGCACGATGGCTCCCGCTAGGCAATTTGTAGCGGCAGGCCAAGCCGCCCGACCCGCACAGCTTAACCGGGCCGAACACAAACAATGTACACCTGTCCACTTACTAACGGGTACTTCGGCGGCCACAATCCACTGCAACCGCTATGCTAGGACCAGAGCCCCCCTTCGGCACATCCGAAACATGCGTTACAGTCCCCGCAAACTATTGCTCGACCTACAGTACACTAGGTGTTCTCCGGCCCGCCAACAGCGACGCACCACCTAAAAGGCGTATCCCGAAAGCTCGATTGTATGCTGCCAACTTCTACCAGACACGAAATAGTGGACTACGATCAGCTGCCGGGTATCGCTTGCCCCTGCGGAACAGCTCGGCGTGGCTTGATGGACATCGAATCGGTACCCTATTCGTTGCATGTGACTGAGATCTCGCTCGAGGCGCGGGCCCATTACCACAAACGACTGACCGAGACCTACTTTGTGCTCGAGTGCCAAGCTGACTCAGCCATTGAGCTAGACGGCCGGCTGCTTCCGCTCAAGCCACACATGGCAGTGGTCATTCATCCGGGAACGCGGCATCGAGCCATCGGAAAGATGAAGGTTTTAATTGTTGCCTCACCCAAGTTCGATCCGGCCGACGAGTGGTTTGACTGAGACGCGTAATTTGCCTGAATTGCGGCGGGGAC
Organism: uncultured Pirellulaceae bacterium; assembly: GCA_934278005.1. Classification (GTDB taxonomy): domain Bacteria; phylum Planctomycetota; class Planctomycetia; order Pirellulales; family Pirellulaceae; genus Aureliella. The sequence goes on along the minus strand of CAKQWG010000064.1, from coordinate 7,326 downwards.
TGTGGCGTAGCCGGACGCAGCCTAGCTGCGAGAGTTTGAGCAGCCTCGCACAGCAGAATAAGAATAGCTGCAGCGAATTTCCGTCAGAGTAGCTTATCGAGAAAGCCCAGCTAGATGAAACAGAAGACAGAACGGTGTGACCCGACGCTTCCGCGTCGCACAGTGTGGCACGACGCTCCGCGTCGTAACTCCGACGCGGAGCGTCGGGCCACACTAGAACCACCGCATCACTCACCCACGAACCGAGTGGCTATTGCCCTGATTTTAGTGGCCTTCTCCAGCGGGATGGTTCTGACCGCGGCGACCAGCGGCTGCGATTCCGACGATCCTGCCAGGCAACGCTCCTCGACCGCGGCCCTTAGTGGGGCAGCCACCGGGCCGGCTCAAGCGTCCCCGCAGGGCGTAGGCTGGAGACAAGAATGAAGATTCGTCCGTTACTCTCCATGTAATTTTTGCAAGGTTGTTATGTCTGCTCACACAGTATTGGATGTCGGCAATTGTGTGCCCGACCATGCTAGTATCAAAAACCTGCTCACTGGTCACTTTGACGTCGAGGTCTTGCAGACCCATGCCAGCGCCGACACGCTAGCGCTTCTCAAGCAGCGTGATGTGGACTTGGTACTGATCAATCGCAAGCTCGACAGCGACTACTCCGACGGTGTGGAGATTCTCAAGCAGATCAAGGCAGATCCCGCGCTGGCGAAGACGCCGGTGATGATCGTTTCCAACTACGCCGAGCACCAAGATGCAGCAGTAGCCCTGGGAGCCGAGCGGGGATTCGGTAAACTGGAGCTGCAAGATCCCGCTACTCGTCAAAAGCTCAGCGCACTGCTGGCATCGTAGCGATCCGACACCTCCGAAACATGACAGTTTATGACCACTTCTCCATCGCTCCCTAGGGCACTTCCTGGGACACTCCCTACAGCACTACCCGAGGCCACTCATCGGGTGAGTGTCTGGGCTCCCGTGTGGATGCTGGCTTACCGTGAGTGGCTGCGCTTCTTCCGGCAGCGCAATCGAGTCATCGGCGCGTTGGGGCAGCCGATTCTGTTTTGGCTACTATTTGGGACTGGCATGCACACTGCCTTCCAAAGCGGTGGCCAGGACTTCATGACCTACTACCTGCCTGGAACGCTGGTGCTGATCGTGTTGTTTACGGCGATCTTTACTACGATTTCAATTATCGAAGATCGCCGTGAGGGATTTCTCCAGAACGTGCTGGTAGCACCCATTCCGCGGTGGACCATCGCTGTTGGGAAGGTATTCGGTGGCGGCGCGATCGCCTGGGTGCAGGCGCTGTTGTTCCTAGCTTTGGCGCTGGCAACAGGCAGCGTACCGCTATTGTTCGGCCCGTTGCTGGCAGCTTGCGTCATGCTGGCTTTGGCCGCGCTAGCCCTGACGGCACTGGGGGTTTTCTTTGCTTGGCCCATGGAATCTACCCAGGGCTTCCATGCAATTATGAATTTAGTGCTGATGCCGCTGTGGTTGCTCAGCGGAGCGTTCTTCCCAATTCCTCTGCCCACGGCCGATAGTCCCGCCGGGCAGTGGATCATGCACTGGGTCATGCGACTGAATCCATTGAGCTATGTAATCGCCGGTCTGCGTAGAATGATGGGTGGGGTAGTCGAGGGTCAGGGACTGTGGCTGCCTAGTTTGGCCACCAGCTGGATTGTGGCTGTTGCATTTTTAATAGTGACCCTGTTCGCCGCCGGCTGGATCGTGATGCGTCCAGCCAAGGGAGACTTGCGATGAAAATTCTTTCGATACTGACTGTGCTGTTGATACTCTCGGGAGCCGGCATCCTGTTTGCGCTCCAGGGACGACGCTCGCTGGCGAGCAAAGCCCCGGTTGTGCGGATCGTTGATGAGGACGGCAGTGAGGTGTCAGCCAATCAGGCCCCCGACCGTCCGGCACGCAAGCGCAGCCGAACTGGGGCTGGCGAGCAGGAGTGGCTGACCAGTTTTGAATTGATCGAACGCTCGGGCAAAACAATCAACAGCGATGACCTCAAGGGGCAACCTTATGTGGTCGGATTCTTCTTTACGCTGTGTCCGTCGATCTGCATCAATCAGAACGCAAAAGTCCAGGAGTTGCAGGAGAAGTACCGCGGCCAGCCGCTGCGACTGTTGAGCATTTCCTGCGATCCCGAGGTGGACCGTCCTCAGGTGCTAACAGAGTATGCCAAGCGATTTGACGCCGATCCCGAGCAGTGGCTGTTCCTGACTGGAGAGATGGACAACATCAGCCGCGTGGCTGCCGAAATGTATTTCCTTTCCGCCTCGCGTCGTTTCCATGCAGAGAAATTTGTCTTAGTTGACGGCGACGGCAAGAATGTCGGATTCTATAGCTGGAACGATCCCCTGCAGTTCAAACAGCTCGAGCGCGATATTGACAAACTGCTGGCCGGCGAGGCTGTCACCGGTCCCGCGCGGAATTCCGCAGCCGACGGCCCACCGGCAACTGAACAAGTGACACAAGCTCAATGATCGAAACCCTGCCGCATATCAATGTTTCGCTCAACGCCCTGGCCACGTTGTTGCTGGTAATTGGTTTAGTGCTCATCAAACGCAAGCGCGAGTTGGCCCATAGAAACGTGATGTTGGCGGCGTTTGGCGTCAACATCCTCTTCCTAGTCAGCTATTTGACCTATCACGCCTACGCTGGCAGCAAACCATTTCCCACCGACCCGCTCGTCGCCCCCGCCGCGGTCCGTTATGCCTATTACGTAATTCTGCTAACGCATATCGTCCTGGCTGCGGTGGTTCCATTTCTGGCCATCGGCAGCGTGTACTTGGGATTAACGGGCCAGCGTGCTCGCCATCGACGGCTGTCGGTTATTACGTGGCCGGTGTGGTTTTACGTCTCGATCACTGGTATCGTGGTCTATTTGATGCTCTATCAGTGGTATGTGCCGAGTGTGTCACCGGATGCGGTGGCGAGTTTGCTCCCCAGGATCGAAGCTAACCATGCACTTCCCACAGTTATATCTCAAAGCGTTTGTTCGCTGGTCTAGATCTCTTCCAAGCGCGATGACCTCATGGCCATTGGTGCTGAGTATCGCCTGCAGTCCCGGACTAACCCTGATCGACTGTGGACCCATGACCTGGGGACAAGAGATGACCGCCCAAGCTCCACCGCTGCTGGCGACCCCGCCAGAACGGCTATTGATTGAGCAGACTAATGAGCTCATCCAAGCTGGCCAAATTGACGAGGCTTTGCGACTGCTGGAAAAGCTGGTGGATGAAGCCGAGAACCGCTTGGTGGCTGTGGCCGCACCTCAGTCGGCCGCATCGCTGAAAACGCAGTTGTATATTCCGCTATCCCAGTGGGCCACTCGCCGCGCCGCGACGGCCCTGAAGGATTTCCCCGAGACGGCTACCAAGCTGGACGCGCGGCAGCGTGAACCTGCCAAGTTGGCGTTGGCGCAGTTGCAGGGAAGCAAGGATCTTCGCTCTGCACAACGTGCTGCCCAGCGTTTCTCCACGCCAACGCTGGGGTTAAAATTTCAGTTGCTGCTGAGCGACCTGTACCTGGAGCGTGGCTGGGGCATAGCCGCCAGTCAAGCTATCGAGCCGGCTGCCAATGCGAGCCGAATTCGCGCTCAGCTGGATGGTCCAGCAGAAGCCGACAAAGCTGCTGCTAGCGGTTCGTTAGCCGCATCTCTAGTGTGGCAGCAATTGTCCGCTGGCAAGAATGCGGACGAGCAGGATCGAATTTGGCGAGAAGTGTTCGCTCCGCGCTACCGCACGATGGACCCTACCGCTGCGGCCTCGCAGGAGGTTGCCTCCCCAAAGCCTTCCTCGACAACTCCCTCAACAGCTCCCTCAACAACTTCCTCGACAACTTCCTCGACAACTCCCTCAACAACTCCCTCAACAACTCCTTCGGCAGCTCCCTCAATAGCTTCTCCGGCAACTTCTACAATAACTCCGCCGGCGGCTTCCTCGACAGGTTCCTCGACTGCACAGCTGTCAGTCTCCCCAACAACGCTTGGGCAGGCCAATGCAGCCACGTCGGCACTAACCAGCGACGCCGCGACTGCCGCTGAGCAGACCAGCCAGGTCGTTCGCCGGTTGGCGATTGCGGCAGCCATGAATCCGGAGTCGCTGGACGCACCAGCGGTGCTGAGCTGGGCCGCAAGAATGGCGCGGCACATGGGACAATCCGCGGGGCAAGACTTGCGCGCAGACTTAGAGCAGATAAAAGGCTGGCCCCAATCCATGCATCCGCCGACCAGCGTGCATAGCTTCCGCAGTCCCCCGCTCCACTGCGCCGACAGATTAGATACGCAATCTTCAGCTTCGGCGACCGGACCAGCCAGCGATCGAGCTGCCGCTGCGGCCAAAACTCCTGACACCTCACTGAACTTCGCCACGTGGCCCAAGTGGTCACACGCCTTGGAGAGATTCTCGGTGACCAGCGACCTAGCGACTGCTCACGGTGTGCCGGTGGCGGAGAGCTCGCGCGCCACGCTTCCGTACTATCCGGTCGTTCATGACGGAGTCGTGTTTGTAAATGAGTTGCCCCGCATTGTCGCTTATGATTTAAAGACGGGCGCACCGTGGCCGCAGGGAAGCGGCGGTCTACCGCTGTTTGAAAGCGAACTTTCGGCCGCGTCCTATCTACCGCTAGGCTATCCCATGATCGGTTCGCCGCGCGGCACGCTAAACATCCACGACGGCTGTCTATATGCGCGGATGGGCAGTCCTGTCACAGGGCGACTGCATACGCGTGGGGCCAGCGACCGCCGCGGCGATGCTTCGCTGAGCTATCTCGTGGGGCTGGATTTGAACAGACAGGGAAGTATGCTCCCCGGCTTTCCAGTCCACCTGAGCGCGGCCGAGTTCCCGGAGGCCGAATTTGATGGACCGCCGCTGGCTTGGGGAGATTTACTCATTGCGGCTGTAGCTCAGCGCGATCACGTCGGTCTGCGGCGGAGCCTAGTTGCCTTTGACCGCGTAACGGGTGAACTGCGCTGGAAGTCAGGCGTGCTGGCCTCGGGTAGCGTCCCCGACGCCCAGCGCGCTAACCTGATCTCGCATCAACAGTTGACTCTGGCCGGCGGCCGCCTGTACTACAACACTCACTTGGGGTCGATCGTCTGCGTGGATCCACTCAGTGGCCAGACGCAGTGGTTGACGCAGTACTCGACGCCGCGTGCCAGTCCAGCTTTTCCCCAGCCCCAGCGATATCGCTACCGTGACTTGACTCCCTGCCTACTGTCGGCTGGACTGGTATTCTGCGCGCCTCAAGATGCACCGGAGATCTTTGCGCTCGACGCGATCACGGGCGAGCTAGTCTGGTCGACCGACCAAAGCAGCGTGGCCGATGCGGTACAACTGTTGGGGACCGTGGGCGACGCGTTGCTTGTCAGTGGTGACCGACTGGTGTGGCTGGACAAGCGGAGCGGTAGAGTTATCGCCAGCTTCCCGGGCAACACGACGCCCATCGCCGGAGGTGCTTTGCCCAGTCCACGTGGTCTTGGACGCGGCTTTATCACTGGCCAATATATCTACTGGCCCACCGCCGCTGAGGTCTTTGTTTTTTCCGCGCAGCTACCACAAGACACACCGGCGGCGGGACGCACGCCAGCTATCGCAGGGCGGATACCGATCAGACCCAGCGGTGGTGAAGGTGTCAATGTGCTTGTCGTGGATCGCACGCTACTGGTCGCCAGCCCCAGCCGCCTAATGGCCTTTGAGGCGCATTAGAATTTGGGCCGCGACAGCTTGCCCCATTCATTGAGCGACCGTGGCTGATCTTTTTTGGTCAGTGTGCAGCCCACCGTCGTTTGCAGCACCAGCCAAGCGGCCAATAATAACATCGTTACGCGCATCATCGAACTCCTTGCCTTTCTGGATCCACCATTCGCATTAGCAGTTAGTGGCCTCGTGCAGCAATAGCGAAAATCAAAATGGGCCGATCATTCAATCATCGATGGATACCCCGCACGTAATTGACACATCTAGCCAAAGAGATGTGATACAGAACGCAGCCATTGCTCTGCGATAGAATGGAAAGTCTCAAGCTCCTGCAAACGTGGCTCGTTGCAAATAATTCCCATAGTAAACTTGCATGCGGCAAGACGGCGGCCTGCGCACTAGAAGGTCAAGAAGATGTCAAAGCAACGCGATGTCACCTTGATGGTCGTTCCCAGTTCGGACAATCAGATGCGTATGATCCGTGGAATTCTAGACTACGCCCGAGATACTGGTTGCATACGCATTGCAAAGAATGCGGCAATTCCATACGCACCGTGGTCGATGATTGGCAGCATCCACTGCGATGGTATCATAGCCTACGCCGAATCATCAGAGCAGCTTGCTCTGCTGACCCAGTTGAATCTGCCGGCGGTCAACGTGACGATGCATATGGCACCCACGCAAGCCATCGCGACCGTGCATTCCGACAACAGATTGATCGGACAGTTGGCCGCGCAGCACCTGGCCAGCCTCGGTCTCAAAAAGTTTGCGGTAGTGGGGCATTTCGGCTGGCACCACAATTGCCTTCGTCGCGACGGTTTCGTGGAGACGCTCTGTGATAAGCAGTTTGCCGCCGACGAAATCGACGTCCAGTTTGAATCGGAAGTAACCGGCGATGTGAGCGTTCGCCGCGTGGATCGTCGGGCACTGCGCGAGGCCCTGGCTGCTTTGCAATTTCCAATCGGCGTTTTTGCAACGCAGGACGAGTTTGCGTACGAAGTTGTGGATGCTTGCCATGCGCTAAATCGGTCGGTCCCGTTTGACATCAGCGTGCTGGGGGTGAATGACAATCGCATGATTTGCGAAACGACAACTCCCACGCTGTCGAGCATCGCTCAAAATTCGGAACGGATTGGCTATCTCGCGGCAGAACTGCTGACGCATCTGATTGACGGTGGCCAGCCGCCACAGGCTCCGATCTGCGTCGCCCCCGCACAAATCATCGTCAGAAGATCTTCTGACTATTTAGCCATCGACGACGCCTCCATCGTTCCCGTTGTTCAGTTTATTCGCGAGCGATGTCATCGTCCGATCTCAGCCCAGGACGTTGCCGAGGAATTCGATCTGGGGCGAAAGCTGTTGGATAAGAAATTTCGCCAATCGCTCGGGCACTCGGTAACAAAGGAACTGCGTCTTGAACGCATCCGCCTTGCCAGACGCTTGCTAGCCTCGACCGATATGTCGGTGATCGACATCGGATTGCGATGTGGCTTTGAAAGTGCCAGTGGATTTGTGCGCGCGTTCCGCGAGAGCACCGGCTGCTCTCCGGGGCAACTGCGGCGTGGGCAAGTCGGTCCCAAGCGATGACTGCGGTCTGCCGACCACTCGGCCACAATAACCATAG
>CAKQWG010000063.1 GCA_934278005.1 uncultured Pirellulaceae bacterium | reverse complement strand
CAGAAGCTTTTGCGCGGCCCAGAAGGCGTTCTTAACGTCTGACTTGCTGTACGACCTAGCCACCGCCAAAGCTACGACCAGTCGCAGCACTACAAAGAGCTGCCGCGCAGCCCTCTGCTTGTACTCACCGTTTAGCAAACTGTGCAGCTGAGCGCGGCTATGCTAGGCCGATCGCTGGAAGGGGACCCCAGATACGACGCATCCCAGGCTGCCTTTAACAGCAGCCTGGGGGAAGCTCGACATCGGGCCGGCAGAAGTCCCCGGCTTGCGAAGCAGCCATCGGGGAGAAGAACCGAATAAAAACTTTTGGACGCAGTTTAGCGCTTGCTGAACTGAGTTCCACGGCGGGCACCGTGTAGACCTGGCTTCTTACGTTCCTTCATGCGGGAATCGCGAGTTAGGAAGCCGTCGTCTCGGAGCGGTTGGAAGTGTTCTTCGTTCATGCCGCACAGGGCACGCGCGATCGCCATGCGAATCGCACCCGACTGACCCGTCAAGCCGCCACCGCTAACGCGTACGATCACATCGACGCTATCCGTCTGACCAACATGTGCCAGTGTTTGCAGTACGTCTTGCTGGTGTTGATCGGTTGGGAAGAACACTTCGAGCGGCTTGCCGTTGATAACGATCTTTCCGCTACCTGGGCGAACGCGCACTCGAGCCACTGCGGACTTACGGCGGCCAGTACCCAAGCAATCTCCGTTAATTTTGTCTTTTTTGATGGCAACCATGAGGTTTTCAGAATCCTAAGTGATGTGCAGTAATGCAGTGTGTGCGTTGTCTTGGGTGTATGCGGCTGGACGGGTTGGTCAATCAGTCGCAGTGAATTGGATTAGGAGGCCTTTTTGCCCAATTCGATCGTTTCGCATTGTTGAGCTTGGTGTGGGTGCTCGCCGCCAGCGTAGACCTTCAGCTTGCTGAGCATCTGTGTGGCCAGCTTGTTTTTGGGAAGCATGCGCCGCACAGCATGAATGATTAGGTCCTCAGGCTTGCGGGCCAGGCGATCTTGGTAGCTTTCCATCTTCTGGCCGGTGTAGCCGTTGTACCAAGCGTAGTGGCGGTGCTCGAACTTGCGTCCGGTCATAACCACCTTTTCGGCGTTGGTTACAACCACAAAGTCACCTGTATCAACGTGCGGGGTGTAAGTTGGGCGGTGTTTGCCCATCAAGATCATAGCTATGTCGCTGGCCAGGCGTCCCAAGATTTGCTCAGATGCATCTACATGATACCACTTCTGAGGCAGTTGATTTGGCTTGGCAACGGTTGTTTTTTGTGACAATGTCATGGCTGGGCGCGGCTGATCCGTCGTTGTTTGTGAATGAAATCCAGTCTGGCTAGACCGAATGTTTCGGTACAGAAAGCTTACTGGCTGGCCAGAAGGAGCTTGGCAGTTTATCGGCCTCAGCCAAAGCTTGCAAGCCGTTTTCCCCTACTGGGCCGCTTAATGTTAAGTCATTTTGCGAGTTTTTTAGGAACGAACAAAAATCTGTGGCGAACCGAGCAAGGGCACTCTTCGTAACTTTGGAAAGGGTGTAGACTCTCTGCCGAGACGAAGAGCTAGTCAATTTAGTGCGATCATGCCGGAAGTTAATGTTCTCCGGCCGAAGCATTTGGCAGCTTATTGATTGCTGGCATGCGTTACAACCCGAACGTTCGTCACACTGTTAAATCCCTAAATCCCTTTCGCGTAAATCCCTATCGCGTTAGTTGGGCAGCACAGTGTGGCTTGTCGGACCCGCGACTGGTGAGGCTGCCAGGTTTAAGATTCGGCCAAATCGCTTCGCGAAACCATTGTCAATGCACATTTTTGAAAGTTGCACGACCGGGATGCGGCCATGGGCCGCGAACCGTGGCCTCACGCGTTGCAAGTCAGCGCCGCTTTTGCTGCGGAGCGTGGTTGGGCTGCGGAGTGTATCGGCAGGGCTGAAGTTGGCGCGAGCCGATTTCGCAGTCTATAGTTTAAGATGACTGCCACGTTTTTCTTGCGGCATTTTCAAGAGCGGTACCACGCTCAATTAACTGTTAAGAATTAAGAAGAGGATTTGCAGCAACATGCCAGAATCCAATGTGGGGGCTTCCGACCGCCGCCCCATGATTGAAGCGATTGGGTTATCCAAGTTCTACGGCCCCTTTGCCGCTGCACGCGATGTGGACTTCAAAGTTTACGAAGGTGAGCTGGTCGCTTTTCTGGGCCCCAACGGGGCGGGCAAAAGCACCACTATGAAAATGTTGACCGGCTACTTGGCGCCCAGCGAAGGGGTAGCAAAGATCGCTGGACACGACATGTTCCAAGATCGGATCGCCGGCTCGCGGCACCTGGGATACCTGCCCGAGAACGGTCCGCTCTACCCTGAAATGACTCCACTGGGGATGCTCGACTTTTTTGCCGAAGCCCGCGGAATGGACGTGCGGCGCAAGAAAGAACGCATCGAAGCAGTGATCGATTTGTGCGACTTGGGCACTGTGGTCAACAAGGCCACCAGCAAGTTGTCTAAGGGCTTTAAGCAGCGTGTCGGTATGGCGCAAGCCTTGTTGCACGAGCCGGACGTGTTGATCTTAGATGAACCTACCGCCGGCCTGGATCCCAATCAGATTCGCGAAGTGCGCAAGACTATGCGCAAACTTCGCGAGACGAAAACGATTCTACTCTCAACGCACATCCTGCAAGAGGTCGAAGCCATGGCCGATCGCGTGGTGCTGATCAATGAGGGCCGCAAGGTCTTCGACGGAACCGTCGCCGAGCTGCGATCGGTCAAGGGAGATGGAGACCTAGATGAGGCCTTCCACAAACTCACCGGCGCGGCCTAGCGGCAAGTTGCCATTTGGTGTGTCAAGGGGTGATTAACCCTGCACCCCATGTAAGCGCGCCGGACTGGTAAATTGTGTCGCATTCAAACACGAACCCTTTGATAATCGAACTCAACTGAAGTCATTATGTTTGCTGCTGAACTGATTAGCTACATCGCCCCACTGCTCAAATTGCTTGCGATCGACTTAGTCATCGGACTGATCGCCTTCCTGCTCATCAGCGCCTTAGCCAAAGGCAAACGAGCCACGTACGCGGTGCTCAAGAGGAACTTTTTGGGCTACTTTGCTAACCCAACGGGTTACGTCTTTCTGTGCCTGTTTGTGTTGTTGACTTCGATGGCGGCATTTTGGCCCCACGAGTTTTTTAACTCCAATCTGGCCACACTCGATCAGTTGAACTTCTGGTTCCCGATCATCATGTTGTTCTTTATTCCCGCCATCACCATGAGCATTTGGGCGGATGAGAAGCGGCAGGGTACCGACGAGTTGCTGTTGACGCTGCCCGCCGACGACTTCGATATCGTCATCGGCAAGTATCTCTCGGCGGCGTCGATCTACACGGTCTCTTTGGTGTTTTCCCAGATCTCCACCTTCTTAGTACTGTTGTTTTTGTCAAAGGGACAAGTCGATACGGGGTTGTTCTTTGCCAACTATTTCGGCTACTGGTTCATTGGTCTGGCAATGCTGGCGATCGGTATGACCGCGTCGTTCCTGACTCACAATTTGACCGTTGGCTTTATCTTGGGCGCCCTCTTCAATGCGCCCCTAGTGTTTGCCTCGATGGCGGATGTCATCGTGCGGCAGCGAGGCTACGCGCGAATGGTGGAGAATTTTAGCATTCAGCACCAATTCGATAATTTTGGACGGGGCGTCATTAGCATTGCGCCGATCGCCTTCTTCACTCTAGTACTGTCGCTAGGCCTGTACTTCTGCATGGTGCTCATCGGACGTCGGCACTGGAGCGGCGGTAAAGACGGGAATGTTAAGTTTCTGCATTACCTGGGACGCATTATCGCTTTAGTCGTCGTCGTGTTTTCGCTCAGCTATTTTCTCAAGAACAACGACTTTTTGCGTTACGATGCCACCGAGGGCCAAGTCAGTTCGCTCAGCCCTACCACGGCCCGGATCATTCGACAACTCGCTCCCGAGCGTCCTATCGTTATCGACGCCTACATCTCGGCAGACGTCCCTGAGCAGTACGCCAAGACGCGTTACGATTTAGTTACGCTACTCAAAGAGTTTGAAGCGATGGCTGCCAGTCAGCGGGTCAAGCTGCAGGTGCAGATCAACGACAACATCGAACCTTCCGGCGAAGAGGCTCTGCGAGCTAAGAAGCAGTACGGCATCGTCCCGCAGGTTGTCCGAGTCCGCGAGCGCGGAGCGTTCAAAGACCAAGAGGTATTGCTTGGTGCGGCCGTCCGCAGCGGACTTTCCAAAGTGGTCATTCCATTTTTCGAAAGCGGCATCCCGGTTGAATATGAACTGGTGCGTTCCATCAATACCGTGGCCCAGCCGAAGCGAGCCAAGTTGGGCATTGTCAACACGGACGCCAATTTCATGGGCGGCTTTTCGATGGCCGGTGGCGGCTTTCAGCAGATCCCCAAACAGCCCATCGTCGAGGAGCTAGAAAAGCAGTATGAAGTGGAAGCCGTCGATCCGAGCTCGCCGATTTCTACCACGCAGTACGACGTGCTGTTCGTCGTGCAGCCTTCGTCGCTCAACCCGCAACAGTTGACCAATGTGGTAGAGGTGGTGCGGGCGGGCGTGCCGACGGCGATCTTCGAAGATCCAATGCCGGCCGTCTATCAGGGTATCCCCGCAACGGGCGAACCCAAGCAGGCGCAAAGCAACCCAATGCTCGGCGGCGGCGGTCCACCGGAGCCCAAGGGGGATATGCAGGCGCTGTGGAAGGTGCTCGGTTTAAGCATCCCAATGCAGTCGAGCATGAGTGGCATCAATCCGGACATCGTTTGGCAGCAGTACAATCCCCACCCCAAACTTGAGTATCTAACCAACGCCAATGACGAGTGGTTATTCATTCTACCGGGTACCCAAGAGGGCGAGGATTACTTGAGCAACAAGAGCCCCATCACGAAAGGCTTGCGCGAGTTGATGTTCCTGTACGCCGGTGCAGTCGAAAAGGAACCCAACCGCGATGACCTGGCGATAACCGAACTGGTCACCACGCGCGATAATTCGGGACGAATTGGGTTTACTGAACTACAAAATCAAATGCGCACCGGCAATCCATCGACCGCACAGCTGCAGGTGCTGCAAGGGCCACCCACGGGCCGGCAAACGCTAGCGGTGTTGATCGAAGGCATCGCTGCGACAGATGCTGCCAAGACGCCGGCGGCTGAAGCTGCGGGCTCGGCCGATGCTAAGGCTGCCGATGCTAAGGCTGCCGATGCTAAAGCTGCCGATGCTGATGAGGAGGCTGATGCCGTTGCTGATGAGGAGGCTGATGCGGCACCTCAGACGCGACCGATCAAGGCGGTGTACGTGGCAGACGTGGATTACATGCACCCGTTTTTCAGCGAGAACCGCAAGCGACCGGAGCAGTTCGAAGAGTTGGATCTGCGCGTGCAGAATATCACCTTCGTGTTAAACGTGGTCGATGTCTTGGCAGGAGAGATCAAGTATCCCACCATTCGCAGTCACGAGCCAAAGCACGTTACGCTGAGCTTGTTCGAAGACCAAGCGGACGTCTATCGCTTGGAGGAGTCGCAAAAGCAAAAGGACTACCAAACCAGCTTCAATATGGCGCTGCAGGAAGCGGAGGAGGAAAACCAAAAGTCCGTCGCTAAATTCCGCGAGAAAGTAGAGCGTATGCAGCGTGAAGGTGCCCAAGATGCCGGCAAGCAGCAAGAGCTGATTGGATTGATGCAACAGCTTCAAGTCCAAACCGCTGCGCTAGAACGCAAGCTGGCCATTCGCCGCGAGAAGATGGAGACCGAGCGCGATGCACAAATCCAGGACAGTCGCCGCGCGGCCGAAGCTAAGGTTCTCGAATTGCAGAGTCGTTACAAGATGCTGGCCATATTTTTGCCTCCCATCCCACCGCTGTTGGTCGGAGCGGCTGTGTTCGTGACTCGTCGCGTTCGCGAACGCGAAGGCATCTCTAAGAGTCGCTTGAAGTAACCAGCTTACGCTCGACCCAGCTACTTAAATACTACACAAATCTGTTCGATGATCTTGAGGAGTTCCATTGTGAACGAAGGTAAAACGTCCGCCCTATTTGCGGCTGTGGCAGTCGTTTGTTTAGGGTTGGCCTGGTGGTCGCGTCCCGACGCCATCACAAATGAGAGTCAACTTAAAGACGAAGTGACCGGGCAGCCTGTATTTGCCAAATTCGAAGATCCGTCCGAGGCGGCCTCGTTCCAAATCGTCAAGTACGACGAAACGTTGGGGCAGCTCGAGCGTTTCGAAGTCGCCAAAGACAAGACGTCCCACATGTGGAAGTTGCCATCCTATGACGACTACCCAGCGGACGCAGCAGAGCAAGTCCGCGATGCTACGACTCCTTTGATTAGCATGCCTATCTTGAACGTGGTCAGCCTGGACCGCGGCGATCACGCGCTCTACGGCGTGGTCAACCCCGACGACGACAGCATGAGCGTGGGAGAGTCGGGCGTGGGAATGCTGGTCCGCGTTAAAAGCGACTCCAATTCTGTCTTGGCTGAGCTGGTGATTGGCAAAGAGGTTGAAGGTGCCGAGGGACAACGTTACGTCCGCGTGCCGACTGAGGACGCTACGTACGTGGTTGAACTAGATACCACCCCGTTCACAACCGACTTTCAGAAATGGATCAATCAACAACTTCTCGAGGTTCGCGGATTCGATATCGCCAGTATCGACCTGCGAGATTACGCCATCTTGCCGACTCAAAACGGCTACGGCATGAGCCGCAATTTTGACGCTGACTTGACATTCGATTCCGCCAAGAACGCTTGGTCGCTGGACCGCATGATTAGCTACGAGCAAGGCAAGGCAGTGGAAGTCGAGCTGGGTGAGGATGAAAAGCTTCAAGACAAAGTCTTAAACGATCTGCGCAATGCCGTGCAGGATTTGCAGATCGTCAACGTGCGCCGCAAGCCTACGGGGCTGGCCGCCGACTTGAAAGCCGACAAATCGTTGATGGAAAATAAGGAATCGTTGCAGAGCTTGCTATCTCAGGGGTTCATTCCTCAAGAGGGCCCCGACGGCACCGAGATCTTTGCCACCGGCGGTGAAACGCTTGTGGGCACCGCTGCCGGCGTAAAATACCTATTGCGGTTTGGCGAGTCTGTAGCCAATCTAAGCAGCGCGGTATCTGAGGACGGCGAGGAATCGAGCGGCCTGCGCCGTTATCTACTCGTCTCGGCCGTTTTGGACGAATCCAAGTTTCCCCCCCCCGATTTAGAGCCGCTGCCGGAAACCGTAGCCGATATGCTTGCTCGCAAACAGGCTCAAGCAGCGGAGAGCAGCCCGCCAGCTGCTCCGCCAGCAGAAGCCGCGCCTGCGCCTGCGAATGAAGCTCCCTCAGACGATGCAGGCAAGGCCGATGCGGCTGAGCCAGCGAGCTCTAGCGACAAAGCATCCGGCGACAAAGCCGATGCCAAAGCCGAAGCCGAAGCCGATGCCGAAGCCGAAGCCGAAGCCGATGCCGAAGCCGAAGCCGAAGCCGAAGCCGATGCCACTGAGCGGCAGCCCGAGCCAGCGACGGAAAAGCAAAACGCCGATGAACCTAGTGAGCCGCCCGCGGCCGAGCCCCAGGCGAACGAAACGCCAGCCGACAGCCCAGCGCCCGAAGACGACTCGCCTGAGCCGTCGGCAGCGGACGACGCTGCAGAAGCCAAGCCAGATAGCGCGCCGCTGGGCCGCATGCGAGTTTATCCGGTAGCCTTTCAAGCTGACCCTGCAGACGACGCGGCAACTGGCGACGAGCCACCGGCTGAGAGCGCAGATGCGCAGCCCGCCAAGGCAGACGCGGAGGTAGACGCAGACGTAGACGCACAGGCCGACGCCGAGGCAGCAGCCCAAGCGGCCGCTGAGCCCGAGCAGGCGGCCAAGGCCACACCTAGCGCTTCGAGCTCAGCAGAAGAGCCCGCAGCAGAAGAGCCTGCAGCAGAAGAGCCCGCAGCAGAAGAGCCCGCAGCAGAAGAGCCCGCCAAGAGCGATGAAGAACTGCAAGAGGAATTGGAGTTTGTGCGCGAGCAAATCGCCAAAGAAAACCAACGCAAGATCGATGCCCGTAAGGAAAAGATGGAGTCCGCCCGCAAACGCGTGCAAGAGCTCAACGCCCGCTTCGCCGATTGGTATTATGTCGTTAGCGATGAAGTCTATAAGAAGCTCAAGGTTTCACGCGACGAGTTGATTGGTCCGGCCACGCCCGAGTCCGCACCGGCCAGCGAAAGTAGCGGAATGAATTTGCCTGAGGGCTTCCAACTGCCACCCGGCTTTCAGGGCCAGTAGCCGTTTCGGCATTGTGCAGCGTCGTTGTTGTGCGGCCGCGTTGTTATGCCGCGTTGTTGTGCGGCCGCGTTGTTGTGCCGCAATGCCGCTGCAAACTTAAGGAATTGACTAAATCGGGGCCGACGCAAAGCCCCGTTTGGGGATTCCGGCATGAAAATCGCTATCCGACTTACCTCCTAGCTCCCGCATCAAAAAAAATTTTTGCAATTCCGCCCGAGGCGAATCAAGGTAACAACGGATGGGAATTTACGACCGAGACTATTACCAGGGGGACGAGCTGCGTCCGCTGCGGCCTTGGGACAATCGCTCGATGGTCACATTGTTGATATTGGTCAATGCGGCGGTGTATTTGGCGAATTTCCTGTTCTTCAGGCGCGCCTTGGATGGTTGGGGGCTAATGGATCTGCTGGCCCTGCATTCCGATTCGCTGTATCACCCGTTGCAGTGGTATCGTTTTGTCAGCTACGGTTTTGCTCATGATCCGCGATCCATCTTCCATATTTTATTCAACATGTTAACGCTCTATTTCTTGGGGCGGAACGTGGAGGATAAGTATGGCAAGTGGGAGTTTTTTCGCTTCTACATGGCCACCATCGTAGTCTGTGGACTCGTGTGGGCGCTGCTGCGACTTGGTCAGGGCGCTGCCCCGGCTGCCGTGCTGGGAGCCTCCGGGGCCGTTACCGCGGTCGCCATGCTTTTTGTCTATTCGTTTCCGCAGGCTACGCTGTATCTCTATGGAGCGATTCCGGTAAAAGCCTGGTTGCTTGGGGTAATCATCATCGTCACCAATGTGTTCTCCAGCAGCACCCTGGTAGCCACCGATGTACACTTAGTCGGAGCAGCCTTTGCCACTGCCTATTTCTTCGGCAAATGGAATTTCTCCGGCTCAGCGGACTGGCTGTCAGGTATGCAGACACGCGTCAAGCAGCATCGGCGTGGATTGAAAATACACCGCGAAGGCCCGGTAGCCCCACACAGCTCAGCCGCAGCGCCTTCTCCCACCAAGGATGAAGCGGAATCCGATCGCATTTTAGAGAAAATTCACCGCGAAGGCGCCGACAGCCTGACCGCTGGCGAGCGCCGCTTCTTGGAACGTTATAGCCGCGAGATACGTGAAAAACGTAAACAGCTCTAGCTTGACCAACCTGTCTTCATCTTTAGCTCTATGAGGGGAACGCTGCCCCTCCAGCAGGACAAACCTATGCCGCCCACCGTCCGCTCCTTCTCAACTATCCGCAATGAGATTGCAGGTTTTGCGATCTCTGAAATCGCCGAACGGTTTGGAACTCCTTGCTATGTCTACGATTGGGGATCGATCGCACAGCGCATCGCCGACTTAAAGGACTTCGACGCAGTCCGCTATGCGCAGAAGGCCCTGTCGAACATCGCGATCCTCGATCGTATGCGCCGCAGCGGTGTAGTGGTGGACGCAGTCAGCGCGGGCGAAATTGAGCGAGCCCTACGCGCCGGTTATGCCACCGGTTCACACCCCTCCGAGATCGTCTATACGGCCGATGTTTTTGACCACCAGGCGCTGGATTTGGTTGTCCAGCATGACATCCCGGTGAATATCGGTTCGCCAGATATGATCGATCAATTGGGTGCTGTAGCCCCGGGCCGAAGCATCGCACTGCGCATCAATCCAGGATTTGGGCACGGCCACAGTCAGAAGACCAATACCGGCGGTTCGCAGTCCAAGCACGGCATTTGGCACACGGACATCGACGAGTGCTTGATTCGGGCCGACCGCAATAATTTGGTGGTCACTGGGATGCACATGCATATCGGCAGCGGCACCGACTTTGAACATTTGGCGCAAGTGTGCGGAGCCATGGAGCAGGCTTGCCTGTCCGTCGGGCGGACTGTCAAGACCATCAGCGCCGGAGGAGGCTTACCAATCCCTTACAAAGCGGACCAGAGCTACATCGATATCGCGCAGTACTACCAGTTATGGGATGCGACCCGTCAGCGTTTGCAATGCGAATTTGGCCACGCAATTGAGCTGGAGATTGAACCTGGTCGCTACTTAGTGGCCGAGAGCGGTTATTTGATTGCTGAGATCCGCGCTATTAAAAGCATGGGCGAGAACACTTACTATCTGCTCGATGCGGGATTCAATGATTTAGCGCGGCCCATTTTGTATGGCGCGTACCATCCGATCTCGATCGCTCGTCGCGATGGCCACACTACTGAGTTAGAGCAAGATGTTGTGGTTGGCGGACCGCTGTGTGAGTCGGGCGACATCTTCACGCAGGAGGAGGGTGGCTTTGTGGCGCGCCGCAGATTGCCCTCTGCCGCCGTCGGCGACTACCTAATCCTAGAGGTGGCCGGAGCCTATGGCTACGCGATGGCCAGCAATTACAACAGCAAGTATCGCGTCCCCGAAGTGTTGATCGAAGATGGCCAGCTAAAGCAAATTCGGCGCAGGGAAACGGCCGACGACTTGTTGCGGTTGGAGACCATCCCAGAGTAGCTCAACGCGCGGCGAGTAGTTTAACGCCGAGCCGCAGATGCGCAGGTCGACTCGCCCAGCGCGCGAGGCCCCTTGCACCACATGCGCTCACCAATGCGACAAGTAGCGGCCTGCGCAGGCGACGGCACTGCACAACTCTCGCACTCAACTAACCCAACTCAGTCGACCTGCTGGATCAAGCGGCGGGACTTGAGCCCATAATCCAATTTTGGCTCGTCTGTTAAGCTGTACTGGATAGCACAGCCCGATTGTAGCGAACGTGACGTTTGCGCCGAGTAACCATAGTGCTCTCTAACTCTGAGTTTACTTCGACTGTACGGAACGGACGAATATGCGTCATTTACCAGACGGCTATAAGCTTTTAGCTGCCTTGGCCATTGTGCTGGGACTAGCTGCTAACGCCACCGCGCAAACCAGCACTCTGCAGCAGATAGATCTGCTTCAGCAGCAGATTGACCAGTTGCGAGCGGAGAGTATCCTAGCGACCGAGGGCCAGACGCTTACCTACCAGCAGCCGTCGGTGGTGGAACTGGCCGGAGCACCAACAGTACCTGCGCCGAGCCAGATGTGGAGCCACTTGGGGCCGCCAGCCGATCTGGCAGTAATTGCTCCGGAGGAGAAGAAGTACCCAGATGCACGGCTGAGTGGATTTTTTCAGCTGGATACCGCGCGTTTTGGGCAGTCCGCTGAGAGTCGTGCCGTGGTAGGGGACATCCAAGACGGAACCGGCTTTCGACGCGCACGCTTAGGAGTGGCTGGTAACGTGACCGAGCGCGGTTCGTACCTCATGGAATTCGACCTGGCGCAGGGCCAGCCCAGATTTGTCGACGTCTGGGGGCAGATCAACCAAACGCCACTAGGCAATCTCCGCATCGGGCGCTTCCGCCAGCCGTTTGGTATGTCCGAACTGAGCAGTGTACGAGATTTGCCACTGCTTGAGCGGCCGACATCCATCGCACTGGCACCGTTTCGGCAAACTGGGATCATGTTGAGTGACACCGCGCTTGAGGAGACCTTCACTTGGGCCGTCTCTGGCTTCCGCACTCTGTCGGACAATTATGGGAATGTCTACGGAGATAGTACGGGACTGGGAGTAGCTGAGCGGGTGACGTTCTTGTATCGCGATCGCGGTGACTGCGACTTAATGCATTTTGGTTTTGCTCACAGCTACATGGATCCAGGCCGCAATCAATTGCTATACGCTAGCCAACCCGAAATTTTTGTTGGCCAGCAGCCCAATCTCGGGCCCGGCGGCTTGGCCGTCTTGCCGATCGAAAACGTGCCTCCCTTTGCCAATTCGGGAGTTTTCAATGTGGACCACGCCAACTTGGTTAACTTTGAAGTGGCTCGCTCATGGGGTACGTCGGTCCTGCAAGCCGAGAACCGTTGGTCGCGAGTAGCACTGCCCACCGGTGACACGGCCACAGTGCAAGCCGGCTACGTTACGCTACGCCACATGTGGACCGGCGAAGTCATTCCTTACAATCGCAGCGGAGGCGTTTTCGGTCGAATTAAGCCTGATCGTCCCCTCGACATCGCTGCTGGACAGTGGGGAGCTTGGGAGTCGGTGGCTCGGTGGAGTACGCTCAATCTGAATCCGCTATTTGGCTTGCCCGAAGTGACTGGTCCTACAGGTCGCCTGGACACCGCGACGCTAGGCCTCAACTGGTACTGGTGGGACAATGCCAAGAGTCAGTTTGAATGGATCAATGCCGACTTGAATCGCCCCGTAGCAGGCACCAGCATCTCCAACACCTTTGCTGCGCGAGTTCAGTTCGATTTTTAGTGTGCTTGCCTATTGTTGGTATGCGGTCTTTGGTGGCCAATATCTGCGGTGCGAGCTACATCTGATACAATGGTAAAGTTCTATATTTCGGCCCGCGCGAATTGAGTCACCACCATGCGAACTTTCCCACCGAGACATACCCTGGCAACCAATGAATCTGTGCGCCGACTGCATATGTCTTCAGTCGCTATGCTAATCTTGGGAGCGGCACTATCCCCTGTTCTGTTCAGCGATCAAACTGCGGCTGGCCGACTTGTTGCGGCTGACGATAGCCAATCGGTTGAGGAATTTAAGCTGCAGCCACTGGCCTACAACAATCCCGGGTTAGTGGTTGATCTAGGAGTCGGCTTGTGGGCGTTTCCGATGCCGTTTGACTACGACGGTGATGGCGATATGGACCTACTGGTCAGTTGTCCTGACTCGCCCTCCAATGGAGTTTACTACTTCGAAAACCCAACGCAGGATCCGCAAGTGAAAATGCCGGTCTTCAAACCGGCCGTACGGCTCGGCGATGGTGCGCATTTTATGATGCTCAGCCAGGTTGCTGAAGAGCCGGTAATATTGACCCCAGGCCGGGAGTTTCGTCGCGATAGTGCCACAGGAGAATTCGACTTTGCCAATCCTGTTCGGATCGATGCTCCACTCAATCCCAACCGCGAACTCTCCGCGCGAATCCGCGGTAATATGTGGCGCTACGTCGACTACGACGATGATGGAGATCAGGATTTGGTGATCGGCACGGGCGACTGGAGCGAGTATACGTGGGATCACGCTTATGACAACCAGGGCCGATGGCGCAATGGCCCTCTACACGGGTACGTTTACCTAGTGGAGAATATTGGGTCGGAGGGCAACGCGGACTATTCAGCAACTCCTATTCGATTGCAAGCGGCCGGCAGCGACATCGATGTGTTTGGTTGGCCGAGTCCGAGCGTTGTCGATTTTGACAGCGACGGCGACCTCGATTTACTATGCGGCGAATTCCTAGATGGATTCACCTACTTCGAAAATACCGGCTCACGCAGCGAACCGCGATACGCCGCCGGTCAACGAGTGCAGACGTCGTCTGGACAGCCGCTCGTGATGGAGCTTCAAATGATCACTCCCACGGCCGTTGACTGGGACGGGGATGGCGACTGGGATCTGATCGTCGGCGACGAGGACGGGCGCGTGGCGCTTGTCGAGAACACTGGCCAACTGCGTCAAGGTGCCCCCGTATTTCAGCCGCCGGTCTATTTCCAGCAGCAGGCCGACACGCTTAAGTTCGGTGCGCTGGCAACTCCGTATGGCTGCGACTGGGATCAAGACGGCGATACCGATATCGTATGTGGCAATACGGCCGGGCAAATCGGTTGGTTTGAGAATCTGGGAATGGGCCAAAATGAACTGCCCATCTGGAATGCGCCTAAGTTGCTAAACCTGAAGAACGCGGACGGGGCAACTGAGCCGTTTCGCATCATGGCCGGCCCCAGTGGATCGATACAGGGGCCGGCTGAAGCTAAGTGGGGCTACACCACGCTCTCGGTTGCTGACTGGGATGGGGACGGAGTTGGCGACATCATCTACAACTCGATCTACGGCCGTCTGGGACTGCTGATCAATGATGGCGGTGAGCTAGTGGCTAGGGAACTCGACACCGGCGTGAGGGAACTGCCGCCCGCGTGGTGTTGGTGGCAGACACCGTCGAATGCCACTCTGACCCAGTGGCGCACGACGCCGGTGGCCATCGACTTCGATGGCGATCAAACGCTGGACCTCGTGCTGCTCGATCAGGAGGGATATCTGACTCTTCGATCAGCCGCCGGTGAGGCGCAGCGGGTTTTTATCGACGAGAATAACAGGCCGCTGCGACTCAATGCAAAATCCTGCGGAGGATCGGGCCGAGTCAAGCTGTGTGTGGTTGACTGGGATGGCGATGGGCGATTGGATGTTTTGACCAATTCTGAAAACGCAACTTGGTATCGCAATTGCGAAGAGCGCGACGGCAAGATCGTGCTTAAGAAGGTCGGCAACTTGGCTCGTCGCAATGTCGCCGGGCACACCTCCAGCCCTACTGTGATCGATTGGAAGGGCACCGGTCGGCCCGATTTGATCGTAGGGGCCGAGAACGGACGGATCTATCATTGTGCGCACTCAGACTGCATTCAGTACTCCGATGAGCAGACTCGTGCTGCACCTGCGGAGCAAGCCGCCGAGCCGCGGGTGAAGGGATTGGTGAAGGAGGAGTTTGTTTTTGAGCGGGCGCCGTTCGCTTCCTGCCACGCGTCGACGATCTGTAGGACCTCGCGCGGTCTGCTCAGCGCGTGGTTTGGCGGGACCGAAGAAGGTCACGAGGATGTCGGGATCTGGACCAGCTACCATGATGGTGCCGGTTGGGCGGCACCTCAGTTAGTTGCTGACGGAGTGCAACACGCCGACCTGCGTTATCCTTGTTGGAATCCCGTGCTGTATCAACCACCCGGAGATGCGCCGACGCTGCTGTTCTTCAAGGTCGGGCCTAATCCAGAGCAGTGGTGGGGCGAAATGATGGTCAGTTATGACCGTGGGCGCACGTTTGTCGATCGCCAGCGTCTGCCACAAGGGATCGATGGTCCAGTGCGCTGCAAACCCATTTTGCTCGATGATGGACAAACATTGCTGTGTGGATCGTCAACCGAATCGGACGGTTGGCGGATCCATTTTGAATCGGTCCAGCTGGTGCATGGGGAGCCCCATGGAACATGGAAGCGTGTGGGGCCCATCGATAAAGCGAGTAAATTCCAGGCGATCCAGCCCACCATCCTTACCCACTCCGACGGACGCTTGCAGGTGCTGTGTCGCACCAAAGAGAGCGTCATCGCATCGAGTTTCTCGAGCGATGCAGGCGCAACTTGGTCTGACTTAAAAGCCACCGACTTGCCCAACCCCAATTCAGGCATCGATGCTGTTACGCTTGCCGATGGCCGCCAACTGCTAATCTATAATCCGCTCGATGCCGGCGAGACCGGTTGGGGGGATCGGGGAGTACTAAACTTAGCGCTATCGGACGACGGCCTTAAGTGGCATCCCGTCGCCGAATTGGAGAGGCAGCCTGGGGCTGAATTCAGCTATCCGGCCATGATTCAAGATCCAGTGACGGGCTTGATACACATTACCTATACTTGGAATCGCAAACGCATCAAGCACGTGGTAGTTGACCCTAAGCAATTGTCCACTGCTAAGCTCTAAGCACTCTGCGTTAAGAAACAAACGCAGAGAGCGCCGAGGCGCCGAAGTCGCCGAGAGTTTCACTGCGCCAACAGACTATGCCCAACCGCCTTCTGAGGATGGCCAGTGGTCCACTGAATGCACTCGCCCACTCAGTCCACGCGCAGCCAGTAGTTTAACGCCGAGCCGCAGCAGGCCGCAATTGCACAGGTCGACTAGATCGACGCACGAGGCTGCAGTGCACCACATCCCCTTGCCAATCCGATAGTCGCGGCCTGCGCAGGCGACGGCACCGCCCGACTCCCTACTCAATCACCCCGACTCAGTTAGCGTTCTGTGTTCCCAGCGCTGTAATTCGCTCAATTACCCCGCGTGGTCTTCAGCCCATATAGCCGAACATCGTCAAAATCATTCATATCATCGAATGATCCCAAGCCGACTTGGCCTTTGTCGAAAGTTTTATCGACCACCGTCATGTGCGGCGTCTCCATGTTGTCGAAATAGATTTCAATCGTTCCCTCTTCACTATCGCGAACGACCTTCACGGTGTGCCACTGATCGTCCCAGGCAACGGTCTTCTTGTTCTCTGTGAGCGGTCGCCGAGCGGCTTCATCGACAATCATAATCTGCCCGCTGGCGGGATCCGGTTTTGCCCCCAAGTGGGCATAGTAGAACTGACTTGGATTCTGGTATCCAAAGAACACACAGCAGTCGCGATGGTTCCCCGTATCGTTGGTACTTTTCACGCGAAAGATCAGCACGAAACTCGATACTTCGATGTCCTTGATCAAGGCGATATTGTGGGGGCTGCGGAATTTCGGTTGGTAATTGCTAATGCGGCGATTGAGTCCGAAGACCTGATTCTCTTTATCGCTCGATAGGGTCCAGGCCGTATCATCCGTCGTCCGCCACCGCTGATTACCGTGCTGAAAGTCGTCGCTAAAGACCAGCGGCATTCCGCGGGATTGTTCATCAGCCCAGTGGACCGAGTTCTTCTTGGCGGCTTGGGAATCTTGGGATGAGTCATCCGCCCGGACGGGCGTTACCGCCACGATACAGGCTGCTCCCAACAGCAGCGACGTGCGGGTAGCACTAGTGCGGCTTAGGCTAGTACTGAGGAACCGTGGGATCCACTTGTTCAGACCAGGCATGAATGCCTCCTGTCATATTTTGTGTGTCGGGAAAGCCATTTTCTCGCATCCATTGGGTAACGCGCAGGCTGCGGACTCCGTGATGACAGTGTACCACGATGCGTTGGTCCGAGAAATCGTCGAGTTTGCTGGCCGACTGAGTCCAATTGCTCATCGGCAACAGTACCGCACCATCTATTTTGGCAGTATTCCATTCCTCTGTTTCGCGACAGTCGATCAGTACCACGTCTCCGCGAGCCAGTAGCGACTGAACGTCATGGGGGCTGATCTCGATCGGCAGAGGCATATTGGTCCTAATTTGTGACGGTGATCGTTTGAGTTGGCACTAACGGTGCCCCGGCGGCGTACCGGGCGGCCATTTTAGCTCAAATTGCCGCTCAACGACAACCGGGTTGTCATGCGCAAGTTATAATATACAAACAACTTAAATTCGCCCGACCCTTCCGGCTGCGGCATCAAATGACGCTCCAGGGATAGATTCTCTGGCCGCGGGCGGTAGACTGGTTGGACATTCGAAGCCCCGTTCGTCTAGTGGCCCAGGACGTCGCCTGTTCAAGGCGGAAACAGGGGTTCGAATCCCTTACGGGG
>CAKQWG010000062.1 GCA_934278005.1 uncultured Pirellulaceae bacterium | reverse complement strand
TTGCACGCGATCGAGGTGGGGAGCATGGCCCCATCGATAACGTACAATCCCGCATGCACGCGTGGCTGCTGGGTGCGCGGATCGATGTCTCCACCAAGCTGTGCATCGAAGACTTGCCCCTTGTGGTTGACAACTCCACAGGCGGGATCGTCGGACATGCCGCAGCCGCCCAAGGGATGCACGGAGATCATGCGATCACCGAAGATCTTCAAATATTCATACTTACCACCTAGGCCTGCAGCCACGCGCTGGAACTCGCCACGAATCAGCTTGCGGTAGTCGCTCTCCAGCAAGCCGGGCCATGTAACCTGCGCGTAGCCCTGCTCGTCTAAGAACATTTTGCCAGCGGCACCGTCGTGGCCCATGCCGAGCAGCACCAGCGTTTGATCTAGATCCAAGTCGCGCTTGAGAACGCCCAGTGCGTTGGCGTATGAGCGGGCGGCCGACCCCTCTTGGATCAGTACGCGTCCGGCGAGGCTTCGGTTGGGATAGGTAAGATTGGTTTGAATCGTCGGCCCCACCTTAGCGCGGTCCGTGGGAAAAGCCGAGTAACCTCCGATGCCGGTCGGATACTGGCTGCGACGAATGAAGCCCACCGCATCGCCGTTGGCAGTCCAAGCTTGTCCCAGGCGTGGTGACAACTGTAGAGCGGCGGCTTGCGAACGCATGAGGATTTCACTGCTCCCCAAGCTACCCGCCCCTAGGATTAATACGCGAGTCGTGGTGGCTCCGTGGCAGCTCGTAAACCCGCCCTGACCATCGTCGGTATAGTGCGTGTAGTGGACGCGGTAGTAATTGTCTATCTTTTCAATGCGATGCACTTCGGTCTGGGTGAAGAATTCGGCTCCCGCGCGGCGGGCCAGCGGCAGGTAATTCTGAGCCAGCGTGTTCTTGGCTCCCACGTTGCATCCGGTCAGGCAGTCGCCACAGTCAATGCAACCGCGCTGCGTCATCCCCTGGCGATTGATAACTGGCAGGTCGCTGGCAGCCCGAGTCAACGTCAGTTGGGCTGCTTCATAGCTAACACCACTGGCGCGAAGATACTCGGCGGCCTTCCGCTGGGCAAGCATCTTATGGGTGTGATCCGGCGGTTCGCGAGCGACCCCCAACTCGGCCTCGGCCAAATTGAAATAGGCCTCCAGGTAATCGATATTGCGCAAGGCTGCCGGCCATACCGACTGAGTAAACACATCGGCATCAGGCCGGTAGGCGACATTGGCATTGATCAAAGAGGAACCACCTAGGCCACTGCCGCTGAGAATGGTTATCTCGTCGAATTGGCTCACATTAAACAGTCCGGCCGGATTGCGCAGGGCACCTTTGTTCTTGCCTTTTAAGTCCAGTCGCGATTCCTCTAACACATCGGGTAAGCGGTCAGGAAACGTGCCTGGGATCCACTCGCGGCCACGTTCGAGAACGCCCAGCCGATAGCCACGATTTAACTTTCCGGCCAAGCGTGCTGCTGAGATCGACGCCCCGTAGCCTGAACCGATGATCAACACGTCGAACTGCCACGGAACGCCACGCGGGTAGCTCTGCAGCAGCCGCTGGCTGGAGGCTGACATGCGGCCGCCGAACTCGGCCATGTTGCGCTGGTAGTCGGCCACGGCCCGCTGTTTGAAAAGAGAGTCGCCCGTTCGACGTCTGCCGACAACTTGTCCTAGTTTTTCTACCGGCGGTGCAGCCCTGACGCTGTTGGTACTGGGCAACGCCAGAGCAGAGGCTGCGACCATCGCCGCTCCGCTCTGCAGTACGGCCCGCCGGTCGACAGCCCGCCCAGTAAGCCGCTGATCGGCATGTATACCCTCGCTTGCAACCACTGGCCGTGACTTACGCATGGAACGGACGCTAGCAAACCAAGATAATGAAAGGATCCCTTTATTATGTATCGTCCGATTGGGAGGGTGGTGTACGGCTTATTTGAATATCTTCACAAATCGACACTTTTTGCTCAGCGCCAGCATCAGCGTCCGAGCCACTCTACAAACAACGCCGCTCGGCTTGACTACCACCAGCGATGCGCCTTGGGATCGCTTTGATACTGCCGCTTGAGCAGCGAGTCAGGCTCGTTCGGCAAAGTCATGCGACAGCACAGCCCAGCCACAACGCCCGCCATGAATCCTCCCACGTGAGCTAGGTAGGCTACTCCGCCCGTCTCGCTCGTCGCGGCAATTGCACCGACCCCACTGAAAAACTGCATGGCGATCCACATCCCCAGCACCACAATAGCAGGCACGGTAACCACGTAGTACAGCACGATGGCATTGATGCGATTGCGAGGGAACAGCACCAAGTAGGCTCCCATCACGCCGGCAATGGCCCCCGACGCTCCCAAGTTGGGGATGACACTCTCCGGATTGACCATGATTTGCGCAAAGCTCCCGACCAAACCGGCGGCAAGGTAGAACACTAGGAACCAAAAGTGACCAAAGCGGTGCTCGACATTGTTGCCGAAAATCCACAGGTAGAGCATATTCCCAGCGATGTGACCGAAGCCGCCATGCATGAACATCGATGAGAGCAGCGTTAACCACAGAATCGATGGCCCTGGTGCTTGCGGGATCAGCACTACTTCGTCCCCGACATGAATGGGCTGCGGTTCGACCAAGTCGACACCGGTCGTAATCTCGCGGGGGATCACGCTCCAGCCATAGGTGAAGGAGTCGTCGTTGAGTTGTACTAGAAAGAGCAACACGTTGGCCGCAAGCAGCGCGTAGGTTACAAAGGCGGTAGTCGTTACATGGCGATCGTCATCGCTGATAGGAAAGAACATGTGGGCTGAGCGTTTCCGTTGAAATTGCTGGGAGAATAAGTGTTTCGGGAGGCTGCTTAGAACTAGGGCTTGTTGGTCTCGCCCTGAGTGTTGCCTGTCGCCAAGCGCAAGGGGTTGTGAGTTTGTCCAGTGAGTTTGTCTAGTCTAAACGTTTTCGGCGGTTTAAGCTGTGCCAGGCAGAGTAAAATTAGCAAGCCGTCTTGGCTCGTGCGTCGGCGAGTGAGTCGAGCTACTTAAGGGAGTGAGATCCAGTGGTCGCAGAACGTTGGCTCATCGTGGGCTGTGGATATGTCGGAAGTCAAGTCGCCAAGCTGGCTAGGCAGAGCGGGCAAGTCGTGTATGCGTTGACTCGCAGTGAATCGCGCTTCGATGATTTGCTAGCTGCTGGGGTTAGACCCTGCTTGGGACACTGGCTCAAATCCGACACTTTGCACGACTTGCCGTCGGTCGACCGTGTGTTGATCGCCGTGCCGCATCGCGCCGACCAAGCTGCGGTTGAGGTGGTCGCTCAGACGATGTCTAAGCCGACAAGTTTAACGGGAGACGCCGCGTCTGAAAAAGCCCCTGCTGAATCAGCCAGCGAGCCTCACGACGACTTCACGGCTGAGCAAACGCACGCTGTGGGACTGCAAAACCTGTGTGCAGCGCTGCCGGCTGGCTGGCAAAAGTTGATCTACCTGAGCACCACGGGTGTCTACGGTCATTCGTCAGCCGAATGGATCGACGAAACCACGCCCGTATCGCCACTACGCACTGGTCCGCGCATCGCTGTGGCAGCCGAGCGATGGTTGGCCCAGGCCGGTTCGCAGCCCGGCACCCTAGGGCAAGTCGAACACTGCATCTTGCGTTTGGCTGGTATCTATGGTCCAGGACGGATACCCTTAGCCGAGCGTTTGCGGCGCGGTGAACCGCTGGCGGTGTCGCGTCAGGGGCACCTCAATTTGGTGCATGTTACTGACATAGCCCACCTGCTGTGTTGGCTGCTCACGCATGACATGCGGCACAGCATGTATCTACTGTCCGATGGCCAGCCGGTACTGCGCGAAACATTTTACCGTTACCTAGCCGAACTCTGCGGAGTTGCCCAGCCTGAGTTCGTCGAGCCCGACGCGCAGTCGGCCAAGGCTCTACGAGCTAACGACAAACGCATCTCGCCCGCCCGGCTGTTGGCTGAGTCGGGTTATCAATTGCAATTCCCCGACTATCGCAGTGGACTGGTCGACGCTTTGGCGGGCACAGTTGAGTTGTAATACAGTTGAGTCGTAATACAGTTTGCAAGTCGCCGCAGTTGTTCGACTGGTGACTGGTGACTGGTGAACACGCAATGGGACAGGTCTGGTGTGATTTCCTTGGCGACGCGTAGTGTTACAGATCTCTGTGAAAAATCGCAACATTTGGTAGCGCTTTAGTAATACAATGGTGGGGCCCGCCACGTTTTGCTCGCCCTGCAGGAATCCCATGCTTAGCACGTCCCACCGCTATGCGCTGCTCAACGGTTTGATCGCCTCCGGTTTGCCGCTCGCCTCCGGATCATCCCTTGCCGTCGGTCGGCCGCTTGCTATCTGTCTGTTGGTCGCCAGCAGCCTCTTGGCAGCCATTGGGAGTGTGACCACCGCCAAACCGCTGTCAGCCGCTGAGGTCGATTTTATTGCCGACGTTCGGCCGATCCTCCAGCAACATTGCTATGCCTGTCATGGACAGGAGAAGCAGTCCAGTGGCTTGCGGCTCGATATTAAATCGGAGGCATTCAAAGGGGGCGATGGCTGGGGGCCGTTCGTGGTCGCGGGGGACCCTGCAGCGAGTCCACTGATCGAACTGGTCACTGAGGACGACGCGGATTCGCGTATGCCACCCAGCGGCGAGCCCTTGTCGGTAGAGCAGATCGCGACTTTGACAGCTTGGATTGAACAAGGCGCGGTCTGGCCTGACGGGGCGGATCTGGCTGTGCTGGAAGATCGACTGGACCACTGGTCATTCAAGCCGGTCAGTCCGCCGCAAGTCCCGCAGGTATCGGATCGCGATTGGCCGCGCAGTCCCATCGACCATTTTGTCTTGGCAGCATTGGAGCAACAAGGGCTGAGGCCTGCGCCGCCGGCCGAGCCCGTAGTGTGGCTGCGCCGCGTGACATTTGATCTCACGGGACTGCCCCCCACAGCACAGGAGGTCGCTGACTTCCTACGCCGCATAAATGAGGGTGAAGTGGCTTATGCGGAGGTCGTTGAGCGCCTGCTGCAATCGCCACGATACGGTGAACGTTGGGCGCAGCATTGGCTGGACGTCGTGCGCTACGCCGACACGCATGGTTTCGAAGTCAACACCGAACGCCCCAATGCTTGGCCGTATCGCGACTACGTCATCGAGTCGATGAATAAGGACACACCCTACGACCAATTCATCAAACAGCAGATCGTGGGAGACGCGCTGGGACAGGATCGAGCCACCGGCTTTCTGATCACCGCATCGGTGCTGCTCCCCGGTCAGATCGGCGCAGATGAACCGTCCAAACGATTAGCTCGTCAGGATTCGCTAGACGAAATTGTCAATAATGTAACGCAGACGTTTTTGGGGTTGAGCGTTGGCTGCGCTCGGTGTCACGATCACAAGTTTGATCCGATCACCGCCAAAGATTATTACAGCATGCAAGCCTTTGTGGCGGGAGTTGAGTACGCGGAGCGCGAGTTGTCGACACCGCACACGGAAGCCCTAAAGAAGCAAGCTGTCGGTTTTAGAGATCGCATCGCCGAGATCGACGAACAACTGATCCAGTTTGTTCCTCTTGCGCGGCCCAGTCAGGACGGCGATCCGCCCGTTCGCGTCACCAATGCCCATGAGAACGTCGAAGCCTTCGAACCCGTGTTGGCAAAATTTGTTCGGTTCACGATCCACGATGCAAACTTGCATCCTAGTCTGGGGTTGATCGCACCATGTATCGATGAATTCGAAATTTACACCGACGATGCGCAACCAAAGAATATCGCTCTAGCGTCGCTGGGCACTAAAGTGACCGCTTCGGGCAGCGTGCACTCGGCGAACCACAAATTGGAATTCATCCACGACGGTGAGTATGGCAATTCGAGCAGTTGGATGTCCAGTACCGACGGCACGGGCTGGGTGATGTTTGAACTGCCGCAGGCGACGCGTATAGGAAAAGTTGTGTGGAGCCGCGACCGCAAGCAACAATACACCGATCGCCTGGCTACGGCTTACACGCTGGAGGCCGGAGTGGAGGCGGATCAGTGGACAGAGTTGGCTCATCTGCGACCCGCCCGCACGTCAGTTCAGCCGCAGCTCAACACCGATCGCATCGCGCCGTTAACAGCCAAGCGCCTGCGGTTTACCGTGTTGGCGACCAACGGCTTGGCACCTTGCATCGATGAGCTGGAGGTCTTTAATTCACAGGGACAGAACGTTGCTCTGGCTAGTTTGGGAACTACGGTAAGCACATCGGGCGACGAGATTGTGCCGCAGCGACACGGACCGCACTTGATCAACGATGGGCACTATGGCAACTCGAGTTCGTGGTTGTCCAACACCGACGGCCACGGCTGGGTAGAGCTAGAATTTGCCACTGAACAGGAAGTTGCGCGAATCGTCTGGAGCCGCGACCGCGAGGGTCAGTTTGAGGATCGTTTGGCTACGCAGTACTTCATTGAAACCGCCGTCGACGAGCACTGGCAGCGAGTCGCCGACTCGAGGGATCGCAGTCCATGGGAGGCAAGTTCCAAGCCCCCAAGCGTGTTTCGCACCAGTGGACTACCGGCCGCAGAGGCTCGCCTAGCCAGCGCACTGCAGGAGGAAAAGCGCGAGTTGGAGGAGAAAATCCAAGCCAGCGAGAACGGCCCCATGGCATTTTGCGGAACGTTTCGCACGCCCGACCAGATCCACTTGCTCAACCGTGGCGACCCCGAACAGCCCAAGGAATTAGTAGTTCCCGCTGTGCTTAGTTCACTGGGTGAAGTGCGGCTTCCGCCCGACTGTGCCGAACAGCAGCGACGTCAGGTGCTGGCCGATTGGATTGCCAGCCCCGACAACCCGCTCACGGCTCGCGTCATGGCGAACCGAATTTGGCAATGGCACTTTGGTGTCGGTTTCGTAGATACGCCAAACGACTTTGGTCGCAACGGATCGAAGCCCACGCACCCCGCCTTGTTGGACTGGCTAGCGCTCGAACTAATTCGGGGCGAGTGGTCGATCAAACACATGCATCGCCAGATCGTGCTATCGGCAACTTACCGCCAGTCGACCGAGCACAATCAGGCGGCTGCTGCCAAGGACGCCGATGTGCGCATGCTGTGGCGGTATCCGTCGCGGCGATTGGAAGGAGAGGCCATTCGCGATTCCATACTGGCGATCAACGGGCGGTTGAATCTGACAATGGGAGGCCGCGGTTACGATCTTTTCAACCAGCGCGGCGGCTTGTCCGGTTTCACCCCTGTGGCTTCCTATAGCGGTGAGGGATTGCGGCGAATGATCTATGCGCACAAGGTGCGTCGCGAGCGAGATGCCGTGTTCGGCGCTTTTGATTGTCCGGACGGTGGACAGAGCGCTGCCCGAAGGATCGAATCCACAACTCCGATCCAGGCGCTAAATCTATTCAATAGTACGTTCGCGATCGAACAGGCGCAAGCCTTTGCGGTGCTTTTGGAAGAGCGGGCCGGCAATGATGTCCGCCAACAGGTCCAGCAAGCATACTGGTTGGGATTGAATCGCCAGCCCGATAGCGAAGAACTCGCGGATGCGTTTGCCGT
Source organism: uncultured Pirellulaceae bacterium (assembly GCA_934278005.1). Lineage (GTDB taxonomy): Bacteria > Planctomycetota > Planctomycetia > Pirellulales > Pirellulaceae > Aureliella. The sequence goes on along the minus strand of CAKQWG010000062.1, from coordinate 10,042 downwards.
GGTTCGCGAGTTCGGTCTATCGTCGCTGTGCCGAGCTTTGTTCAACAGCAACGAATTTTTGTTTATTCCCTAAGTTCTGGTACCTTCCGCTGCCTTCAGTTCGTGCGGTTAGTTCGTGCGGCATGCGCCGTCGGCGAGTCGCGGGCGGGAGGTCCGATGTTCTTATACGAGTCGCACAATGTCCTCGCCTAACCTTTCTAATAGTGGTCGGCAGCTCCTGAATCGTCGTGGCTTTCTTGGCGAGTCTGCGACGGGGCTAAGTTCGATTGCCCTGCTAGACCTTCTGGCGCGAGATCAGCTTTTGGCCGCACAACCGCACATCGACCCCGCCCGGCCGTTTGCCACCCGCCCCGGCCACCATGCGGCCAAGGCCAAGAACGTGCTGGTGATCTTTTGTGCCGGTGCCGTGAGTCAACTTGAGACCTGGGACTACAAACCGGAGTTGATCAAGTTGGATGGCCAGCCACTGCCCGGCGGGCCCGCGGTAACGTTCCAAGGCCCGGCGGGTGACCTGGCCCGCCCGCAGTACAAGTTCCGTCAGCGCGGGCAGAATGGCAAGTGGGTCAGCGATCTGATTCCGCACTTGGCCGAGTTGACCGATGATATCGCCTTTATTCATTCATTGACTAGCACCACCAACACTCATGGACCTGCGGAGAATTTCTTATCTACCGGCACTCAGCTCGATGGCTTCCCCAGCTTGGGCGCTTGGACCAGTTATGCACTGGGGACTGAGAACCAGAACCTACCGGCGTATGTAGCCATTCCCGATCCGCGCGGCGTGCCGCAGAACGGTTCTAACAACTGGGGGCCAGGCTTTTTACCCGCCGCCTTCCAAGGCACCCCCGTCAGCTCGAAGTCGCCGATTCGGCATCTAACCGCGCCGGGGGTGACGAACGCTGCCGACCAAGCCACTCGCGGACTGCTGCAGCGAATGAACGAGCGACACTTGCAGCAGCATCCAGGCGATAGCAAGCTGGCCGCGCGCATCGCTAGCTACGAGTTAGCTGCGCGGATGCAACTGAGCGTACCGGAGATCACCGATCTCACGTCCGAACCCGCGCATGTGTTGAAGAGTTACGGAGCGGACGATGAATTGAATCCCACGCGCGCCGCCTACGCTAGGAATTGTATTTTAGCTCGGCGTTTGATCGAAAACGGAGTGCGGTTCGTACAGTTGTTCAATGGCGCCTACGCAAGTGGTGGCGAGCTGAACTGGGATGGGCACAGCAAGCTCAAAGAGCAATACGATGTTCACGCGCAGATCCTGGATCAGCCCACAGCGGCGATGATCAAGGATATGAAGGCGCGCGGCCTGCTGGAAGACACGCTAGTGGTGTGGTGCACCGAGTTCGGACGCATGCCCTTTTTCCAGAAAGGTGCTCAGGGACGCGACCACAATCCGGACGGTTTTACGTGCTGGATGACCGGCGCCGGTGTCAAGCCAGGTGTGAGCCACGGCATGACCGATGACTTGGGACAGAGGGCCGTGCTGGACATCCACCCTCTGTACGACCTGAACGCTACCATCCTGCATCTATTGGGCTTGGACCATGAACGTCTGACCTTTGAACACAATGGCATCCAGCGACGGTTGACCAATGTGGAAGGCCATCTCATTCATCAAATTCTAGCGTAGAGCGAGGATACCAACACGAGCACGAGCACATGAGGAAATGGATAGTCGCGCTCAGTGAAAAAGTATCCGCAACCTTTTTAGCGACGCTTAATTACCACTGTTTGTATTTTAGCGCAATTCGATCGCTGGATCTTCTAACCGACGATTTTCTAACCAGACCGCTCGCGCGATACTGACAGATGGTTAGAAGATTGTTGGTTAGAAAATTTGCACACGCGATGTGCCGTGTGGCGACTGGCTTCCGCGCTGAAAGACCGCCAGCGTGTGTTCAATGGCGACTCGATACCGATTGCCGTTGCTTGTGCGTTTAGCGCAATTCGATCGCTGGATCTTCTAACCGACGATTTTCTAACCAGACCGCTCGCGCGATACTGACAGATGGTTAGAAGATTGTTGGTTAGAAAATTTGCACACGCGATGTGCCGTGTGGCGACTGGCTTCCGCGCTGAAAGACCGCCAGCGTGTGTTCAATGGCGACTCGATACCGATTGCCGTTGCTTGTGCGTTTAGCGCAATTCGATCACTGGATCTTCTAACCGACGATTTTCTAACCAAAGCCAACATCGATGTCTAAGAAACCCGCGGCGTTGCGCCAGGCGATTTTTTCGTAATCGGCTTGCGGCAACGACTCGAGGTTGGCAAGCTTGATTAGCGAAGGACCTATATAGTCGAACGGCATGTGCGAACCGAAGGCGAGCGCCTCGACTCCGAGTGTCTCAATCAGCTTGGGGACCGTCTTGTGCAACAAGACGTCAGACCGCGCAAAATCGATCAGACAGCGCCCCTTTAAACCGGCTGCCGCCAGGCGCTCACCGCTGAGTCCCTGCCAGTTGCTCAGTAGAAGTTTCAGCGTAGGGTGTTTCTGCGCGACGCTCAGCACAGTAGCCATGCTCAAGTCATTGGCGATATCCCAGTGGTGCCGTTGCCGGCGGTCTTCAAAGCGCTGAGTCAGCACGAGCGGCAAGCCGTATTCGACAATTTGCTCGAGGGCTGCCTGGCCATATTCATCGCTCAGGCTATAGCCATGGTGTTCAGGCACCAGAGTGACCGCCTTCATGTTCCAGCGTGTGACGCACTCGTCCAGATCGCGGCGCCAGTCGGCATACTTGGGGTTGAGCGTTGCAACAGGGATCAGTCGCCCGCTGTGTGCCTGGCTCTGCTCCACTAGCTCTTCGTTACCTCGGTGTGCGTCGCGATAGAAGACAGCATGCAGCGAAGACACCACGGCGCGGTCGATGCCGTTGGCGTCCATCAGTTTGACTAACTGCTCAGCAGTGCGCGCCACGAGTTTGCGAAATGGATAGTGGCCGATGTATGCGTTGACATCAATAATCATGCTTGTCTCCGGTCCAGAATTTTCTGCAGATTGCGCCAGAAGATGTCCTCGCGCTGGCTTGGTGTGAGATCGGCAGACAGGATTTTTCCGACGCCTCCCTCCATCGTTGAATCGGTCCCAAACAGAATGCGTTCGTGCCCAAGTTCACGAACGCACATGCCGATAGTATCGCTTTCAAGCACACTGCCACTGGTGTCGAGGTAGACGTTGGGGCAACTGCGTAGCGCCTTGATGGCCCACTCCCAGTCACCGCCGCCATTGATATGCGCCAGAATCAGTAGCAGCTCGGGATAGCGCCCCGACAGCAGGCAGAAGTCCAGCGAATCGGAAATGTTAGGCTGCGCTGCCTTGGTGTTCGCGTCGGTCACATGCCCCGAGTGGCCAATGATAGGGATCTGGCGATCGATGCAGCGTTCGGCGATCGGAAACACGATCGGTTCGGAATATTTGTACTGATTGTAGAGTTTGACGCCGATCATTCCAGCGTCTACGCAGCGGTCTATTTCGTCCACTGCTGCCGAACCATTGCCCGGCTGGACAAAGCAGAAGCCCGCGATGTGATCGGGGTAGCGCCTGGCGGCGGCCAACACCGAATCGTTGACCTCGCGCACCTGCGCTACGTTAGCCATGATGCCGCCAGTGACCGGACGGGAACAACATAATTTTTCGATACCCAATGACTGGGCCGCTTCAATCAACGCCTCTACGCCACTCCAGTCCGCATTGGGCAGATGCAGCGACTCCCACACGTGCGCATGCACATCGAACTTGCGCATCGCCCGCCAGTTCTCCGGCAGGCCGACTGGACTTGTGCCTCGTGGACGCGCAACTGGGGAACCGCCACCAGGCGATCTGTCGTCGCCGACAAGTCGGCGCGCGGGCAAGACTAGTCCGCTGACACCTAGCGCGCCGCCCAGCGATTTGAGGACCTCTCTGCGATTCGTTTTCATACGAGCTCCGTATCGAAATTATGGTGCAACTGTGTTTACAGTCACTGACTCTGGGTCGACCAAGCGAGTTTGCGTGGCTGACTGCGGTTTGAGATGCGTGTCCATCCAGCCATACATTAGCTGTCTCGATTCATGAGCGACCGAGTGACCGCGACCGTGGACATAGAATGCGAAATTCTGTGGAGCTTCCTGCAGCTCATAGATGTCCATGATCTTCATGAGCATCAGCACACGTTGGCGTTGAGTGGGACCGTGCCCATCGTTCATTCCAGAGAGATCCAGGAAAGCTCGAGGAGCGATTAGAGCAATAATTTCATGGAAGTCGATGGCCGGCAAGTCACCCTTAAGCAAGTCTTCGCGTAGCGGTTTAAAGTAGACGTACCAACGGTCGCGTGACCAGGCGGCGACCTGCGGATTATGGCGAAAAAACGATGCGCCACAATTGCACGCCGAGGCTTGGATGCGGTCGTCATAGGCCGCCAAGAAGAATGTCCCGTGTCCACCTAGCGAATGCCCCAACGCTCCGATGTGGTCGCCGTCGACTTGGTCGAGCGACTGCAGTACGTCGATTGCAATCGAGTGCTCGTAGGTGAACTTACCGACGGCTGTCCACTGCGGATGCTTCTCGTAGAACCGGCTGGTATCGTAGGCACCTTCGGGCGGAACGCGATGACCGGAGACAAAATGTTCCGGTGCAATAACGACGTACCCGCGGCGGCAAAGATGGTCCAGGTAGGCTTTGTCGGGATTGTCGATCAGACCTGCGGCTTGCTTCGCGCCGAACTCGTAGGTGCCGTGCAAGGCTACGATGGCTGGCGCCTTATCAGCTAACTCCAGCGGAATTCCCAAATACGCGTGCGCTCGCTCGTCCGCCTCCACGGCATAGCTGATCAACTGGCGGCGATACAGCCCATCGACCACAACTTCTTCATGGATCTGGAGATCCAACGCCGGCTTCTGCGGCTTATATTGGTCTCGCAGCAGCTCAAGATACTTAGCTTTTAATTCCGTTCTGCGATGCTGCCAGTCGGCCTTAGTGGTAATGCCGTTGGTCAGGTCGTCCCACGAGGAGCGGATCTCGGGAACTGCGACAGAGTCTGGGGATTTTCCAATTTGTCCGAGCGCCGCGGTGGGCAGCCAAGCCGACAGGCACAATAGAAATATGGTTGAGGTACAAAGCTTCATGGACGGACTGCCCTCGAGATGTTTGTGGTGAGCGTAACCAGGTCGGCATCGGCGACAAGTGTATAATGCGGGGCTTGGCTTGTGCATCCATGGTAACACACCACGCTTTGCTTGCCGCCCATGAATCCCTATTCTTTGCTGGACTCTATCATGCTCAAACGTCGCTTGTGTGTCATCGGCTTATGTGTCGTTAACGTAGTTGTGATCGCTAGCTCCAGTAACGCTCAACAGCATGATTTGGTCATTCGCAACGGTAGGGTCATCGATCCGGCGAGCGGCCTAGATGGCATACGCGATTGTGGAATCGATGCGGGCGTCATCACAGCCATCAGCCAGGCGCCGCTGAGCGGTCGCGAGATCATCGATGCCACCGGGCTAGTTGTGGCGCCGGGTTTCATCGACTTGCATCAGCATGCCTGGGACGACCAGAGCCTGCGGCTCAAAGTGCGAGACGGAGTTACCAGTGCATTGGAGCTGGAGGTGGGTACAGCCGAGGTCGCGGACTGGTATGACGCGCGCGCGGGTAAGTCACGATTGAATCACGGAGTTTCCATCGGCCACATTCCGGTGCGCATGAAGGTTATGGGGGACGCAGCCAGCTTTCTACCTGCGGACGGCGCGCGAGCCATTTCACAAGAGGCAACAGCCGAACAAATTGAGGAGATGGCCGATTTGATCACACAGGGAATTGAGGCGGGGGCTGTGGCCGTTGGATTCGGTTTTGCCTACACACCGGCGGCAAGCGATTCGGAGGTCGTCTCCATGTTTCGTCGCGCGGCGGCAAAACAGGCATCCTGCCATATTCATCTAGGTGGACGCGGAAGAGGTGACAAGTCGCAGCAATTCGTAATGGACACAGCCAAGCTAGGCGCCACCACTGGTGCCGCGCTGCACTTCGTACACTTTCAGGCCGGCGCGCGCGATGCGATGGGGGAGCTCATCCACATGGTCGAAGCCTTGCGCGAGGAAGGGCAAGACATCAGCATCGAATGCTATCCCTGGACTGCAGGCATGACCGAGATTCAATCAGCCATTTTCGCTCCTGGCTATCAGCAGCGCTTGGGAATTGACGTCAGCGATATTCAGTGGGGCGCTACGGGCGAGCGACTTGATCAGTTGAGTTTTGAACGCTTTCGCCAGCAAGGAGGGTTGGTCATCGTCCATAACAACACCGAGGCAGCGGTCACGCTGGCAGTCAAGCATCCACTGATGATGATCGCCAGCGACGGACTAGTGGGCCATCCTCGCAATGCGGGAACTTATGCACGCGTTTTAGGGCATTATGTTCGCGAGCAACAGGAACTGGATTTGATGAGCGCCATCAAGAAGATGAGCCTAATGCCCGCCGAACGCTTGCAGACCTTGGTCCCCATGATGGCTCGCAAAGGCCGCGTGCAAATCGGTTGCGACGCCGATTTGACGTTGTTTGATCCTGCCGCGGTAGCCGAGCAAGCCGGTTATGAGCAGCCGTTCCTACCGTCCCAGGGAATTCCGTGGGTCTTGGTGGCGGGAACTCCAGTCGTTCGCGAGGGCCAGTTGGTCGAAGATGCTCTGCCGGGGCTGGCGATTCGCTCGGACGCGAAGTGAGCCGAACGAAGCGACGCGCACGGAAGTGGCTCAAGGAAACAGCTCAAGCGATTGAGCTGGATCTGTAAAGACGCAGGCAAAGTAGGATGCCAACGGCTATTGCAGCGGCGATTAACAGCAATGCAAATCCGCTTAGCCCGCCGGATACCCGCCCGCCGGGGGCCTGTGAGGCGATGTCCGCGGAAGAGTTGCTCAGTTCAACGGGGCTCCTTTCAGCCACCGCTTCTGGTACGGCATGACCGATGGGAATCGCTATCAGTGGAGCCGCTTGATCGGCGTCCGCAGCAGAAGAACTTTCCGCACTGGGCTCAAAGCCCCAACCGTCTCCCTGGATAACTGTCGCACTGAGTTCATCGGACACTCCGCTACCGGACAAGGAGAGTGTCGAATTCACAACATCCCCGACGTCATCGCGGCCATTGGGCAGGCTTTGTGGGCCGCGCTGGATAATGCGCTTAACCTCTTCGATTATGAGTGTGCTGCGATGATCAAAGCCGACATGATCGGCGATGCTCGATTGCAACTCTTCTGGCCAAGCGATGGGCAAGTGTGGGTACTGAACCCAATTGCGCTGTGTACCACACTCACAGGCTTGACCAACCAGTACGAGCTGACCCAGCAGTGCGTCAACTTGGCTGTCAGCGCCCTGCAGCGTGGGGCCTGCCAAGCGACCGCGGCCGTAGAGCGTGACCAAGCTAGGCGTATCTGCCGCCAGTTCTCGGCTATGCATCAACCACAGCAGCGCGGCGTATTTTTCGCGGTCGCTGGCCGCCACGCGGATGACTCTCACGGGTTGGGTGATCGGGCGCGGGAGTAAACTAGCGGCTTTGCCCAGGGCATCCAGCGTTTTTGCGATTACCTGCTCAGCTTTTTCATTGTCTTCCGTAGATGTAGCTTCAAACAGCACCACCTGTGCAAACGAATCCAGTGCTTGCTCCCGAAATGTTTGCAGCAAAGGCAACTGAAGATGCTCCCCAAGAAGCTGCTCCCAGTCTGGGCGGTGGTCGATGGAGGCTTCTTCAAGAAGTCTGTACTCTCCGTCGCTGCGTCTCAGCCAGCAGGACCAATCGCGGTCGCTGTCGCGCAGCCAAGTGCGCTGCGCGTCCGTCGGATCATTCAGATTGGCGAGTGTGCCAGACTGGAAGTTCAGATTCCATGCGCGGCAGTGAGGCTCAGCGGCTTGTCGATTCAACTCGCGCTGCGCCCGGCGTAGCTGCGCTTCATCCAAATCGTCATGAAACAGCACAACCAACCGCAGCCTGGGTTCACTAAATTCCACGAATCCGATATCGCGGACCGTATAATCACAGGCCGTAGCGAGCGTGGTCACCCATAGAATCGTTAGTAGCGAAATGAAGCTTTTCACGGTTGCATTCTCGTTCCAAAGCCGACGGAGGTTTCGATCCATCCACCGCACGAGCACCCTCCGCCCCCTTCGGGCGAGAGCAACATTCCCTCAGCCGGTATGGTGCTAATCCAGCAATCCGGCCGTAGACGTTCCCATCGCGTGGCCCCAACTGAATTGCCGTCCCACATGGCAAGGTTTCCTGCGCGCAGGAAAATTGCATTGCTGGTACAGGTATACGTGCCGCACTGATGGCCGACGGGAAAGGTTTTGGACAACACTTTTCCGCTTATTCGATCCAGAGTGAGCGGGCGAAGATAGATTTTGTCTCCTACGATAGCTGGTCGCGACAGATGCTTTCCATGGTGATCTGCTTCCCAGCCGTACTTCCCTCGCCATTGCATTTTCCCAGAGTCCAGCGCCAGCGAGTAGAGCGCAAACTCGCCGCCGGAGCTGGTCTCGAGCAGGTATTGATCCTGCGTGCTTACGCCGTACATTGCAGAGACGCCCGGAAGTGGTTTAGCGGGCGATTCCCATAGCATTTGGCCCGTGTGTTTATCGAGCGCGACGATAAATAGGTTGTTCCACAGTTCGTCACCATCTAAGCGTCGCGATGGTGCATCGCGTAGTTGCTTGGAGCGGCACTCCGCAAAGACAATTCTTCCGTTGGAAATAGCGATGGTCGGGTTGATGACCAGAGCTGAGTCGTACCGCCAGCGCTCGACGCCTGTCTGGCTATCGACGGCGAACAACACATCGGAGGCGACTTTCTTAGCGTTTTCGCCATCCTTAGCATCGTACCAAAACTCGTTGCCCCAGTACTCGGTGAAGGAGGACGACGGAGCCACGCTGCTGCCGATCAGCAGGTCATCCTGGCGCGAGACGAATCCCCAGTTCATTTTGCCGCGGTCAGTCGTTGGCGCGGTGAACTCTGCCAATTGCTCTCCGGTCGCTCCGTCCAGCCTGAGACATTTATCTTCCACGGCTACATAGATCGCCTGTGAATCGCAGCACCAATTGGAGCAATCGCGCGGAATATTGAAGCGGACCATCTTGGGCATTTCCTTGGCCCACAGAATGGTGCCGTTGTGGGCATCCAAGCCAAGCAGACGATAGTGGCCTTGCAGATACAGTCTTCCGTTGGCAGCCAGCGGCGAGGGCTTGCGATTGCCGCGGTCGGATTGGTAGCGCGGCCCGGGACGGCCGGCCCAAGTAACTTCCAACTGCTCCGCATAGGAGGCCCCGGCCAGCGTCTCACCGGCAAAGGCTGTGTTGTCCCCCGTGCCATACATGTGCGTCCACCCGGCTGAGCCTTCAAGCCGCGGTTTGCGATGCACGGCGATCTGCAGGTCAGCAGCGGCCGCCGGGGAGACATCGCTGTAGCCTTTCATACTAGCTTCACCGCCGACCTGGCTGCCGGCGTTGATGAAAAGGCCGCCCGGCGTGAGGCAGCGCTCCAGAGCGGTAAAGGCATCGGTTGCCGCAGCGTCGCTTAACCGGCTCAACGATTGTTGGCTGTCGGCGACCAACCATACCACGTTCAAACAGTTGTTGGGGATCTTGGGTAGGTCCGTCAGTGAATGGACGCTGATCGGCCTCCCATACATCTGCCGCTGCAGGAGTGTGTTGCGCAGTTGATGAACCTGCTCTTCGTCTTTGAGCAGCACGACGACATCTAGTCCCGACTCGTGGCATAACGCCTGAGCGGTGTACGGTTCCGCATCGTCCTGCACCACCACCGCGATACCGCGAGGGTTGGTCCAGGGGATCGCCTTGACCATTGCCGCCGCACGCGAATAGTGCGCGTCGGGCTGCGGCTGTGGGAGTTGCGGGCGCGTGTAGTCAAAATGCCCGTCGCATTGATACTCGGCACTTTGGAGCCATTCTGAGCCAGCTTGTTGCTCGATGCAAAACCGCACCACTTCCCGTTGATCGACATCGTGGATCAGCCAGCGGTGCCGCTGGCGTGGCTGCTGATCGGCATCGCTGGGCGTTGCGCC
>CAKQWG010000061.1 GCA_934278005.1 uncultured Pirellulaceae bacterium | reverse complement strand
GTGTGTGAAGTGTGTGAAGTGTGTGAAGTGTGTGAAGTGTGTGTGGTGTGTGTGGTGTGTGAAGTGTGTGAAGTGTGTGAAGTGTATGTCGCTACCGCCAAATATCAGCGCTAGTCGTTTCGCTTGAATGAGGCCAATATTTCGCGGGCGTCGGCAATGTCACGTTCGGCTTCCGCTGGCGACAGTGGCAACCCCGCGAACTTGGCTCGATCCGTCACATCAAAAATCCGCTGCAGGCGATCGGCCGTGGAGGCGTCCATTCGGTGCAGGTTGCACAGAGTCTGGACAATTTCTTGCGCGGATTGACCAAATCCCGCTGGGTGTACTTCAGGGACTTGGAAATGCAGGATCAAGAATTCGCGAAGTATGCGTGACAGCCGCTGGGCGACGTCGGCGGTGTCTGGATGCAACGCGTCTAGTTGTCGCGAAGCCCAGACCAGCGGCGCGACGCCGGGGCGGCGACGATAGGCGACTGCGGCCATCGACAAAGCCAATACGACTAGCGCCAGGCTGCCAACTGCCACCCAGGGGATGGTGCGAGTTGGCCGCGGTTCGGGCAGCGGCAGATCGACGACTGACTGAATATCGCGAAACTTGGTGGGGTCGCTGCGATCTTCCAGGACACTGACCACGCGAACGGCGATTGGCTGAGTTGTCAACTGAGTAGCTTGGCCTGACTGTGTGACCTGCACATTGACCGGCGGAATTTGTAGCTCCCCCGTTTCTACGCTGTCGAGCGTCAAGCGACGTGTCCATATGCGCAGGCGTGGATCATCGGCATCGGGCACATCAAAAACGTCCTGGACGCCGTGGACTTCAAATGTGCCCAGCTTGTCTGCCACGTCGGGAAAGGCGACCTTCGCGCCTTGGTCTGCTCGAACGCTGATGCTCAATGTAAAGGGCTCGACAACTCGCACTGAATCGGTGGATGCAGTCGCAGAGAGGCTCGGCTGACTGCCATTAACAACAGTAGTCAGTAGTGTAGACACCGCTAACAGTGCCCAGGCGATACAACGAGCGGCAGATGTCATGCTCGACTCTCCCGCGCGTGGAAGTAGCGATGCAGCGGCTGCACGATATCGCGTCCAGTCTCCAAATGTAAAGGGGACAGCTTCAGTCTGCGAAACAGGTGATCGCGAGCTGCCGTTTGCTTGAGAACCAATTCAGCATACTGTTCGCGATTCCTGCGGCTAGACGTGTCGAGCGTGAGGGTGTGCCCCGTCTCGGCGTCCTGCAGACGCACCAAGCCGACATTGGGCATGGTTCGTTCGCGTGGGTCAGAGATTACCACCGGAATTATATCGTGACGGCGGCTAGCTACTTTCAACGCCTTTTCGTAATCGACGTCTTGGAAGTCGGAAATGAAAAACACCACTGCACGGCGTTTGGCCACGCGCTGTAGATGATCCAGCGCGTGCCGCAAATTGGTGCCGGTGCCCATCGGTTGGCAGTACAAAATTTCGCGGATGATTCGCAGCACATGCCGTGATCCTTTGCGCGCGGGGATGCTCTTTTCAATCGCATCCGTAAATAACGTCAGACCGACTTTGTCGTTGTTCTTGATAGCAGACATCGAGAGCAGCGCGCCGAGCTCAGCGATCAGATCACGCTTAGTCTGCGTAGTAGTCCCAAAGTTCTGCGACCCACTAAGATCGACCAACAGCTGGACCACCAATTCTCGCTCTTCACGAAACAGCTTTACAAATGGTTGGCCGCTGCGTGCGGTAACATTCCAATCGATGGCTCGCACATCGTCGCCAACCTGGTACGGCCGCACTTCTTCGAACTCAATGCCTCGTCCCTTAAATGCCGAATGCCAATTACCTACTAGTAGCTCGTCGACCTTGTGCGACGTGCGGATTTGAATAGTGCGGACTTTGCGGAGAATTTCACGTGGGATCATGGTAGGCGCTTACGGTGTTTGGACATGATGCAGGATCTCCCGAATGATGGAATCGCTGTTGCGTTCTTCGGCCTCTGCTTCGTACGTCAGCACGACGCGGTGGCGCAGCACGTCCAGAGCGATTTCTTTCACGTCCGCTGGAGTCACGAAGGCTCGCCCCGCTAAAAATGCATTGGCCTTGGCCGCCAAGGTTAAGTTGATGGTTGCCCGCGGTGAACCGCCAAACTGAATCAGCTCGCGGAGCTTCAGTCCATAGGCTTCCGGATTGCGCGTGGCCATCACTAGGTCGACGATATAGTTTTGAATTTTGATATCGACAAGCACTTCATCCATTAGCCTGCGGGCTGCAAAAATCTCGGCGGGTGAAGTGACGGGTTGGATATCGAACCGCGCCGATGTCTTGCTCATGCGCTGCAAAATCTGCAGCTCCTCGTCGCGAGTCGGATACTCGACGATGACCTTCAACATGAAGCGGTCGGTTTGTGCCTCGGGGAGCTGGTACGTCCCCTCCTGCTCCACCGGATTCTGCGTAGCCATGACCAAAAACGGTTGCTCCAGTGGAAACGTCTCGCCACCGATCGTGACCTGCCGCTCCTGCATTGCTTCGAGCAGAGCGCTTTGCACTTTGGCCGGTGCGCGGTTGATTTCATCGGCCAAAATGAGATTGGAGAAAATGGGCCCTTTTTGAACTACGAACGTTTGATCCTGTGGCCGATAGACCTGGGTTCCGATCAGGTCGGCCGGCAGTAGATCGGGTGTAAACTGCAGTCGCTGAAAGCCCGTATCGATGGCTTTAGCCAAACTGGCTACTGCTGTAGTTTTAGCCAGCCCCGGTACTCCCTCGATCAACAGGTGACCGTTGGCGAGCAGGCCGATGAGCATGCGATGGATCAATCTTTCCTGCCCAACCAAGACCTGGCTTACCTGAGCCACAATGCGCTGAAAGGGGTCGCTGTGCTCGACGATCGCCGCAGTCAACTCGGCCAAGTGATCTCGTGTGGTAGGTGCATTAGGCATAATATAAATTCTTAAATTAAGTTTCTAGCTCGGGTTTCTAGCTTACCTATCCAGTTCAACGACGCCACTTCAGCCGCGTGAAGCGACACGGCTGGGGCTGGGGCAGCCACGCGAATTAAACTTGCAGGCACTGCAAAACACTCTCTGGCGCCAGCGGTGTGCGTAGCAAGCGCTCCAAGCAAGCCCTGTGCCAGCTACTTTAACTGAGACTAAGCAAGCCCTGTACCAGCGCGGCCACCGGCTGCAAAATTTGCGATCTCAGCAGCTAAAATTAATCTTAGACCAGCACAATTGACAAGGTCGATTGCCATGAGAGGCACTTGACTGTAGGCCAAAATTCCCGCTCGAGGCAAAATTCCTCACTTACTATCGGTGGCCTGCTAACTTTTATCTGCGTTGACGGTGAACTCAAGCGAGATGCCGAGATGATCAAGCCGAGTTCGCAGCGTGGTGCGCGTGATGCCCAGCCGTTTGGCGGCTTGAGTTAAATTGCCATCGGTATGCTTAAGCACCTCTGAGAAGATCTTCCGTTCGGCGACACTGATAAGTTCTCGATGAATTTCGTCACTACCGCTATTCAGCAAGTCGCGGGTCATTTGCGTAAAGTCCATCAGCGGTGCGGGGACCTTGGAGGCAGCCGAAGCGCTGAGCGACAGGCCGGAAGATGCGTCATCGCTGCTTTTGTTACGGCGGAGGTTTTCCGGAAGAAAGGCGGGCGTGATGACCGGCCCAGTGGCCTCCAGCAGTGCGTGCTTGACGACGCTTTGCAACTCGCGGACGTTGCCTGGCCACGAGTAAGCTAGCAACAGGTCCATGGCTTGGGGTGCGTAGCCGGTGACCTGCTTGCCGAGCTCCTGGCCGAATTTGCACAGGAAATAGCTGGCCAGCAAACGCACGTCATCGCCGCGTTCGCGCAGTGGCGGCAAGCGAATAGCATAGATATTCAGCCGATAGAACAAGTCGCTGCGAAACTCCTTGTCTTCGATGGCTTGATCCAGGTCGCGGTTGGTGGCAGCAATTAGACGCGCGTTGGTCGAGATCGTCTGGTTGCCTCCGATGCGTTCGAAGCTCTGTTCCTGCAAGACACGCAGAATTTTAGTTTGCATCAGAGGGGTCATGTCACCAATTTCATCCAGGAACAGAGTCCCCTCGCTGCACAGTTCAAACTTGCCGATGCGTTTGGTCTCAGCTCCCGTATAAGCTCCCTTTTCGTGACCGAACAATTCGCTCTCGAGCAATTGTTCGGGAATGGCAGCGCAGTTGATCGCCAGAAACCTTCCCTTGGGACGCGCCCCGTACTGGAACAGTGCACGTGCGACGACTTCCTTGCCCGTGCCGCTTTCGCCCAGGATTAATACCGTGACATGTTGCTTGGCCGCGCGCCCGATAGAGCGGTAGACCTCCTGCATAGCCGGACACTGGCCGATTAATAGATCATTGGTTAAATCGTCCAGAGCAACGTGGTCAGCAGAGTCCACAGGAACGATGGCGGAGACTCGAGTCATGCGGCTTGTTTCAGCAGCGTTTTCGATGAGCGGAATCAAGATGTCGGGATCGAGCGGCTTCAATACGTATTCAAAAGCGCCACGCTGCATAGCCTCGATGGCCGTGCCTGCCGTGCCTTGGCCAGTCATCAATAAAATGGGAATGGTGCTGTCTATTTGGTGCATTTTCTCGAAGGCTTCCATGCCGGACATGTCTGGCAGGCGGATGTCACACAGCACGACATCGGGCCGCTCGTTGAGAAAGTGTTTGATTCCGGCCGCGGATGAGTTGCAGGTCGTCACTCTCTCGTTAGGGAAAGCCGCCTCGACTGTTTCCAGGATGAGCGGTTCGTCGTCTATCACAAGCAATCGCATGGTATTCTTTCAGAAGTCAATCGCCGCTTTCGATAACGCTACGAATGGCCCGCAAGAGTTGCTCGTCCGAATAGGGTTTCGCCAAAAAACCATTAATGTCAACTAGCTTTTCCCCGTCGCCGCCCGGTCGGCGAAGGCCGCTCGTGGCGAGTATTCTACACCCTGGCGCAAATGCTCGTAGGGCGCACTTCGTTGCGTTGCCGTCCAGGCCGGGCATCATCATATCCAGCAGTACCAAATCGATGCGATGTAGCCGCTGCTTAAAAGATGCGATTGCATCCTCTCCGTTGGCCGCAGTCAGTACGCGATAGCCATTGCATTCGAGGGTTTCGCGGGCAGTTTCTACAATAGCGACTTCGTCGTCTACGATCAGCACTGTCTCCCCCTGGCCCGCTAGGGAACTAACGGCATCCTCGCTGCTCGCCGCAACGTGATCTTGCGAGGCCAGAACAGGGAAGTAGACCGAGAACTTCGTGCCACCGCCTACTTCACTGTAGACATTGATATCGCCGCCGTAAGAGCGAACGATGCCCAGCGTCGTAGCCAACCCTAAGCCGGTCCCGTGCCCCTGCGGCTTGGTAGTAAAAAACGGATCGAAAATGCGGTCGAGATGCTCGCTGGGAATCCCAATCCCAGTATCGGAAACGCTCAACAAAATGTGCTCGCCGGGAAGCAAACGGTCGCTCCTCTCGGCGCGTGCCATGTCCATACGAAATAGCTTGACTTCAATTCGCAGCACTCCGGCCGAGGGCATTGCATCGCGGGCGTTGATAGCTAAGTTGAGCACAACCTGTGACAATTCAGTAGTGTCCGCTAAGATTAGTGGTAGGTCAGCGGGCACGATGATTTGCAAATCGATGGTCTTGGGCAACGTGTGGCTCAAGATCTCCTCAGTCTCCAGCACTATTTCGCGGATGTCCACCGCCTGCAGGCCAGGATTATCGCCACCGGCGAAGGCCAACAGTTTGTTCAGCATCTTACTGCCGCGTTCGGCGCTAATGATGATGGTATCCAGCAAACGCGAAGCATTCTTATTTCCTCGCTTGACTAGTTTCGCACCCATCAAAATCGGCGTCAGAACATTGTTTAAGTCATGCGCGACGCCTCCGGCCAGGGTACCGATACTCTCCAACCGCTGCGATCGCCGCTCCTTGGCCTCCTCTAATTTGCGATCGGTGATGTTGATCAGCAGTGTGAGCTTGCCCGTCCGGCGACCTGTTTGATCGTGAATGAACGAGCGTCTGACTTCGAGAAACAAAAGCTGCCCTGGAGCAGGGGTCCATACGCGTTCAGCGATGCAAAAGCCGGTGTCATCCAGCTCCTGCAGCTCCCGTGACCACTGCTGTGGGTCAACCTGCAAGAAGTCGCGGAACGCTTTACCAGCGATATCAGCACCGGAACTATTAAGCAGTCTTTCCGCCCCCGAGTTGACCGACTGGATAGACCCGGCTAGATCGGTGATGACGACCGCTTCACTGATCTGTTCCAAGATAGCCGCTAGCTCGTCCTGCTCCTTCAGTAGCGCAGTCTCGGCGTCGCTGCGTTTGCGACGATCGGCATAAGCAGCTAGTCCGATGCACAAGATGGAACCTAGCGCGATCAAATGTCCGGCGGTGGTAGTCGACTGTGTCAGACTGGTCAGGTAGCGTGTATTGGCCTCGATCCGATTGAGCTTCTGACTTTGCGTCTCAACCAGCGCCTCTTCTGCGGCGCGGGCCGAGTCCATGATGGTTTTACCGACGCCCAACTGGATCACCTCTAGCACGTTATCGCCTATGCGACGGTCCGGCTGGCGACGACGGAGCGCAATGATGTGGGAGAAATGCGTCTGCTGTTGGTCGAAGGCCGCACGCAATTTGTGCAGACTGTCCAGCACTTCAGGGCTGTGTCCTGCTAGCTGATCAAGCTGCTCGAACAAGTGCTTGGCGTCAGCGACTCCCCGGTCATGAATAGCTAGGTGGTCCTCGTCGCCTGTCAATACAAAGCCGCGCTGACCAGTCTCGCTATCCTTCATCGCCGATAACAGTTGATGTGCCGCTTCACGTATGGCATAGGCCAGCTCTATCTGTCTCTCGCCCTCTCGGATTTGGCGAGTGCTGACGAAAGTGACAATACCGAAATAAGCCACCAAGCCAAAGGCGGCTGTGATAGCGATGGGTAGCCAGTGGGTGCGACTGCCAAGGATCATAGTCACTCGCTCACGCGTCGGGCTGGTATGGTACTGTAAGCTCGCGCCGGGCCGCCGCCGAAGCCGGTCAGTCGAGCTCGACCTGGGCTAAGTAGATGGCGGTGGTGAAGTCAGCGTTGGCTTCGTGGGCTGAGTAGTAGCTGACCCACAGCCGATCGGCGTGCCAAACCATGCCGGCGTAGCTCGTGTCGCCGCCCGAGGGGAGCTTGAGAAACTCAGTAAGCTTAGCCTGCTCGGGATCGATCCAGCACAATGAGGTTCGCGCGGCACCATCGACCAAGCGCACCGCGGCGATGAGACGCCCGTCGGGCAGTTGGATCATCTGCGGACCGCCTACGTGAACCCCCAAGTCCTTCCATGTCCAGTCGGTGTAGGGAGCCTGCGCGGTGCCGAACATCCCAGTTCGACTATCCGCGTCGCGGCGCAGCAGACAATAACACGTCTCATCCGGCGTGAATACCAATGACGTTTCATTGGGATACCCTTTATCGAACAAACGCTCCACCAGTACCTCAAAAAGCTTGCCGTCCGGGCTGCGATAGAGTCTCGCTAGTCGGCCCTGAGCGTCGTTTGTCGCGTAACCCACCCCGTATGCCTGGCCTTTATGCCATGTCACCCGCCACAACCAGTTGTCGCGCTGCCCAACCTCCACCGGCGCACTCCACGTCTGCCCATCGTCGGAAAACCAGCTCATCGATTGATGTTTGTATTCGCTCGTATCGTGCATAGCTGCCGCTCCCGAGAGCATCAATTGCTGGTCGGGGGTGACCGTTATTTTGGCATCGCGCAGGTCGGCCACGTCGCTGGTGATCAGCGCCGCCGAGGTCCAATTTTTCGCATCGCTGGAACGGATAACTCGCAGCGCGCCGTCGCCCGAGACATGCCCCGTCGCCTCGCGAAAGACACAGAACCACTGATCTTGAAAGCGAATCAGATCCGTGAACGCATTGTGTTTGGACTCATTCCAAATCCGCTGGACGTCGATCAAACGTCCCCCTCGCGATGTGCTATCCGCCGCCTGTGCTACCGCACTCGCCCCCCCCGGCTGCTCCTTCCTCGTGCTGTCTTGAGCGTTTAGATGCTGCACGGCAGGCAAAAACAACAGGGTACTCAGGCCGATTGCGTACTCGCAAATCGTCTTCAATCGCGCAGTGAAAATCTTCATGGAGGCTCCAGTTCTAGGCGGGGGTAGCTTGCAGAAGTTACCCATTGTAGCAAAACAGTCAGCCGTTTTGGCGTTAGCCACGGCTGCCTCTCAACCACATTTTTTCGCGACCGCCGCGAACTTGTCTTCAATCTCAAATGGCTCGCGTGATTTCTGGTTAAAAAATGGATGGATAGAAAATCCAGCCATCGAGACGGGCTAAAACCACAGCCGCGGCAGTTCGCATCCAATCGCCATAGACCGCGCGCGCGCCTCGCGGCTCCCCTAGCGTCCAAACCGGTCGCGCTCTGTGCATGGCATGCGCAGATTTTCTAACCCGACATCTTTTAACCATTATCCCACCGCCCCGGATTTGGCTAAACCGGGTGTGCAATAATCGACAGTATCCGCTCCCTCGTACAGCCATCGCGTCGCGCCTGTGCAAATGGCTCGCGTGATTTGTGGTTTAAAAATGGTTGGTTAGAAAATCCATCCATCGAGACGGGCTAAAACCAAACCGGCGGGAGGTGGACATTGCTAAAGCACAGCAATCGCAATGCACCGCCTAGTCTGCCTCTATGGATTAGCCGCTGCTGTCTCGCACTCGCAAAGCAAACGGCTCGTGCACGCGTAGCTGATTGAAGCGCCCCAGGGACGAACTCGGAAGGTAGGCGATGCGCGGATAGCCGCCGGTGGTCTGGCCATCTTGCAGGACCACAATGCACTGGCCCGACGGAAGCAACTGAATTATGCCGGGTAGAACGGGCACGCTATCCAACAAACCTTCGCGTACCGACAGCAGCGGCCCCTCCAGACGCGCCCCCATGCGGTTGCTCTCTGGCGTCACGCAAAAGGCACCGGCCGCCATGCGGCGTTTTGAATCGGGCGTCAGGCGTTCGAACTCCGGACCGCTGAGCGCCTCGATCACCGCGCAGCTTGGCGCCGCCGCGGGCACACTCAACTCGATTCGCCAACTGACGGAGGCCGCCTGCCAACAGATCCGATCCCCAGGTCGCAGCGGTCGGCCAGCGTTGCCTCCCCAGCTCGCCAAAGCGTAGCAGGCCGTAGCCCCAAAACTCCGCTCGGTGTGGATGCATCCGGCCACCGCGATATAGGCGCGGCTCCCCTGCGTGGCTGGCTGGCCAGATAGAAGAGCACCTGCCGGAACTGTCACTGTCCGATTGCATCTAGTGGGCGCGCCATCGATCTGCCAGCGCATGTCGGCACCCGTTAAGGCAATCTCCGCAGCTCGCTCAAAGCGCAGCGCAGGTGGCACAAAGTTGCATTCCAGGACCGTGCTCTGGGGTGCATTGCCCACCAAGAAATTGGCCGCCTTAGCCGCCGCTGGATCCAGCGGTCCGGCAGCGGGAATAGCGTAGAAGGCTAAGCCGGCGCGCCCCGCATCCTGGAGTGTGGTCATCAGCCCGGCGTGAATAACTGCAATATGCGCCATCTAAAAAGCCTTATGCATCTGAGTTGTAAGCGGTGAGGTCGAGATCACTGCTCCGCATCGTCTGTAGCTGCTGCGCATCGATGCGTACGAGCCGAACTCGGTCGTTCGGACGCATGGCAATTGGTGGCAGCTTATCCGACTGCAGCAGACGCACACCTAAGCTGCCGATCACGTTCCAGCCCGCCGGACTGGGTAGAGAGTAGATCCCCAGATACTTGCCACCCAACGCCAGTGAGTTGGCCGGCGCGACGATGGCTGGAGTGTGTTTGCGTGGAATGTGCAAGGCCTCAGGCAGGCCGCTTAGATAGGCAAAGCCTGGTAAAAACCCAAACATCGCCAACCGCAATTCGACCTGCAACAGGCGTTCGATCACCTCCGCGCGCGCTAGCCCGCTGGCTCGCTCGACCAACCCCCAATCGCTCTGGACGGCAGACCTGTAGGGCGTCTGGCTGGTTGCTGCGTCCGCGATGGCACGATCGCTTGACGAGCTGTTGTGATCATCGCTCATAAAGTACACCGGCAACCTCCAGTCGCGATGCGCATCGCTGGCCAGCGGTCGCTTCAACGCGTCGCACACCATGCCTAGCGCTACCGCATAGCCTACGTAGGTAAACCGCGGATTGAGTCGCAAACAAATCTCAACTTCAGTAGCGATGACTTCATCCACAAAAGCAAGTTGCAGATCATAGATGCGCTGGCCAAGCGCCGGCAGACTCGCCACTCGCTGCGTAATCTGTATGTCGCTGCTCGTCGCGTGCTGTCGACGCAACAGCAAGAACTCGTCGTGAAAGTTCCGGCAGACGAGTCGCTCAGTTGGCAGGGGGAGCCAAGCGGACATGGGCTGCTTCCAGTAAAACGTGCGCGGCTTGAGCTAGCGATTTAGCATTGGGCGAATCGCCATGCAGACAGATTGTGTCGATGGAGACAGTCTGCACTTGATTCTGTGCATCTAGGATCTGCCCGCGTAACAGGCGATTGAAATGGTCCACAAAATCTCGGCCCTGGGAGATTAGAGCATTGTCCTGGGTGCGCGGTACCAGCTTGTTAACGGCGTTATAGCGACGATCGGCAAATGCCTCTGCAATGAATCGCACGCCGAGATTCTGACAGACCTGCACTTGGCTACTGGATGCCATCCCATAGATTGCCACTCCGGGGAAAGCTCGCGTGACGGCGGTGAGCACCTGCTCAGCCAGTTCGGGCCGGTGCGCCAGATCGTGATAGAGTGCACCATGGGGTTTGATATGATGCAAAGTGCCACCCAAGGACCTGATGATCCCGCGCAGCAAATCGCACTGGACGATAACTTCGCAAGCTAGCTTCTCGGGGCTGAACGCCAGCGAGACTCTCCCGAAGTTTTCGCGGTCTGGATAGCCGGGGTGGGCGCCGACGGCTACACCTAATCGCAGCGCTTCGCGGACCGTGTCGGTTATCAGCCGCATGTCGCCAGCGTGCGAACCACAGCACACGTTGCACGATGAGACCAGCGGCAGCAAGGCCGCATCGCGCTGCAAGTCGGTCTCTCCTACATCGCAGTTGAGGTCTATCGTGTCGCGCATGTCTCGGCCTATCGCACTTCTTTGCTGGACTACTTCGCTGCCTGGAATACGTCGCTGCCTGGATTCCCTTCGCTGCGGGAACTACTTCGCTGCGGGGACTACTTCGCTTTCTCAGACTTGTCGGCGCCCAGGCGATCGAGCACATTGCGCGTGATTTGTTCAACCACCGGGTCCTTACCACGCAGTCCGTGAGCCCAGTCGGTGGAACCGACGGTGACGACAGTGCCGCCGCGAGTGTAACTGCCGAGCACGGCGGCGCCGACGCGATCAGCCGGAAAGCGATCGTAGAACTCAGAGTCACCGCGATCCCAGCGGGCAGGGCACGTCGCCAAGATGGTAAAACCCTTGGGGGTACCGTCGCTGCCGGTAGGAACTGGCAAGCCGTCTTTCATTTCGAATTCGCAGCCATCGCATTCGTAGCCCACGATCGTATCTTGAGCGCCAAACTGCGCTCCCCGTTTAAGGTCTGTTCCAGCGAACAGCCAGTGCTCGGGACGATGAACTTCATACGCTCCCTTACCGTCCATAAACTGGCCATGGCTGAGGTGGTAGCCGCCGAATAAAAACCCGACTCCAGTCAACTGATTTTCCGGTCGCCCCACTAGGTGATGGCTCCACAGCGTCGACAGCAAAGAGTGATCTTGGGTTGGATAAACCGGGTCCATCACATAGCGCTGTTTCCAGCTCGTCTGAGCGAGCCCTTGCTCCTCATTGCGAATTTGCCAGCAGCATGTATTGCCGCTGAAGAAGGCCACGTTGCCTCCATCGCCGATATACTTTTCTAAAGCGTCGCGCATGGCAGACGACCAATATTCATCGTGGCCAACGCTGAGCACCAATCGGTACGCGCTGAGCATCTCGGGGTGGAATTCCAAATCGTTGTTGGAGGCATAGTCCAGCGCGTAGCCATTGGATTCCGCCCACGCGATGAATGGATGCTCCCAGTTGCCGAACTGGCTCGCCGGCGGGCGATGAAATGAGACGCGATTGCCCTGAACGCCGGCGGTCCCATTATATGCGTAAAGACTAAAGCCGCCCCAGTTGTTGTAAGCATTATAGGTATTGGTGCTCAGCTGAATCAGCACCCGCGAATTCTTGCCCGGTTCGGCCGGTCGCAAGATGAAGAAACAACTCGACTCGGCGGTGCGTGTGCTGCGATGAGTAAACTTGCCTCCGCCGGCCTGAGCGAACAATCTGACGTGGTAGTAACCGGACTTCCAGTCTTGAGGGATTGGTGCCTTCCACAGCGCCGGCCAGCCGCAGCCGTGCGACGAGGCGTTTTCAGGGATCGGCGACGCTTGACCAGCGATTCCCGCTTGTTCCAACACGACTTGCGGCGTGGCACCGAGCCGCGTGATGTGCACCGAGAAAGTCGGTGCAGTCGTCGAGACGTGCAGCGACAGCTCCTCTCCGGGACTATAGCTAACTTGTCCAGCGTAGCCCTCGATGCTCAGCCCCTCAGGCGCATCCGCCGCTGCACAGGCGCTCCCTAGCCCGCTACAAAGTAGGCATGCCGCGCATGCCGCAAGCCAGCGCCAATAGAAGTTTTTTTCTCGCATCGATGATCCTTTGAGGCTATGTGGACAGTTCTCAGTTCTCAGTTCTCAGTTCTCAGTTATCAGTTATCAGTTATCAGTTATCAGTTATCAGTTATCAGTTATCAGTTATCAAATCCCCACCGGTGAGCCTGCTGGCGACAAAACCCAGTGAGTACCAGCCGGCCATCCGGTTTAACGTCCAGCACCGAATATCCACTGTTCTCCGGGCCGTCTCCTTCAACCATAGCCACCAGCGTGCAGTAATGAATGCCGCCGATCTCCTTTAAGTCATTTTGATGGCTGTGCCCCTGGAAAACAGCTAACACGCGGCCGGTTGCTTCCAGCACCTGGCGTACTGCAGCATTGTTTTTTACACCGTGGTTATTGCTGACATCCAGGCGCTGATGAGCGAACACGATAGCGGGCTTATCGCTGCCGGCTAGATCCCGCTCGAGCCACTTGAGTTCATCAGCGGGGATATTGGCGTCGGTCCAGAGCGAATTGTGGCGGCCGTAAGCGACACCATCGCTGCGAAAGCAGGCGTCGAGCACGATAAAATGCAGACCATCGCGGTCGAAAGAGTAGTAGGATCGCTCCTGCGCCACACCCTGGAGAAACTCGGGCTTGGTGAGCGTTTCGACGCAGTGATTGCCCAGCACGTAATGACGCTCTGGACAAACCATCGCGAACTGGGCATCAATAGTTTTGAGATAGCTCACATCCAAGTCGACGGACTTAGCGGAATCGATCAAATCGCCCAACTCGACGGCAAATGTCAGTTCCGACCGCCGAAACTCTTCCGTGGCAGCCTTGAGCTTGTCGAGCGACTGCTGATAGTAGCGACTTCCAGCGGGAGCCTTGTCTGCATAATGCACATCGGTCACCAAACCTATGCGCAGGCTGGGAGCATCCTCGGCGGCGAGCAGCTCCTCGGCGGCGGCTAGTTTCCCGCCGCTCGTAATTCTTGCACCCAGTGCAGTAGTTGTCAGCACTAGCGTCCCTTGTTTCAAAAACGCTCGCCGTCCCAATAGCGTCCAGCCGGTCTCACTGTGCATTGCCGCTCCTTTGTAGTTCGTAGGTGTAAGCACCCACGCATAAGTTTCGGCATAATTAGCCGTTTTGGCGTTAGCCACGGTTGATTGATAAAACAGGAAAATTATGCGCGGGTGCTTATGTATTGAGTGCCCTGGCTAGTTTGCAGCCCTGGCGGACGTTGTTGGCGATGTGAGCTAACGTTAATCTGCGTCGCCTGGTGCGACAAGTTTCAAGCCAGCGGCATCATCGGGCAGCGCTAGTCGCACCTGACCACTGTGTCCGCGTGCTTTGTCGAAACCACCGCTGGCTACCAGCAGCCGCTCATTGGGCAATCCATCGATGCCCAACGAACAGTCGAACTCGTACTTGCCTTGCATTTGGAAATCAGCATCGGTGACCAACAGAACCTGCGGCTTGCCGTAGCAGCCAAACCACCAGCGGTCGTGCGCGAAGGTGGCTGTTTGGATGCCCAGCAGCGTTGGGCCGCTAGTGACCTCGTGGCGTTTCAGGAATTGGAACTCGGCGTCGTACTCGTAGACGTAATTCTCATCGATGTTCGCCGGCAACCCTCCCACCACAAAAAAATGACCATTGCGGACGCCGATTCCTCCAGCGCCATAGACGACCTGTTGAATTTCGTGTCGCGCTGTTTCTTGAAGCGTATGTGCATCGTAGACGTAGACCCAAGAATCAGCATTGCCGGCTGGGTCATTGAACTTGCCTAGGTTCACCGCTACGTAGAGTTTTCCTTGGCTGTAGCATAGATCGCCGTGATGGTTGGCGACAGCGACCTGCTCCAGCAGTTTGCCATCCAGATCCGTCTTCACTAATTGGGTCGTAAAGCACCAGTAGAGTGCACCGCCATCAGTACAGACGCCTTGCAAGTGGTGCGGGTAGGCGCTAGCGCAGGTGGCAGGTCCCGCGGCACGTTCGTTAGAAGCCGGCGACTGATCTGCCTCGACCAATGATGGTTGCAGTTCAGGTTCCGCGAACTCGCTCGGCATATCATAGGGCAGCTTCCACACTCGCTCTCCGCTGGCATCGGCGAAGTAGAGGTGGCTGGGGCTGAGCTGAGTTGGATCGCCATCGGCCCAGAAAACTGCAAAGGGATCGCGATAGAACAGCGGCCGACGCGCGTAGTTGTGATTGCGTGAACTGTGAGCGGTAACTTGCTTGAGCTTGCTCCACGTCGCACCTCGATCGTGGCTCTGCCAATTCTCGATTTCACCTCCACCTTGATAGGGCTGCGGTCCGGCCGCCGATGGAACTCGCACGGTCCACGTCGGCCCCTCGACATATAGGCTGCCCATATCATAGTTGTGATCGGCAGCGCAGACAGTAGTCGTCTGCCACTGCTTACCGTCCCAGGCTGTGACGCGAAACTCGCGCGGATCGTTGGGTGGGCCCGGCTCGTGCCCGCGACTGGTCAGGTAGAGCAGCACCGGTCTTCCCTGATCGTCGAAGCCTGAATCCTTGACATACACATTTAGATGCTGAGCTGCGTAGTCGATAACTCGAGCCGGCGAATCCACTTGGACGATCGGCGTGTGCACAGCTTGACCGGTAACGGTGGTCCAAGTCTGTCCCATATCGGAAGTTTCGACATAGTACAGATCAGTGCGACGATCTACGTTGCCTTGTGGATGCCGATTGAAAAAGGTGCCCACTTTATTGCCCAGGCTGGCGCTCGATTGGTAGTGCCCGCCGTGCTTGTCCCCCGGCTCAAGGATGCCGGCCAGCTTGGCGTCGTCGGTCCACTCGCGTCCATCGCGGCTGCGCTCCCAGTACAGCTCGCGAACTCCGGTGTATTTTGTGAACAGATGCAAGAAGCCTTGTCCGGCGATGGTGTGCGGCTGAGGATAGGTCAATTCTTCTTCGGAGATGCGTTCAAACCCGTCGATGCTGTACGGTTCCAAGCTGCGATACTTAAAACCGGGGCGACTTCGAGCGCGGCCGCTGACGAAAACCCACAGATGGCCGTCCTCGGCAATCGCCAGACTCGGATTGTCATGTGGATCGTTGACGCTGGCCTTATCGTGCACGACCACTGGTCTTGGGACGCGGTGCCGAGCGTGATCGTAGTAGGAGACCATGCATAGCAAATGCCGCTCATCGGCCGCAGTCGTTCCGCCGTAGACAAAAAAGGTCTTGTCGACTTGCGCCGCATAGACCGCCAGCGGAGAGTGCTTGGCGGTGTACGTTCCCAGGCCGCCGGAGTACTTGTCTCCATACGGAAAAACCGGCGTCCGGCTAGCGGCCGAGTAGTCCTGGCCGTCAGTCCCGGAACCATAGAACTGTCCTAGAGTGAACCAAATGCCTCTGTATCCTGCTTGTCGGCGCACCTCATCTGTCGCCGGTTCCGCTGCGCAGGTCGAGCCCGCTAGGAAGATAGCCAAGGCAACGGCGGCAAAGTACTGCATGTTACTACCTGCAAAGAAAAGCGTAAGAGAACGCAAACTACGGATTCAGTGCTCGCTACGCGTCTACGGTTGAGTGGGCGCTAGGGCTGGTTGGACTGAATCGACTTTGGACGTAGGCAGATCGTCGACTTCTAAATCGCCCATTGCATACTGAATTCCATCCAGCAGGTGTTGTAGAATGACTGGGTTTGCAAACGTCGATTCGTTATGCCCAAAGTTGGTGTAGAAGACGCGACCATCTCCGGCTTGTCGCACCCAGGATACCGGCACTTCTCGAGGCCCATCATCGATCAGCTCGGACACTTTGGCCTGGTTCATGTCAAGACTGACCAGGATGCGCAGGACGTCGGTGCCGACAAAGGTCGCTGGCTTGTATTGGTAGATTTCATCCTTGTGCCAAAAGCCTTTGCCGCCGAAGGCCTGATTGAGCGGATGCTGTGGTTCATTCAGCTTGAAAGCCCACGTACCAGCGGCATTCCAAGGATGTCCACCGAATTCACCACCGATGATCGCCCGCGCTTCGGGATGGCGACCAAAATTGTCACTCGCCGCGTGTATCCCCACCAGCCCCTTTCCGCCAGCTACAAAGTCCATGAACGCATTCAGCTGTGTCGCCTCGGGGAAGACCATGTTGGTGGTATTGTTCAAAATAATACAGTCATACTGCTGCAGATTCTGCGGCGTAAAAACTCCATAGTCTTCGGTCACGTCGACAGTAAAAGCCCCGGTCTGAGCGCCGAGCGCTTTCAGCGCCGCATTGCCGGAGGAGATCGAACTGTGCACGAAACCGCCGCAGCGACAAAAGCATAGCGCTCGACGCGCTCGCTTGGGCTGTGCTGTCGACTGTTGCGGCGCTGCGCCTGCAATCTCAGCCAATTGTTGCTCGCTGAGCGGATTGCCAATCTGCGGCTGCTCCGAGGGCTGAGCTGCATCCTGAGCACGCGCGGTGGAATTGGCGGTGTAACTGACAGAGCAAGTAACGAAAAACGTAGCCAGCAGCCACGCAGAAAGGTAGATGCGCATTGCGGATTTCCGAACGTTGTTGAGGGCAGGAAAGATAGGCAGGTAGGAAAATGCGATTCAAATTCCAAAAAATTTGCATCGTCGGCAATTTGAATTCTAGTCGATGCGAGCGCAGCATTCCACCGTCGGTGCGTTGCTAGCTCGCAGGTCCACAGATCTCCGCAGCCTTCCTTTGCCCAACTGAGCCATATCCCAGCCGGTGGCATGAGCCACTGGCAGCAGCGGCCCGGTGGTTTCCTGCCCTGGGGTTTTCTGCCCGGCGGTTTCTTTCGCATCGCGCTGCACCCATTGTTGTTTTTGGGTAAACTGAGGCTGTAGGAAGATTTACTGTCTTGGCTCTGCTCGCTCGACGACGGACTTGAACTGACGGAAAGCACACTAGCGGGAAACACAATGAACACGGGCAAGTTAACAATTGTTGCGGTAGTGATCCTAGGGGCGGTTACCTGGTTGGCGATCGATAACAACTCTCAGCCGGTGGCCACACACAAGGCTGAGCAGCGCTTAGTCGCTACGCAGATCAGCGACCGCGCAGGCACGACAGC
>CAKQWG010000060.1 GCA_934278005.1 uncultured Pirellulaceae bacterium | reverse complement strand
AAGTTGGAGCCGAAGTTGGAGCCGTAGCCGTGCCGGCCGTGTCCGCGCGAGGCGACTGAGTAGCTGGCTGGTCGTCGCGACCGTCCCAGCGATGGTTCCATAGAAAAGCGGCCAGATGCTTGGTAATGGCCGGGTCGCGCGCAAAGGGCAATCCAAACTCCTGGAAACCCGTCTGTTGTGCGTCGGGCCGATCCGCCAATTCGCACACGGGGAAGAAGCCATCGACGACACAATCGTGAACTTCGCTGCGGCTAATCTCTACCTGCCGTCCGGCCGCGATCAGCCGTGAACCGCTGCCCGGCAAATGCAGCGTCGTGGCCGGCGGCGGCTGAAGCCCCAGCAGCGTCTCCTTGGCCGCGCGACAAGCTTGACGCAGCGCATCCCAACTGCGGCTAGACAGCTTGCCAGCTGAGGAGCTGCCGGTGGAAGGGCTCACAGCGTCAACTGCCGCACTCGCCGCTACACTTTGCTGCGTTAGCTTTTGTTCGGCCAAGCGAGCTAGCGCCAGATCGATGTTGTCGCCGCCTAGAATTAGGTGTTGGCCCACCGCTACGCGGTGCAGCGACAGCTTGGCGCGATGCTCGGCCGCTATGGTTTCAGTAGCACTGCGATCGCTAATTGCAGCCTCAGCAGCGACGTTTTCTGCAGGACTCTCGGCGTGTGGGCTGGCACTACTAGCGCTCGCGGCGCGGACGCGAATCAGCGTAAAGTCGGTCGTGCCGCCGCCGATGTCGATGACCAAAATGGTTTGACCGGGAGCCAACTGCTGCTCCCAATCCTCTGCGTGGCGCGCCAGCCAAGCGTAGCAGGCCGCCTGCGGCTCCTCGATCGGCAGAATGCGTTTTAACCCCGCTTGGGCCGCGGCCTCGATCGTCAGCTGCCGCGCGACTTGATCAAACGATGCCGGTAGCGTGAGCACGATGTCCTGTTGAGCCAGCGGCTCGGTGGGATGTGCGCGATCCCAGGCGCGAGCGATATGCGCCAGCAATTCTGCGCTGGCGGTGACTGGAGAAATGCGTTCGACATCCTCTTCGTTCTGCCACGGCAAGATGGGGGCTCGGCGATCGACGCCGTCATGGCACAACCAACTCTTAGCCGAAGCGACTTGTCTGCCCGGCAGCTGCAGTCCTCGATCGCGCGCCAAAGCACCTGCGATACGAGTCGCAGCTACATTTGCCGTGCCGACGAGTGTGGACAGTTCGTCTGCCAGCGGTTGATACAGGAACGATGGCAGTAGTTCACGCCGTGCCGACGCCCCTAGGTCGACCCATTGCTCGACCGCAAAATTCTCGATCTCAAGAGCCTCAGCGAGCCGCGTGGTGTCTATCGAGGCTACTGCGCAGTTGGTCGTCCCCAGGTCGATCCCCACCACATAGCGACTGAGCGATTGTTCGAAACCATCCTGCTCCACTTCCCCGTCCATAGCTCCCTGCGGCCTGCTGGATTGACTCACGACTGCGGCGCCCCTGCCTCTTCGCGATCTTCGCGAACGTTGAACTCCAGCTTCCACTGCTGCTCATCGCGGGTGCTCTTGCAGTACAGTTCGAAGACCCCCAGTTCCGACACGCGGCTATGGAAGCGGACGGGCACAAAGCCCTCTTCGGGCGGTTCGTCGACATCTAAGGTGAGTTCCATCGGCGCGGTCTCGACCAACTCGGTTTCATCCCAATCGCGAAGCACACTTCCCACTGTATCCTGCTTGCGGTCGGCCGCAGCGAAGAAGCGGAACTTTGCCTCGCGTCCAACTACTAACCCAATCTCGCGGCCGGGCACGTCGACTTCGCTCCCCTCCTCCATACCAAAGGGCACGACGCATAGAGCTTGCAGCGGCCGGGGCATACCGGGGATGGCCAGTCCGGCCGATTCGACGCCCACGTAGTAGCTGCGGGCTGTGCCGCCGCGAATCCGCACGCCGCCAAACTGCTTGGTCCAGCCGTAGTGCGCCGCGCCGCGGGCGACCGAGAAGTCGAGCCCCTCGGGCGTGCCCAAAATCTGCGGTGCCGGCTCGCCGTCGCTGTGGCCGCCGCGCAGCTTAACCACCGCCTCGCGGACTCGCTGCTGCAGGGCCGATGACTTGAACACACCACCGTTGAGCATCAACAGCAACCGCGCATCGTCCGGCATGGGATTGGCGGCTAGAAAAGCTGCCAAATGCCGCGTGATTGCAGTGTCCGCTTCAAACGGCAGCCCGAGCTCCTGAAAGCCTGACTGCGGTTGTCGCACGGGTCGCTCATCTGCGGAGACCAGCGGTAGAAAGCCATCGACGAGCAGCGTCTGCACCTCTTCGCGCGCCAGTTCAACACTGACCGTGCCGCCGATCAGCTTCGAGCCGCGTCCGAGCACTGACACCGTCTCCACCGCTTTGCCATCGGCTGACAGCAGCGACTCTTTGGCTCGCCGGCAACTGTGCCACAGGGCGATCGACTGCCACGCGTTGAGCTTGGTCCCCTGCGCGGCGAACTTTTGAGCTACGTAGTGGGCCAGCGCCAAGTCCATATTATCGCCGCCGACCAGCAGGTGATCGCCCACCGCCAGACGCCGTAGCACCAATTCGCCCTGCTCCTGCTCGGCCCGCACCAGCGTCAAGTCGGTCGTGCCGCCCCCCACGTCACAGACCAAAATGCAGTCTCCCTCGCGGACCGATTTGCGCCAGCCCTCCCCGGACTGTTCCAGCCACTGATAGACGGCCGCTTGGGGCTCTTCTAACAGAATAAAATCGACCGGAAAGCCCGCCGCTAAAGCGGCTTCGCGAGTCAACTCGCGCGCGGCCATATCGAACGACGCCGGGACGGTCAACGTCACCAACTGCTGCGAAAACGGCGAATCGGGGAATTGCAACTGCCAAGTATCGATCAGCTGCCTGAGCAGCAATTTACAAGCCACGACTGGCGAGAACTTCGCCACGCTGTCATCGCTGCCCCAAGGCAGTATGCCAGCATGGCGATCGACTCCCGCATGGCACAACCAACTCTTGGGCGCCGCGATCGTCCGCTCAGGCCTCTCCGCGGAGATCGTCCGCGCGTATAGTCCTTGAACGGTCGGATAGTCTGGCAACTCGGGTACCGCCAGCGCCCCCGACGCCGCCTCCTCCTCGGTCGGCACGTATAGAAAGCTGGGCAAGCTGGAGGGCGACTCAGTCTGCTGGGGCGCCGTCGCCTGCGTGATCCGCAACAGTTCAATAGGCATCTTGTGCTCAGCCAATTCTGAATAGGCGAAGACGCAATTGGTCGTTCCCAAATCGATGCCGATAGAGAATTTTGTCATGTCAGGTTTCAAGGTCGATGTTGATTGTCGAGTGTTGCGAGGGTTGATTGTCGAATAGGTTGATTATCGAGTGTTCATGGAACGAGGCAGCATCGGTGGGTTCAGTCGGCGCTAGCAGACGGGCGGCTACTGCACGTCGACTTCCATGGGCGCCAGCACGAGCGCGTCGCCGGGTTGTCCAGTCCACTTGGGCAATTCGCAGCGAGTGGCTTGCCAACCGCGATGGGCGATCGTGCCGGCCGCCCCCTGCGATTTGCCGACCAGTCGCTGGCGAGCTGGCGAAACGCTGCCGTCGATAGCCACCGTATCGCCTTCGGCACCAGACGCCAGTGGTTCGATCGCGAACATGCGGGCCAGCGATTGCTTGCAGTCGCGCAGCACCTCGCGCGCCGCGGCGCCGATCTGGGCATCATCAAAGCCATCGAGCGATTCGTGCACCAAGTCCAACAGCCGCGCCTCGCGCTGCAGCGTGCTCAGCAACGTTAGCGCCTCACTGCGCGCCGTCGCAGACGCTTGGGCCGGCAACTTGTCTCCAGCCACTGCTCCAACCCTATCTCCAGTCGTCTTGTCTCCAGTCGTCTTGTCTTTGGTCGGGGCGGAGCCATTGTTGGCCGAAGCAGTCTCCGAGGGAGCTTCCAAGAGCGCCACGCGCAATCGCTCGGCTTGCTGGCGGTTGAATAGAGCCGCGAAAAAAGCTCGAAATGCTACTCCCAGGGCCATTGCCTGTTATCCTCTTGGTGAAGGTGAGATTTTGGATTTTGGATTTTGGATTTGAAATTTCCCCGTGTCACGCTGGCTCCCCTCGCCCTGTACTCGGGGAGAGGGGTCGGGGGTGAGGGGCTGAGCTTGAGTCATCGGCAGCTTAGCTTAAGCGCTAAGCTTAAGAGTGAGCGCTCAAGCGGATCAACCTGATAGCTTCTGCTGCAAAAACTCGACCGCCACCTTCAACTGGGGATCGCCGGCAAAGGGGGGAGCAGGGGGATGCTCTGGATCGGACATCAACCGCGGGTCGCCGCGATGCCGCCATCGTACATGCAAGTACAGCTCCTCCAAATCGCTCAGCGGGCGCGTCAGTTCGGGCTGCGGCTGAACACCCCACTCATCGGCCGGCGTCATCTCGGGGCCGCGGTGGATGTTCTTGCCGCTAGGGCGATAGAACCGAGCCGTAGTGAACTTCAGCGCGGTCTGATCGTTCTCCAGCGGAAATACTTGCTGTACGGTCCCCTTGCCATAGGATCGCTCGCCAACAACCGTGGCCCGCCCTTGGTCCTGCAGGCAACCCGCCATGATCTCGCTGGCTGAGGCCGAGTGGTCGTTGACCATCACGACCATGGGAATATCCAAATCAAGCGCCACACCTGCGTCCGCCGTGAACTCGCGCAGATACTGATCGTTGCGTCCGCGGGTGCTAACGACCGTGCCATGGTCGAGCAGCATATCGCACATCTCAACTGCGGAAGGCAAAATGCCGCCGGGATTGAAACGCAGATCCAGAATTACGGCTTGGGCGGAACCTTGGATCGTAGCTAACGCCTTGGCGAACTCGCTGACCGTCTTCTCTCCGAACAGTGTCACACGAATGTAGGCGATCCGCGAATCCTCCTCCAGGAAATAGTCCCAACTGGAATCATGGCGGATGCGATCGCCGTAGACCGAGTCGACTTGGATGTCCGCGCGACGAATGCTCACAGTCAGCGGCTGCGCGAGACCCTGCCGCCGGACCTGAAGTGTGACGGGTTGGCCGACCGGACCGCGCATCAGGCCAGTTGCGTCGGTGGCCAGCAGGCCTTCAGTTGAGCGGTCCCCGATCCGCAAGATCACATCGCCGGGAAGCAGCCCAGCTTTGAAAGCTGGCGTGCCGGGGATCGGAGCGACGACCGTTAACTGCGGAGCGGCCGGTGGACCTTCGACCAGAATTCCCAAGCCGCCAAACTGCTGCTCGATAAAGGTTTGGAATTCGGCGTATTTGGTCGGTGGAATGAATTCTGAAAACTGATCGAGCTCAGTGACCATGCCTTTCATAGCGGCCATGTACAGATCCTGCGGATCGATTTCGTCGACATAATGATCCTTGATCTTGATAATGGCCGAACCGATTTTGCCAGCGTACTTGAGCCGCTCGGCTTGGACGTAGCATGCCAAGCAGACGACCATTAGGACGACTAGAATCTGCAGATTGCGAACCGGCACTAGTACCAGCCTTGTGAAAGTGGTTTGATCACGATTTCAGGGACGTGCGCAGTTGGTGGCAGGGCCAGCACCGCTAGTACTAAGTCGGCCACATGCTCCGGCTGCAGAATGCGCTGCTTGTGAGCTTCATCGACCGGCACGGCGCGATTGGCTAAGATGGGCGTATTGACTTCGCCTGGGTAAAGGTTGGTTACGCGCACGCCGTCGGGCGCGACTTCGTTGCTGACGCAAGTCCCCAAGGCGGTCATCGCGAACTTGCTGGCCGCGTAGGCGACTCCCCCAAGCGCAATGGCCCGCTTCCCAGCGATGGACGAGATATTGATAATCGTCCCCGAGCGACGAGCTCGCATGGAGGGCAGCACGGCTTGCATGCAATTATACGCCCCGGTGGCGTTGATCGACATGACCTTATCCCAATCCTCTGGAACCATGTCCGCCATCGTGCGCAGTTTGATATTCACTCCGGCCGCGTTGACCAGGATGTCGATCTGGCCCAATTCTTGTGCGGCCCACTCAAAGAAAGCATTGGTGCTTTGGCGACAAGCCACATCAATGGTATGGGTCTTTATCGACGTCCCTTGAGCCGTTTCGCTGAGCGGCTCAGGCCGTCTGCCACCGATGGCCACGTCCGCACCGGCCGCAGCCAGTGCCCGCGCAATCGCTTGGCCAATGCCCGTGCCACCACCCACTACCACCGCTTTGCTACTTGCCAATCCAGCCATTGTTATTTCGCTATGTGTATTAATGTCGTCGTGATGGACTGAAATCCACTTCTTCCCGCGGCCCCAAAGTGTGTTGCCCAAAAGTGTCTCGACCGCCATTGTACCTAAGCCCAGCTTGCAGCCTAGGCACGCTTTTAAGCTCTCCGCCCCTCTCACTCTCTCACTCTCTCACTCTCTCACTCTCACTGCCCCTCTCACTCTCACTCTCACGCGCCCTCACGCTGGCTCCCCTCGCCCTGTACTCGCTGTACTCGGGGAGAGGGGTCGGGGGTGAGGGGCCAGAGGTGGAGAGGGGTCGGGGGTGAGGGGCCAGAGGTGGAGAGGGGTCGGGGGTGAGAAGCCAGAGGTGGTGAGGGGTCGCAGGACGGGCCCGCGATCAGCAGAGGGAGCGCGATCCATCGGGAAATGTACCTGAGCTGCGCGCACACCGACTTCCTCAACCACGCACAATGGCACAAAACATCGCACATTTGCTCAGAAAACTCTTGACGCGGCCGGTACCAAACTAAATAATGATCCATCCGGATGGACGGATGGATCGGCAGCTGCACGCTTTTAAGTTATTTAATGGTCGACTTGGCTTCACTAGAGTGGCTGCAAACGCTGGCGGATGCGACGCGAGTGCGGCTGCTACTGATGCTCGAGCAACATGAGCTGTCGGTCTCAGAGCTGTGCGGCATTGTGCAACTGCCGCAAAGCACGGTTAGTCGCCATTTGAAAGTCCTCGTGGCCGATGGGTGGATTGCCAATCGTCGCGAGGGGACCAATCAACTTTACCGCGTCGACCTTGAGGCCTGGGAATCGCCTCGAAGTGGTCTGTGGGACTGGTTGAGGCAGCAGACCGACACGCCAACGACGGAGTTCGACCAGCAGCGGCTGATCCAGGTCTTGGCTCAGCGCTCGCGCAGCGAATCCTTCTTCTCCTCGACGGCTGAGCAGTGGGATAAACTGCGAACCGACTTGTTCGGTCAGCAGTTGGACAGTTTTGTACTGGCTGCATCGCTGCCGCGCGATGCGGTGGTGGCTGAGCTGGGTTGTGGATCGGCACCGCTGAGCCATCTAGTCGCCCCGTTTGTGCGGCAAGTCATCGCTATAGACAATTCAGCGGCCATGTTAGCGGCGGCCAAACAGCGGTTG
Organism: uncultured Pirellulaceae bacterium; assembly: GCA_934278005.1. Lineage (GTDB taxonomy): Bacteria > Planctomycetota > Planctomycetia > Pirellulales > Pirellulaceae > Aureliella. Next base: position 10,391 of record CAKQWG010000060.1, on the reverse strand, counting down.
GGAAGCGTTCCAAACGTGCGTGTCGAACTGTCGTCGCTGACCGAATTAACGCTCTCCGACTCAGCTCTAGATTTGGCTTGGTTGGTACTGGTCCTGCCCTACCTGACGCAGCCCGCTGACGTTTTAAAGGAGGCCGCGCGGGTGCTCAAACCGGCCGCTCCGCTGGTCTTGCTCGATCTGCTGCCGCATGAACGGGCAGCTTATCGTCACGAGATGGGACATGTTCGCTTAGGCGTCTCGCGCGAGGAGCTGGCGGGCTGGCTGTGTGCGGCCGATTTGTCGCTGCGGCACTATCGCGAATTGCCACCCGATCCTGGGGCCAAGGGACCTGCCCTGTTTGTCGCCGTGGCTGGGAGGGAGGGGAGAGAGTAGAGCAGTTGTCGGAATTAAGCGCTGCAGATAGTCGCCGAACCGCTCCGCCGGTTCGTTGTATTGTCGCCGAACCGCTCCGGCGGTTCGTGAAGCAAACGCCGACCGGCGGAGCGGCCGGGCGACTATTTTTGAACCAATGCTTAGAAGTTTTACCTGTTTGCTAACCTGTTTTTTGGAGTTCAATACATGAGTACTGTTACCACACCGAAACCGTCCGCCGACAAAGCTGCTGCGGGCCGCCCGGCCTTTAAGGTCCGCGCCTTTGACCTGCTGGCCGCCGGCAAGCGCGAAGAAGCCCAAGCTCTAGTCGACTTGGGACGCAAGGAATTGAACTTGGCCGAGGACGAAATGCCAGGCCTGATGGTTCTTCGCGAGCGCTTCGGTGCCAAGCAACCACTGGCTGGAGTCAAGATCATGGGCTCGCTGCACATGACCGTCCAGACCGCCGTGCTGATCGAGACGCTCGTCGACCTGGGTGCCGATGTGCGCTGGGTCAGCTGCAATATCTTCTCGACTCAAGACAGCGCTGCGGCGGCTGTCGTCGTCGGCCGCACCGGCACGCTGGACGATCCACAAGGCACCCCAGTCTTCGCTTGGAAAGGCGAGACGCTGCCCGAATACTGGTGGTGTACCCAGGAGGCAATCGTTTGGCCCGATGGCTCGGGACCGGACATGATCGTGGACGATGGCGGCGACGCTACTATGCTGGTCCACAAGGGTGTCGAGTACGAAAAGGCCGGAGCTGTGCCCGCGTTTGACGCTGAGAATGAACCCGAAGAATGGGGCGTGATCCTCGACCTGCTGCGCAGCGAAATCAAAAAGAACCCCGGCCAGTACACCAAAATCGCCAAGGGCATTCGCGGCGTCAGCGAAGAGACCACAACTGGCGTAGCTCGACTATACGAAATGGAACGCAACGGTACCCTGCTGTTCCCATCCATCAACGTCAACGACTCGGTCACCAAGACCAAGTTCGACAATATCTACGGCTGCCGCCATTCGCTAATCGACGGACTGAATCGCGCTAGCGACGTCATGATCGGTGGCAAAGTTGCCGTGGTCTTCGGCTTCGGCGAAGTGGGCAAGGGGAGCTGCCAGTCGCTGCGCGGCCAGGGCTGTCGCGTGATCGTTACTGAAATCGATCCTATCTGTGCACTGCAAGCTGCTATGGAAGGTTACGAAGTCAAGCGACTCGAAGACGTCATCGACTTTGCCGACATCTTCATCACCACGACCGGCAACAAAGATATCATCACCGCCGAACATATGCGGCAGATGAAGGACAAGGCCATCGTGGGCAATATCGGTCACTTCGACAACGAAATCGATATGGCTGGTCTGCACAAACTTGAAAAGGCCGGCAAGGTCGAGCGGATCAACATCAAGCCGCAGTACGACCAATTCCGCTTCAAGGACACTGGCCGCAGCGTGTTGATTTTGGCCGAAGGCCGCCTGTTGAACTTGGGCTGTGCCACCGGCCACCCTAGCTTTGTGATGAGCGCCAGCTTTACCAACCAAGTCCTGGCACAACTGGAACTGTGGGCTAAGCGCGACACTGGCGAGTACGAAAACAAGGTCTACGTCTTGCCTAAGCACCTGGACGAAGAGGTCGCTCGTCTGCACCTGGATAAACTGGGCGTCAAACTGACCGTCCTAACCCAGTCCCAAGCCGATTACTTGGGCATCCCCGTCGAAGGCCCTTATAAGCCAGAGCACTATCGCTACTAAGCGGTAGGTTGCAGAGGCAGCACCAAGCGGTAAGCTTCTGATGAATATCGCTGTTTTCAAGGCCCTAGACGCAAGTCTGGGGCTTTTGTGTGTCGCAGCACTACAAGGAGCCGCGCCGCGGCCCACAAGCTGCTTCCAGCGCTCTACGTTCCGATCAGGTTGAGAGCCGGTCTAGAGTGTAGATCGGTTGTCCCAACCGATTCAGAGTGTAGATCGGTTGTCCCAACCGATTCTAAAGCGGCTGGGGACAGCCGCTCTACGCTAAAGCGGCTGGGGACAGCCGCTCTTCACTCTGGGACACGAACTGGCTGTGGGGGCACTAGACCGGCGGCTGGTTTCCGAGGATGCTACTAGGGTTCTTGGGGACCGCTGCGAATGGTCTCCACTACCCACTGGCCTCTTTCTGTCGATGAAATTCGAATCATGCTTGAGACGCTCGCTGCCGCCCCGCCCGATCCAATCCTGGGCTTGACCGATGCCTTTGCCCAAGACCCTCGCGCCGATAAAGTGAATCTGACCATCGGTGTGTACCGCGACGAGGCGGGACTGACGCCCATTCTGGCTAGCGTCAAGCAGGCCGAGCAACGGCTGCTGAGCGATGAAAAGACCAAGGGCTACCTGGGCATCGACGGCCTGCCCGAGTTTCGACGCCTGGCCAGCGAGCTGACGCTCGGTGAGTGGGTCGCCGCGGACCGCGTGGCGGCTTGTCAGACTCCAGGCGGCACGGGAGCTCTGCGCGTGGCGGCCGACTTCTTGGCTAAGCAGATGCCGCACGCGCGAGTGTGGTACAGCACGCCCACTTGGCCCAATCATATCTCCATTTTCGAAGCGACCGGACTCGCTACCACGCCCTATCCATACTTGGCGGCCGACCGCAAATCGCTGGATTTCCCGGCAATGCTCGATCAGCTGGAACGCGAGGGACGCGCCGGAGACATCCTGCTGCTGCACGCCTGCTGTCACAATCCAACCGGTATCGACCCCACCGCTGAGCAGTGGGCGGCTATTGCCGAGTTGGCTGCCCAGCGTGGCATGCTGCCCTTGATCGACTTCGCCTATCACGGTTTCGGAGACGGGCTGGACGAGGACCGCGTCGCGATTGCTGAAATCTCCAAGTGCCACTCGGAGTTTCTGGTCTGTAGTTCGTTCTCGAAGAACTTTGGACTGTACAGCGAGAGAGTCGGCGCAGTGCTGGCCGTAACAGCCGACGCGGACGTTGCTACTCGAGTTGCGAGCAACATCAAAGCCACTGTCCGCAGCAATTATTCCAATCCGCCGCGACACGGGGGCGCGATCGTGGCGACCATTTTGGGCGACGCGCATTTGCGCCAGCAGTGGCTCGGCGAACTGGCCCACATGCGCGGCAGGATCCATGCCATGCGCACGCTGTTCGTACAGCAGATGGAGCAGACCGGCTGTGGCGTCGACTTTTCATTTTTGCTCAACCAACGCGGGATGTTCTCCTACAGCGGGCTAACTCCCATGCAAGTCGACTGGTTGCGAGCCAATCGAGGGATCTACATCGTGGGTAGCGGGCGGATCAACGTGGCTGGTATCACTCCGGCAAACGTCGAGGCGTTGACAGCGGCTATCGCCCAGGCGCTGGGCGCCTAGCATCCTTATAAACGCAAGAGCGCTGCGGCGAAGGAATTGAGACCAAGCGATGCGAACTTTAATTACGGGCGGGTGCGGGTTTATCGGCTCGCATTTGGCCGAGACGCTCACTGCCGCCGGCGATCATGTGACCGTGCTGGACGACTTATCGACCGGTAAGATCGATAACATCGCCAGCATGGATGGCAATCCGCGCTTGCGCACGCTCATCGGCTCTGTGACCGACGAGGGGCTGGTTCACGAAGCCGTCATGGACTGCGACCGCGTCTACCACTTGGCATCGGCCGTTGGCGTACGACTGATCATGGACAAACCGGTCGAGACCATCGATACCATTGTGACTGGTACGCAAATCGTCCTCAGGCTAGCCAATCGCTATCGCAAACCGGTGCTGTTGACTTCGACCTCGGAGGTCTATGGGAAATCGACGGCAGTTCCCTTTGATGAAGATGGTGACCGACTCTCGGGTCCAACCACCAAGCATCGCTGGGCCTACGCCTGTGCCAAGGCGCTCGACGAATTCCTCGCCATGGCCTATTGGAAATCGACGCGACTGCCGGTGCGGATCGTGCGGCTGTTCAATACGGTCGGACCGCGTCAGACCGGCCAGTACGGAATGGTCGTCCCCAACTTTGTCAGGCAGGCGCTGGCAAACGAGCCCTTGCAGGTCCATGGCGATGGCTCGCAGTCGCGTTGTTTTTGCCACGTGGCCGATGTTGTCCGCGGTCTGGTCGGGGTCATGCAGTGCGACGCGGCGCGCGGCCAAGTCATCAACTTGGGAGCTACTGAAGAAGTCACTATTTTGGAATTAGCCCGCCGCATCATCGCTCACACCGGCAGCCGTTCTAACATCGAACACGTCGCCTATGACGACGTTTACGGCGAGGGATTTGAAGACATGCAGCGCCGCGTTCCGTCGATCGCCAAAGCCAAGCGCTTGATCGACTGGCAGCCGCAACGGACTCTCCAAGACATCATTGCCGACGTCGCCGCTGGGTAGTGGTGATGTCTTTGTCGTGGACCGCTCCGCCGGTGCTTGCTCCACGCTACACTCTCATGCTCATTCTCATTTTTTACCCTACTACCTACTTTCCTCTACCACACACCAGGACCTGCCACGCTGTCGCATCGGCTGTAGCCAGCCTGGGCCGCTGGGACCAAGGTTAGAAGATGCGTGGTTAGAAAATCTGCGCACGCCCAGCACCCAGCTCGATGGCTGGATTTTTTAACCATCCATTTTCTAACCGACGGTCGCTGCCGGGAGCCTCTTACACTCGCCGCGTCTAGTGCACGCGTGGAATGGGTGGGATGGGATGAGGCGTGAACGGGGCTATGCAATCTACCCGATCGAGCAGTGAAAATGAACGTTTATTCGTTACCACGCCTAAGCACATCTCACAGGTCCGTGGGCTCGCCGTCATTATTGCCGAAGATCTCCTCCAAGCTGCTTTGGCCCGGCCGCAGATAGGCCATGTTTTCATGCTGCAGCACCACCTTGCGCTCGATCGTGCGATTGGTTAAAAAGCTCGACGGCACCCAGCTATTATCGCCGAAGTTGCACGAGATGGTAACGCTCACATTCTCCGTCAAGCTGTTGATCTGCTTTGGCTCTGTGCGCACTTCATACACCCGCACTCCCGTGGCCCGCAGCAGGTTTTGCACGCGCTGCTGGACATCTTCAATTTTGGCCCCCGGTGTCACGCCGGCCCGGGCGCCTTCATAGGCGCACATTTGCACCGCGTGCTGCATATAGATGAAGCGTGTCATCTCCAGCATGGCGAAGATGAAGGTAAAGAAGATCGACACGCACAAGGCAAACTCGACCGTTACTGTCCCCAGGCGGCGGGCGGAGCGAGTGGAACTTCTGCGGTGTAAACGTGCCATGTCGATGGCTCCTGGTAATCAATGGTTGGTCGCTCTGGTCGATCAAGTTGCGGCGGAGGCAGTGCGGAATAAATGGTGCTGCGAGATCAATGGTGCTGCAGAAGCAAGCGTGCAGTCCCCGTCGGTTACTGCACTAGCATGGCGGGAAGTGTTTCCGCAAGTTGCTGGAAAATTGCATGCAACGTAGCCGCATCCGGCGCGTGGTAGTGTTGTCCGCCGCCGGCAGCAGCCACTTTAGCCATCAACACTTGATCCGCCTGATCGCTAAAAGTAATAGTATGGATCCTGATGTTCTGCTTCAGTGCCAAGGCGGCCAGCTCGATGGGGTCGTCCCCCTGAGTGATCACGCCATCGGTCAGTAGAATTAGATTGTGAGTCGCGTTGGGGCGGCTTGTGCCTTGGGACCCCAGGGTGCTGATACCATCGCGCAGGCCAGCGGCGATATTGGTGTTGCCGATCAACGGCCTGGAACCAATTTCGGCCAATTTATCGCGAACGTCGTTAAAGCGCACCGTCAGCGGCTGATTGATGGTCGAGACGGTCGCAGCGAAATTGCCAAACTCGAAGTTGCTCGAATACGACACCAGCGATACGCGTGGGTGATAGGGATTGGAATCCAACACGGTCAAGAACGCATCCACCGAACGGCTCAGCGCGGCCCAGCGGCTGTCCGTGGCATGCGGCGGAAGGAAGTAGTTCTGAATGATCGAGCGACCGTTCAAATTGCCAGGATACGAAAAGGGGTCGTTGCTTAGATCCCAAGCCATCGAGCCGCTGCGATCGACGACTAGACAAATGTCGTTGTCGACCCGCGTGGCGACTGATTCCTCTTCCAGCGCGAACTCCTCGCGGTCGAGAAACTTGCCCAAGGCAGGCAGCGCGGCCACGCTCCCGACGCGTCTGACAAATGAGGCGTGAACGCGAGTCGAGTTGGTCGGCTGCGCATTCTGTGTGAACTCGTAGCGACCTGTGTTGGTCGGTCGCGCGTTTCCGAACTGCACATCCACGTTGCGCAGTTCCAGCGGCGCGCCGGCTACGTTATGCCGCAAGCAGATCTCTTGGGCGCGGGTCCGCGCTTGAGATACACTGCCAGTCAAGCCATAGACGATTGAAGCCGCCTTAGCGGACGCATCGCTGGCCAATCGCATCTCGGTCTTGGCTAGCGCCACATAGGCCGAGTTCATGTACAGTGCGGCAATAATGCTGAGCATCGCCAGTACGACGGCGGCGAGCACCATGATGGTGCCCTGACGCTGGGAATTGGGTCGCTTCATGTGGTTACCCGCTCGATAGAAAAGTTCTGGTGTAGATCATGTTGACTTCGACAAGCATCCGTGCGAGTGGGCTTGGTGACTACTCGCGGAGCATAAAGGCTTGCACTTGGAACGTTCCGCCACTATCGCCGATGACATAGTTAGAAATGGTATTTCTGCCCCATGGCACTTCGATCCGTATACGGATTTCATCCCCTGTTTCGATGTCCTTCAGGCCAGCCTCGAATTCGTCGCCGCTGTGGGCGGCGCGTTTCTGGTGCCCTATCGTGACGGTCGCCCCCTTGACATTTTGTTGGCTCAGCAGTGTTTCCGCATGCGCTTGAACGCTCTGGGCATCGCTGATCTGGCGCGTGGCCACGCGGCATGCTTCGTAGGCCGCAATGAGCGCCGATTGTTTGACCTGCAAACGCTGGCAGATTTCGATCGCCCCAAATACCAAGACCATCAGCACAGGCAAAACGATCGCCAGCTCTACGGTGGCAACACCGAGCCGAGCCTTTCTGTTTGTGCGCTGAATTGGTCGCATGGTATGCATTGCGAATGAGGCTTTTGAAACGATGTCGCTTGTCGTAACTGGCCGTTGGACAGCTACAGTCCCGGGCTTGGCAGCCTTTGGACAGTCATATGACGTTCGAGGCAGTAATATCGCGCTGTGGCTCTGCTTAGTGAGGCAGCGTGCTTTCGTCGTCTTCGTCCAAGTCGTCGGCGTTGATCTGGCCGATGTCCACCACAAACAGAGCATCGTTATAGTCGCGGTCGCCGCCGCCATGGATGTCTTCGAAGCCGATGAGAATGTATGGAGTGCCGGGCAACAAAAAGGCCACCACGTGCTGCAGCGAATCGGAGTTCTTTTCAGGATCGTTCCAAAACCACTGCCGGCCGCCATTGACCGCGTTGGAGATCAAGAAGAAGTCGAGCTGATAGCCGCGATCACCAGGCCCAATCTCGATGAAGTCACCACACTTGAGCGGCTCCCATGTGGTCCGCGTCTTGCCCGATTTGATCGAAGCGTCGGGGAATAGCACAGTCGGTGAGCCTGTACTGGCCGCGCCGGCGGGCGTCCAGGCAAAGCCTACCGTGTTGTGATAGCCGGCCCCTTCATACAAGAAGTAGATGCGGATGTTCTTGTCCGACTTGGTTCGCAGAAACAGCCGCGAGGCGTCCAGCTTAAAACCACTGACTCCCGTAAACGCTACGCTCTCGGAAAGATTATCGTCGATGATCTTCAGAAAGTTAGGCATGTAGTTGACGTAGAAATCTTTGCTCCGCGCATCCGATGCGAACTCCATCACCGGGCCGTGCACCGGCAAGCCCAGGGGCCGCGCGGGGGACTGGACTGACGCCACTTTTTGGGCACTGGCAGAGTTGAGGCCAACCGGTCCAAGTGCGCACAGTATGGCTAATCCAAATAGTTGAAGCCGCATCGTGATTCACCTCCGCCGCGCGTCGAGGCGTCGCAGCAATATTAACTTGCAGAACTGGAATGTGGCCGCTTCGACATCGCTCGGGCGGCCGGCTAAGTTGGGCCACAGTTGCTGGCCTATGGTAAAGCTATGTCAGAAATCCAGTCCAGGACGAGAATTTTTCCCTGAATTCCGCCAAACAACCTAGCCAAGCGCCTACTTGAAGCAGGCCTGGGCTTTATCCACCGCGCCCTGCGCCTCTTATTTATGCCGAGCTCTTAAGCTACAATTGCGGTCCCCCGCACCTCGGTCGCCGATCTGCCGCGCCGCGGCCTATCACTGAACTCTGTTATTCAGGACCCTCGACATGCCGACCCCGAACGCCGCTCTCGCCGATATTCAGCTCGCCGACATCCTGCTCGCGGGCAAGTGGCAGCCCTCCGCTAGCTCGAAGACTTTCGAGTCGCTGGATCCGTCGACGGGACAACCGCTGCCGCACGCGTTTCCCATCAGCAATTGGGCCGATTGCGAAATTGCTCTGGATGCGGCCGTTGCCGCAGCTGAACAGCTGCGGCAACTGCGCCCGAGCCAAATAGCGGATTTCCTGGACGCCTTCGCCGCTGAGCTGGAAGCCCACAGCGATTCGCTGTGTGCGGTGGCTCACAGCGAATCCGCGCTGCCGCTCAAACCTCGCTTGGCCGACGTGGAGCTGCCTCGGACTGCGGGGCAATTGCGGCAAGCCGCCCAGGCGGCACGAAGCGGCTCTTGGGCTCAGGCCGTGATCGACACCAAGCTTGGCATTCGCTCCTGTTACGAAGCCCTGGGACCGGTCTGCGTGTTCGGCCCTAATAACTTTCCATTCGCTTTCAACAGTGTCTCGGGAGGCGATTTCGCCGCGGCTATCGCGGCCGGCAATCCAGTCATCGCTAAAGCCAATTCATCGCACCCGGCCACCACCAAGCTGCTAGCTGAACTAGCCCTGGCCGCTGTCCAAAAAACGGGGCTGCCCGCAGCTACCGTGCAAATGATCTATCGCACGTCGCACGAGGACGGCAGCCGTCTGGTAGCCGACCCACGCGTGGGGGCGATTGGCTATACGGGCAGCCGCCAAGCCGGGCTAGTGCTCAAGGCGGCCGCCGATGCGGTCGGCAAACCAATCTACCTGGAGCTCTCTAGTATTAATCCGGTCGTGATTCTACCCGGTGCCCTAGCGGAGCGTGGGGCTGAGATCGCCGATGAATTCGCTACCAGCGGGCTGATGGGCACAGGACAATTTTGCACCAACCCAGGATTGGTGTTATTGGTCAAAGGGGCCGACAGTCAACAATTCATTGACAGCGTGACCGCCAAATTCGAAGCGGCTCCCGCCGGCACGCTGCTGTCGGCCGGTGTGCAAAAGTCATTGACTGAAGCTATCAAAAAGATCTCCGCCGCCGGAGCCAATCTGCTGTGCGGTGGACAGGCCGTTTCGGGCCGCTGCAGCGTGTCCAATACGCTCTTGCAGGTCTCCGCTGAAAAGTTCCTGGCCGCACCCGATGATTTCCAAACCGAAGCTTTTGGCAACGCCGCGCTGCTGGTCGTAGCCGACAGCGTCGATCAAGTCGCTCTCGTGCTGCGGGCTCTAGAGGGCAACCTCACCGGCTGCATTTATTCAGACAAGCAGGGCAGCGATGACGCCGCCTATCAACAACTCGCACCGCTGCTAGCCCAGCGAGTCGGGCGATTGCTCAACGATAAGATGCCTACCGGCGTGGCCGTCAGCCCAGCCATGAACCACGGCGGCCCATTCCCCGCTACTGGACATCCCGGCTTTACCGCTGTCGGTATCCCAGCCAGTCTATTCCGTTTTGCCAAATTGACTTGCTACGATGCAGTTCGCCCCGGGCGTTTGCCGAAACTACTGCAAGACAAGAATCCGACCGGCCAAACCTGGCGCTGCATCGATTTGAATTGGACGACCGATGACGTCAGCTGATCGAGCCAGTGCCCACTTGCAGTGCACCCCTGTGGCCCACAATTGAATTCGCCTTTCCATCTCAACCTGGGGGAAGGTATACTGAGGCGGGTCGAAGTCTAAGCTAAGCACCCACGCATGAGTTTCCTGTATTATCGATCA
>CAKQWG010000059.1 GCA_934278005.1 uncultured Pirellulaceae bacterium | reverse complement strand
GGATGTGCCGCCCGCTGGGCTAGTGCCATGAGTCCCGATAGGGACGGCAGGTGCTAGCCTGGGATGCAAATCCCAGGTGAAGTAAAGCTCTGAACAGCGAAAGCCCTGAAAGGGCGACAGGCGTCGGAACTTGCGTCCAAATCGACACCAGCCCCAGGCAATAGAAAAATTCACGTAGCTTCACGCTAGGTCCTTTGATTGTTGTGTGGCGTATGCATTTTTCTCTGGGCGTTTCTATAGACGACGAGTCTAGGCTCAAGACGCCTCTCTGGACGACGCGCCTAGAACTCTTGCACGTTAGCAAATTCTGGCTGGCTGAAACAACCTTGATTTCTGCGTTTGCACAGCCACATGGGCTGTATTTACAAGCGCAGTTGGCTGTGGCTTTTGCTATACTAACTGCCCGAAAGTAGCGTCAGCCGACAGTCCCCCGGCGCGTGCGGGTCGACTCTCAGCCATTATTTAAAAATGCCACCCATTATCCAGGAACACCCAATATGCATGTGATGTTTAGGCTAACCGTCGCCCTGACGATATCTTTCCTGTGGACATGTTCGCACGCAGCAGTCGCCCAGGAGGGCGATGGCAAATTACGCATCATCGTCTTTGGAGCTCACCCCGATGACGCCGAGTACAAGGCGGGTGGCACCGCAGCCAAGTGGGCCAAACTGGGACACCACGTCAAGCTAGTCTCGATCACCAACGGGGACATTGGACACTGGAACATGTCCGGCGGCGCGCTAGCCAAGCGACGCACGGCCGAATCTAAGAAGGTTGCCGACAAGCTGGGGGCTGTCTCCGAAGTGCTGGACAACCATGACGGCGAACTGATGCCCACGCTCGAAAACCGCCGCACGATTGTGCGCCTGATACGCCAATGGGATGCAGACATCGTCATCGCGCATCGCCCTTGGGATTATCATCCGGACCATCGTTACGCGGGCATTCTGGTCCAGGATGCGGCCTTCATGGTCACCGTCCCGTACTTCTGTCCCGACACGCCGCACCTGACGAAGAATCCAGTCTTTCTGTATTCAAGCGATAGGTTTCAGAAACCCTATCCGTTTCAAGCGGATGTGGCCGTGTCACTTGACGATGTGTTTGAACAAAAGGTCGACGCCCTAACCGAACTTGTCTCACAGACGTTTGAGGGCGGGGCAGGGGGCAGCCACGAGTCAGTTGAGCAGGTCCCCACAGATCCGGCCGCCAGGCGAGAATGGTTGAAACAGATCTGGGTTCAGCGTCAGAGCGCGGAAGCCAACCAGCACCGCCAGGCGCTGATCCATTTGTACGGCGAGGATCGCGGCAAGTCGGTCAAGTACGCTGAGGCATTCGAGATCTGCGAATACGGTCGACGCCCAACGCCCGAAGAATTGAAAGAGCTGTTTCCATTTTTTGATTAGGACAACGCACGCGGCTGTATTGCACCAGATGCCCGACCAATCCGATAGTGCTCGGACTCTGTGATCAATTTCCGGCCCAAACTGCAATCTACAATCGCCGTCGGTCCCCAGTTCAAATACAATAGGTGCTCGGAATTATTCATGGCCATGTCTTCGCCAGTCCCGCCGATCTTCAAAGTGTGTTATCTATGAGAATGTTACGATTCGCGTGTCTCTTAACCTGCTGCCTAAGCATCTCCACGACGGCTTTTTGCCAGGAGCCCGATTATTCTGGAGAACTACCACGTATTGCTCCTACGCCGCCTGAGGAAGCATTGGCAACGTTCGACGTGGCCGACGGTTTCGAAATGCAGTTGATCGCCAGCGAACCGCTCATCGCTAATCCGGTGGCCATTGAATGGGATGCCAGCGGAGGGCTGTTCGTTTGTGAGATGCGTGGCTACAGCGAAGATCGCGAAGCGGGACTTTCGCGGATCGCTCGGCTCACAGATACCGACGGCGACGGCGTCTACGATGCGCGAACGGACTTCGCTGAAGGCTTGCTGTGGCCCACGGCATTGTTTCCATACAATGGCGGTCTGTTCGTCGCTGATGCACCCGACCTATGGTATTTCAAAGACAGCGACGGAGACGGCCGAGCTGATGTCAAGCAGCACGTGCTGACCGGTTTCGGTACTTCCAATGTACAGGGTTTGGTGAATTCGTTTCGCTGGGGACTCGATAACCGAATTCATATCGCCTGCAGCAGCGTCGGGGGTGAGATCCGCCACGCTCACCAGGACCCATCGGTCCCGAGCTTGAACATTCGCGGGCGCGATCTGGCGTTGAACCCTCGCACCTACGAGATCGAACCGACCAGCGGGGCGGCTCAGCACGGCATGAGCTTCGACGACTGGGGACACAAGTTCGTCTCCTCCAACAGCGACCACATTCAACAGGTGATGTACGAAGACCGGATGATCGCTCGCAACCCGTACATGATCCCACCTCCGTCGCGAATTTCAATCGCCGCCGATGGGCCACAGGCCGAAGTATTTCGCACCAGTCCCGTTGAGCCCTGGCGCATCCTGCGCACGCGTCTGCGTGTCTCTGGCGTATCGAAGGGAGTGATCGAAGGTGGGGGTCGCGCCGCGGGCTATTTCAGTGGTGCGACAGGCGTCACGATCTACCGTGGCGACGCATGGCCCGCGGAGTACAAGGGGACTGCCATTATCGGCGATGTCGGAAGCAATTTGATTCATCGCAAGCGACTGGTTCGGAACGGTTTAGAATTCGTCGCCGAGCGCATGGATGATCACAGCGAGTTTGTCACGTCGACCGATATTTGGTTCCGCCCGGCCCAGTTTGCCAACGCGCCCAACGGATCGCTAGCGGTAGTCGACGTGTACCTCGAAGTTATCGAACACCCAGCTTCACTCCCACCAGAAATCAAAAAGCATCTGGACTTGACCTCGGGGCGTGAGGCCGGACGCCTCTATCAGATCGTGCCCACCGGCTTTCAGTCGTCAGGCCCCATCGATTTGAGCGGCTACAGCACGCTTGACTTGGTTGGGCTGCTGGCTCATGAAAACGCTTGGCACCGCGAGACCGCAGCGCGGCTGCTGTACGAACGGCAGGATCCAGCGGCCGTCGAACCGCTACAGCAGCTTGCTCAAAGCAGCCTGTCGCCCCAGGGGCGGATGCATGCCTTGTATGCACTCAGTGGCATGGGAAAACTCGACCAAGACACCATTCTGGCCGCGCTGGAAGATAGCCATGAACAAGTTCGCCGACACGCGGTGCGCCTGGCAGGTGGGACTGAGTGGACGCCCGAGCTATCAGCGGCCCTTGGGAAGTTGGTGGATGATGAATCGATGGAAGTGCGTTATCAATTAGCCTTCACTCTGGGCGATGGGCCGTCGGAACAACGCACCGAACGCTTGCTCAAAGTGCTGGCCCAGAATCCGGACGATCGTTGGATGCGGGCAGCGGTGCTGAGCTCCATCGGCGAGGATGTCGAGAGATTGAAAGAGGTTGTGGACGATCCAGCCTTCGCCGAACAAGTCGCCGAACAAGTCGCCGCGCGGCAGCGCGCCAAAGACTCGCCGCGAGACGCCACTGCCTCGCATGTCATTTCGCCACCGACCAGTCCACGTACAGCCGAGCAAGCCGCGCTTCGTCAGGCAGTCATCGCCCGCTACCGCGAGTCGCTCTCGATGCCCGCCGATGCTCAGCGAGGCCGCGAGGTTTTCAAAAAATCCTGCAGCGCGTGCCACTTGGTGCAAGGTGTCGGACATGAACTAGGGCCGAGCTTGATGGCTATCAAGTCGCGTGGTGCCGAGACGTTGCTGGCTTCCATCCTGGATCCCAACAGCGAGGTCAATCCTCAGTACGTCAACTACTTGGTCGTAACCGTCGATGGCCGCGTGCTCTCCGGAATGATCGTCGATGAAGGAGCTACGAGCATCACCCTGAAGAAAGACGAAGGCGTTACGGAAACCGTCTTGCGCGTAGACATTGACGAGATCAAGAACACCGGTCTATCGCTGATGCCTGAAGGTCTTGACGAAACGATCGATAAGCAGGCCATGGCTGATCTCGTAGCTTACCTGATGGCGGAGTAGAGATAGCGATGGATCTGAGAGCCGCTAGCGGCTCCCAATCAAAACCGTTGGCTTTTGTAGGGGGCACGGCAATTCTTGCCGAACGACTGCTTTACGACGCGGTCGTGGTGTGTCGTGGCGGCAAAATTGCCTCGGTCGGTCAGTCGTCGGCGATACCTGCGGACTGCCAAGTCATCGAGCTGGACGGAGGCTATCTTTCGCCCGGCTTTGTCGACCTGCACGTCCATGGGGGCGACGGAGCGGATTTCATGGATGGCGATGAACAGGCCGTGCGGACTGCCGCCGCTGCGCACCTCCGCGGTGGCACGACAACTCTCTTCCCCACATCGACGACCGGCAGCTCGCAACAGATTCATCGCATGATCGACGCCTGTGTGCAAGTCGCTCAGGAATCGACTCAACTACTCACAGGTTCGCCCATACCGCCGGGCACAGGGCTGCTGCCTCACCTGCCAGGCATTCACTTATACGGCCCTTTTTTCGCTGAAGGCAAAGTGGGCTGCCACGACCGACATCAGCGGCGGGATCCGATGGCTGACGAGTTTCGCGAGTACTTCAATCGCGAGTTTGTATCTATTGCGACCTGTGCTGCCGAGCTACCCGGCGCGGCGGCCTTCTACCACATGGCCGCCGAGAAAAGATGTTTGATCACCTGCGGACACTCGAACTCCAGTTGGACGGAGATGCAAGCAGCCTTTGATGCCGGCATGCGACACGTCGACCATTTCTGGTGCGCCATGAGCAGCGTGCCCTCGCTGAGAACTCGATTTCAAGTGCCGATGCAAGCGAGTATGGCTGAGTTCGTGTTGATGAACCAAGACATGAGCACGGAGGTGATCGCCGATGGTTGGCACTTAGCTCCCGAACTGCTCGAGTTCGCCTATCGCATGAAAGGCTCTGAACGACTGTGCCTAGTGACCGACGCCAACCGCGCCTACGGCATGCCGCCGGGGGACTACGTGTTTGGCCATCGCGACTCTGGCTGTTGGATTTACAGCGACGGTAACGTGGGCTGGACGCCCGACCGAGCTAGCTTGGCCAGCTCTGTCCAAGGCATGCGCCATATGGTCGCTCACTTCGCTCGCTCGACATCTGCCTCTTTGCCCGATGTCATTCGCATGGCCTCGCTAACGCCTGCGGAACGAGTCGGTATCGGCCATCTTACTGGGAGCCTTGCGCCGGGCAAGCGGGCCGATGTGCTAATTCTAGATGAGGATTTAAATATCCAACAAATCTACGTTCACGGCCAGCGAGTCTAGGCAAACGGACAATACGATCGGATATGCCAATGGACATCGCAAACGGACACCTCGATCGGGACTGCAAATGGACATCACGATCGGATATGCGCATGCACATCACGAATGTTCATCCTCCTCTTCCCATTCGCGCAACTGTATTTAGGGGCAACGCCCCGGATTTTTTCTAGCCTGGGGTAAAGCTGTGATGAGCTCCAGCGAATCTCAGCGCAACCCCAGGACAGCCCTATCCGCTGCGCGTTGACTCAGTGGATTTCAGACTGACCGACGCGGAGCGTCGGGCCACACTCGGAGAAGTGCAATGCCATCGCCTGCGCAGGCCGCGACTAACCGATGGGATAACTGGTAAAGGCAAACTCTCATACGACCCTGCCCATCAAGGGATCGGTCTTGGAAGGCAGCCCCGTCTCGACGCGTCCAGCATACCTGCGGTGATACGCTGCTGCACCGTCGACTTGAACTAGAAAATCGTACCAACCGTGGCTAGTCCGCGCGGTGACGATGATCGTCTCGGTCGTTCCCGGCTGCACGATCGATGACATCAATGCATTGCCATAGGCCTGATCCGCTACCGTGATGCTGCACGGCTCACTCTGCGAGTGGTTGGTAACGGACAGTTCGATATCTCCCGATGGCTTGCTGTTAGCTGGACCGGTAGTTTGATATCCGCACAACAAGTCGACGGCGGGGTCTTGGGCATCCCCCATGAACTCTCTGAAAAAACCGTTGGGCCCATAGGCTCGCAGATGGTATTGATGGTTTTCAAAATGGTCGAGTGGCCACTGGTAGACGATGGAATCTCCTGCCAGCACAGCCAATGGCCAAGTTTTAACAGCTTGAAATTCCTGTTGCCCGGACGAAGTTTCTTGCAAATATTTGCCCGGGGCATACACGTTGAACGGTGCTCCCAGTGCCGATTCCCCAAACACCTTGTCAGCCGCTGTGAATTTGAATGTGAACGCCTGAGCCTGTGGGTTCAACCGGCCGTCGGCGTACAGCTCGTAATTGAGGGGGCACGAATCTCGAATGCCCGGTTCCTGTTCGGGCATCATTGGCAGTTGGCGTACGTCTTGCCGCGCCTGTTCAATTTCGGCACCATTCAGCGGCTTGAAGCCCGTAGGCAGCTCCTTGAACCTTGCACTATAAACTTTCTCCATCCATGCATTTCGCTCGACCGACGCGGGCAGTGGAACTTCTTCGCCTTGGTAGGTGCGGAACGCAGAGGTCAAGTCGCCACATACGGCTCGCCGCCAGTCGCTGATATTCGTCTCCGTGACGTTCTTGCCTGTTTTGTTCGATAGAAACACCTCCAAGAACCTCAGGGTCGACGAGATATCGCACACTTCCGAATTGACCCATCCGCCTTTGCTCCACGGCGAAGCGATCACCAGTGGCACGCGGTACCCCAGCCCGACCGGACTTTGCCGCGCCGCCGCGGGTGGAACTTGGTATTTGTTCAGCTCATCTTCCAGCCACACGAACTCGTCGGTGGTATCGATAGATTTTGATACCGCGCTTTTGTCCGCTGGATCGGGAGCTACGAACGGTGGTATGTGGTCGAAGTAGCCATCGTTTTCATCGTAGTTAAGCACAAATATTGTTTTCTTCCATACCTCGGGATTCTTCGTCAGAATATCTAAAACTTCGGAGACGTACCATGCGCCGTACCACGGTGCGCTGGGATGGTCAGAAAACTTCTCAGGAGCCACCAGCCAGGAGACGGTGGGCAATTTGCCGTTATCCACATCGTGCCGAAACTGATGCAGAATGTCACCCTTGGGAACATCCACCGATCGCTTAACGCCGCCGTCGTCGTATTCGAGAGTTTCGATTGCGTGAAAATCGGGGTCGATGCAGTTGGTGGTAAAGCCCTTGTAGTGCAAGTTTTTCTCCAGCTCAGACAGCTTGTCAAAATTTTCTTGGCTCCACGTTTTTAGCTCATGCGTCACCTTTTCCAAGTGAGCGTGCTGTTGATCAAGCTGATCTCGTAGTTTCCCGCTTTCACTGTCGGCTTGTGTTTCAAGCTGGTCTTGCAATCGCTGGATGCTTTTGGCCAAGACGGACTGCTGCCGTTCGAGATCGATGCGGCGGCTGCGGCTGAAGCCCACGTGGTACTGAGTAAACCATTCGAGATTATTGTCGGTGAAATTGGCGAGCAGCGATTCGGCTTCTCCGCTAAGTCCGCTCTGGTAGCTGAGTTCGTTTTGGTACACCCGCCAGGAGATCCCGTTTTCCTCGAGTCTTTCCGGAAAGGTGGTCCAACTAACGGGCCGCTCGTAACCCACGTCCGAATTTCGAACCATAGCCTGCGACTGGGCATTATCGCGAATCTTCCCCGACCAGAAAAACATTCGATTGGTAGTTGTGCCGGTCAGCGAGGAACAAAAATGCTGATCGCAAACGGTAAATGCATCGGCCAGCGCATAATAAAATGGAATGTCCTCGCGCGTGTAGTAGCCCATCGTCAAAGGCATGTTTTTGTACTGCTCATGGCCTGCTTGCTTGGCCGTCAACCACGTGTCGTAGCGGCCTTCGCTGCGCGCGTCGACCTGGTCGCCCCAGGAGTGAGGCAGTCCGCCCATCCACGTGGCTTGCGTGTCGTGAATGTTCAAGCGAAAGGGCAAGTATGTTTGTCCTTGCCGATTGCTTTGCAGCCATACGGGAGACTGATTGGGCAGCGCAATTGCGCGGGGATCATTAAAGCCACGCACGCCTTGCAGAGCCCCGAAGCAGTGGTCGAAAGAGCGATTCTCTTGCATTAAAAACACAACGTGTTCAGCATCGTGAAACGTCGTGCCTTTGTCGGGCGCGATCGCCATCGCGCGCTGAATCGAATCGGGGACCAGTGACATACCGCCCAAGGCACCACTAAACAAGCCTGCATGTTTCAAAAAATTTCTTCTGCTCGTCATGTTTGATTTCCTGGTGGGGCGGATGTACAACTCAAAATACGCTTGGCAATCATGCGCGAGCTTATCAACAACCATATCGAACCGTGGCCGGCATGGGTCGACCGCTGCCTCAGCCTATCGCCGTTTAGAGCCGCAGTCAACTTTTGCGCGGCGCGAATCACTGCCTCAGACGCTATATTGTGAATGCCTTGTTTGTAGCCTGCAGTCCATCACGGGAGAAAGTTCAATGTCAAGCGTCAAGGTGCAAAGTGGAGAACGAGCAGCAGTCGACTGGCAGAAAATCGGCATACTGTGCGTATTGGGCTTCAGCGCGAGCTTAGCGACATGGGGCGTGCTGCAGTGGAAGCACCCTTTGTTCAGTGTTGCAGAGCAATACAGCATCGGCATGAGTGCATCCAACGAGGCGCGCGAGGCACTGTTGGCTCAGCAGGCACGCGTCAACGGACTCAATGCGGCCAGTGTGCTGGCCGTGGCAGGTGGCCTGTTGGCTGGAGTCCTGGCAATCTTCGCACAGCCTTGTTGCGCGGCGCCGATGCGTGTGCTCATAGCGATCGCCGGAGGAGCGGTGTGGGGTGCGATGAGTGGATGGGTCGGGGTTCGTTTGTTCGCTGCCATGATGCCCAGCGACTCGCTTCCGAATCCCACCAACATCGGCCTAGCTCAGGCGGTTTCATTCGCTTTGTTCGGTGCTGGCATAGGGCTGTTGTTTGGGATGTTTAGCAGAGACAAGGCCACGCTCGCGGCAGGCCTAGTCCGCGGCGCTGTAGCCGGCCAGATCGGCGGTTTACTGTTTCCCATCGTCAGCGGCTTGCTCATATCCGGCCAAAGTACCGTCGATTTCTTGGCTGCCAACCCGATGGTCCAACTACTGTGGTTGAGCCTACCGATGGTCGCCGTCGCGGCGACCGTTCCCATTAGCTGTCGTAGGCAAACCGTAGACCACGCAGAGGCCAGCCCCGACAAGGCTGGGGACTGAGGTCGAATCGCGCTACGCTACGCTACTCCCCGGCATGAGCGGCAAAGTAACGCGGCGCAGCCAAGCGCAGACCGCCAGACTATGGAAGCTGTACTACCTCACCACCGTAGGCGGACCCCAGACCGCGCCAAGTTTGTAGATCGATCGAGCTGGAAACAAAGTGCACGGAACCATCGCACATGACGGTTTGTACCCCGCCGACGTGCCGACTGCGAGCCGCGTGAGTTTCCGCACCCGTCGTCACCACATTGCCACTGGCCGCGTCGCGAACTACGCACGGAGGGTTGAGTTTGTCCGTTGGTGGATTAGCGCAGCTCTGTTCCACGACATCGGGTTGGGTCGTATTGGGAGCTAACAGCGTTTCGAAGTGGGCCCCGCCACCCCACCAAGCAAAACCGGACAGGTCGCCGCCGCTGCCTTGGACGCATTCAGAAAAGGCCAATGTGTTGCTGGTCCCATCCACGATGTCTCCCAGTTTAACTACGAACTTAAGCTGGCCTAAGTCGGTGTGGATCCAGCTATAATAATTTGCCCAACCTCCGGTGTTAGCCGCGATGTACTCGATGAATGGCGCGCCGCCGTAAAGATTGGGTGTGCCATTAGCATTTACCCCATACGGGCTCAGGCGACCACGGGTGGTGTTGCCGTAGTTGGCTACATAATTGTGGAAGGTAACTCCGCTGACGATGCTTGCAGACGCAGTGATACGGTCGCTCGGACAAGTGTAGACCGGAAGCTGCTTGGTGGTCACGTTAAGTCGATTTTCTGGAGAGCCATAGCGCAGGCCGCCCGTGCGAAAGGTTTCCACCCCTCCGTGGTTCAGATACAGGTTGCGCATAGCAGTCTGCTCCACGAACGGGAGCAGCGAAACCAGCCACGTACCCATCACGGCATGCCAACTGCCCGCCGGAAATTTCTGCGTGTAGGTGTCCAGGTACATGTGCGTGGCCAAGCCAATCTGCTTGAGGTTGTTCGAGCACTGCATGCGCCGCGCCGCCTCGCGGGCCGCCTGTACGGCGGGCAGCAGCAAGCCAACTAAGATGCCGATGATGGCGATCACCACCAACAATTCCACCAACGTAAATCCAGACCGTTTAACTTTCATGATTCTTCCTTTGCGAACAGAAAAGAGCACGAAACCGAGCATGCGAGTGCGCTATAGACTCCGCCAATGCGATTGCAGACAAGTCCACTGAGATAAGTTAAAGAGGTACTAACTGAAAATTTACTTCTTCGTTTTCACATCAAAATTGAATTCAAACGGTCCAGCCTCGGTGACTTCGATCTCTTGCTTCCAACCCGGGGGGACCAACTTTTTCTTGGGAGGCATGACCTCGTCACCGGGCATCTTGCCTTCAGAGACAACAAAATTCACTCCGTCGTCACCCGTCATTTGGACGCGATACTTACCCGGCGGCAGACCATGCTGCTTGGCAATGGAATAACTGCCCTGAGTGATGACTGCGCCGCTGCCCACTCCCTTCTCGTAAAGTGGTTCAAAGGCAATGGAGCCATTCGGAATTGCGACCCCATTGGCGGTGACTTTGCCTTCAATCGCCTTGCGATTCAAGCCATCATCCGAGTCGCAACCGGCCGCGGTAAAAGCCAAGCATAAGCATAATGTCATTGCCAACGGTGCATGCTGGCTAACAAGGACATGCTGGGCATGAAGAAATCGCCATAGACAGCGACTATGAGAGAAACACGAAACGACCATGCATCAACCTCCTACACTTTTCGAAAAGACGAAACAGCCAGAAGTGAGACAATGCCATGCGTTCCCAGAAGATGAGAGCTGCGTGTGCACCGTCAACTTAACGCAGTTCAATGGCCCGTGTCAAGCAAATTCCAAATGCCTGAGCTAAAACCGGTGCAAGGCTGGGTGGTTTGGTTTTAGCAGAGCCGCACAGAGCGACGCTCTTCGATCGCACCGCAGAATTCCTTTTGCGAAGAGTTTTCGCATGAACAGCATCCGAGGTGCTCAAAAATTTGGGTGCGACCTGCTTGCTGCGCCTGTTTTTTGGCTGAACTCTACGACTCTCCGCCCTTTCACGCACTTGCGTTCAAAAACAAACGCAAAGACGCAAAGGGCCGCGGATGCACGAGGCAATTTGACCAAAGCGTGGGACTCCATTGCACCACACCCCCGCCCAATTCGCATAATCGCGGCCTGCGCAGGCGACGGCACTTCTAAACTTTCTCCCGGCGCTCCCAATTTTCTCATGCAATTGGAAAGCCTGTGAACTCAAGTCCCTCAGCCACAGCAAGCAGATCGCACCCCAAAATTTGCCAGTGCTTTGTGCGCGTCCTGGAACGCGATCAGCTAAGCTAAGTACCCATGCATACGTTTCCTGTTTTGCAATCAACCGTGGCTAACGCCAAAACGGCTAATCAACCGTGGCTAAAGCCAAAACGGCTAATTTTGTTCCGAAACTATGCGTGGGTGCTTATGCGTGGTGGTCGCAACGCGATCAGCCAGCCACGATCGCCCCAGGCATTGTCGCGCAAGAGCGGCTCCCCGCGTGGATCGCGGTTGTTTTTTAACGCTCAATGAGATGCACGGGCAAGTATCCAACGATGAGAGGACTGACTGCAGATGAGTGCTCGAACACTATTTAGTGCAGTAGGGTTAACGCTTATTTTGGCTTGGGGGGCATCGATCTGCTGCGCAGATGACGCTCGCAAAGAACAAGCAAATTCCATCCCTATCCGCGGCAGCGAAAGCGGCAGCGAAAGCGGCAGCGAAAAGGCCAGCGTTCGGAGCGCAGCCGAGCGGACGTACGGCCTGGACAGTCGCATTCGCTGGACCACCTCGCGAGTGGTGGGCGCACCCGAGCCACCGCTGCCATTGGTGGCCGTTAAGCAATTTGAGCGCATCGCCTGGAAACGCCCACTGTACATCACGGCCGAACCAGGCACCAATTGGCTTATCGTTATCGAGCAAGGTGGCGAGGACGATCGACCAACCCGACTGCTGCGAGTAGCCGATCAGTCCGAGGCTAACGAAACCCATCTGTTTTTGGAGATGCCCAAGCAGCTCGTGTACAGCATCGAGTTTCATCCAGACTATGAACAAAACGGCTACGTCTTTGTGTTTAGCAATGGCACTGCCGATCAACCCCAACGCAGAAATCGCATCTCGCGATTTACTGTGCCTCGGCATGCCGATGCAGCCCTGCCCGTGGCGGCAGATAGCGAGCTGATTATCCTCGAGTGGGATTCTGCGGGGCACGATGGCGGTGGCATGGCCTTTGCCCCCGACGGCATGCTGTATATCACTTCCGGGGACGGCACCAGCGATTCGGACGCTTGGCTGTCGGCTCAAGACATCACCAAATTGCAGGGAGGCGTGCTGCGGATCGACGTGCGGCAGGCGACCCTCGAACGGCCTTACACGATTCCGTCCGACAATCCTTTTTTGCACTTACCCGGGGCGCGTGGGGAATTCTGGGCGATCGGCCTGCGCAATCCGTGGAGGATGAGCATCGATCGACACAATGGACAAATCTGGGTGGGCAATAACGGCCAGGATCTATGGGAGACCGTGCACCTCATCGGCCGCGGCGAAAACTATGGCTGGAGCGTCTACGAAGGCAGCCATCCCTTCTACGCCAATCGCCAACTGGGCCCGGGAAAACTGATGCGGCCCACCTTGGAACACCATCACATCGAAGCTCGCTCGCTGACCGGAGGCGTTGTCTACGAAGGTCAGCAGCTATCGAAACTTACCGGCGCTTACATCTATGGAGATTATGCGACGGGGAAGATCTGGGCGGCGCGGCACGACGGCAACCAAGTTACATGGCAGGCTGAGATTGCCGACACGCAACTGCAGATCGCCGCCTTTTGCAATTCGCATCATGGCGAATTGTTGCTGGTCGATCACGCTGAGGACGGAGGCATCTACCGTCTGCAGCCCACACCTGCGCCGCTGCACGACGAAGTCTCTGAGTTCCCCAGAAAGCTGAGCGAGACGGGCTTGTTTGACTCGGTCGCCGAACATCGCGTGGCGGCTGGCGTGATAGGCTATTCGGTCAACGCTCCCGGCTGGAATGACGGCGCGCATGCCGAACGCTTCATGGCTGTGCCTGATGACAAACAGATCGACTACAGCTCCCACCGCGGCTGGAATTTTCCCGATGGCAGCGTATTGCTACAAACTTTGTCGCTGGAAGATGGCTCGCCCACAGCGGTCGCCTCGCGGCGCATTGAAACTCGCCTGCTCACGCGCCAACAGGGGGAGTGGGCGGCCTACACTTATCTGTGGAACGCTGCGCAGGACGACGCCCTGCTCGTCGAGGCCGCTGGTCAAGACCTGCAGTTGGACAATGTCCTGTCGAGCGCGGCGGACGGCCAGGTCGGCGAGCAGCCGACATGGCGCGTTCCAGCTCGAGCCGAGTGTTTGTCCTGCCACAGCCGAGCGGTCAACTTTGTACTAGGCATGAGCGAAGTGCAAATGAACCGTACGCACACCTATCCCGCTCGCAGCGATAACCAACTGCGGACCCTCGAGCACATCGGTCTGTTCACTGGGCCGCTACCCAAGCCCCCAGAACAACTTCAGCGACTCGTCGATCCCTGCGATTCGCACGCCTCTCTGGACGAGCGAGTCAAATCTTATCTGCACACCAATTGCGCTGGCTGCCATGTGGAAGCCGGTGGAGGGAACTCGCGCATGTTGCTCGAGTACTCAACTCCGCTGGACAAAATGAATCTCATTTCACAGTTCCCGCAGCATGCCAGCTTTGGCATTGCTCAGCCGCAGATCGTAGCCCCCGGCGCTCCGGAGCGGTCTGTCCTGCTCGCCCGCATCGGCCGCCGCGGGCCAGGGCAGATGCCACCCCTGTTTACTCGTCGCATAGATCACCGCGCGGTCGAGCTTCTGCGGCAGTGGATAGCCGGCATGGAGCCGGACCGCAAGTTCGTAAAAGAATGGGACGTGGCAGACATCGCGGGTCACCTATCTGAACTGCCCTCAGGCCGCTCATTTGAACGCGGCGAAGCGCTATTTACCTCAGCCGGCTGCGCCCAGTGCCATCGCTTCCAGAAAGAAAACGCCGGCATCGGTCCCAACTTAACAGGCCTAGCCCAGCGACTGCAGCCGCGTGAAATCCTCGACTCGATCATCTCGCCCTCGGCGGTTATCGACGACAAGTATGCCGCGACGCAGATCGTCACCTCGGACGGAGAGGTCGTGCTCGGGCACATCGAAGCGGAAGACGATGAGGTGCTCGTGGTGCGCAGCCACCAATCCTTTGATGCGCCGCGGACGATCCGCCAAGCGGACATAGAGGCTCGCTCGCTGTCCAAAGTTTCCACCATGCCCAGCGGGACGGTGAACCATCTACACTTGGAAGAGATTCTCGACCTAGTCGCCTATCTACTGTCCGATGGCGATGCACAGCATGGCTTCTTTCAACCGTAGCGCTTTTTGTAGATCGGCCGTTCCCCCAGCCCTCTCTCCCCCTACGCATCCCGGCTATGGCCCAAGTCACAGTTGGGGATCGACGTCGGTCAAAGGCAACACCCGCGGAATGTTTGCTCGCGGTGGTCCCACCATCCGCCATGGCGATATTACCGACGGTACTTCAAACACTCTACTGCTCGGTGAAACGCTGCCCGAATTTTGTGAGTTCCAGCGCTGACGATGCACAACTACCGGGACTCACATTGAGTCCCGGTAGATTTTCAACTGAGCGGTTCTGAACCAATCGCATTGCCTACCGCTCCTGCGAGGCAAGGGACATCAGCCATGGATGCGAAGTCCGAAACATGGCTGACACCCAAACGGCTACTGAACCCAAAGGCACATCACGAGCCGCTCAAAAGTTATTTGACTTGCGCAGAGGCTGGAGCGTAGAGCTCTTTGACGCCGTCGCTCAGACCATACAATTGCTCGACTTCGTCTGCGCTCAGCACGCGATCAAACACGGCTAACTCATCCATGTGGCCCACGTACGAAGCGCCCAAAACCATCAGTACCGCAGCGGGATCCCAGTCGAACGTCAAGTCCCAATCCTCGATCGCCCCCATCGACTTGCCGTTCATATACAAGCGGCCCGACGGTTTAGCCGTGTCGCTGTTAATGTTCTCCAGCGTGAACACCACGTGCGTCCACGCATCGCGTGAGAATTGCGGCTTTTCAACCTGCACCATCGGACGCTCAGCGAAAGGGATCTCATCCCAAGCAACGTTGTTCGGATTCCAGATCGAGACCAGTGGACGAATGGCGTAGCGGAAGTAGCGCGGCGTTTCATCCTTGGAGAACTCCAAAAAGATGAAGCCTTTGTTGCCGCTATCTCCGACGATTTGAATCGGATCGCAATAGCCCGGTTCGAGGTCTTCGTCCGGATTGAGCCTCAGCCAGACCGAGACGGTTGAGTTCCAATCCTTGGCGTTGTAGTCGAGTACGCCGGCGTTCGTAAAGATCGGCTGGAAACTGCTCTTCTTCGTAAAATGCAACGCCCCGCCATAACGCCCGGCATCAGCTTCCAGCTGCCCATCTGCATTGGGTGTGGCTCGTTGCAGCACCTGACCGGCCCGCACATAGCACGTTCTGTCACCGCGTGAAAAATCGGCATCTAGTCCGTGGTCAAACGACGCGTGCAGGGTCAGCGCGCTGCCCAGATCTGACTGCTGCTGCTCGGTCTCTTGCAGGATTTTGGCCGCTTCGTCGGCGGGAATATCGCGCACGAAAAGATTTCGCCAACGAATTTCGCCGCCGTGGGTTTGCAACATAATCGGTCCAGTGGCGGGCAGCTTTTGGCTGTTATCCCAGAAATTCTCCATGACTGCGCCATCGACCACCAAGTGATCGTTTAGCCAGACCCAGGTGCGGTCACCTATTTGGCGGATTCGCATCTGGTTCCACTCTCCTAACGGCCTATCGGCAAACACAAGTGGATCGCGGCCTGGCTGGCCCGGCGAATTATTGAATAGCCCACCTGAACCGAGATGAGGCTTGCGAGTGGGCTTCTTGGGGTCGAAAGCTTGATGCCAGTCCCAGATCTGCACTTGCGGCGTACCACGCAGATAGACACCGCTGTCTGCTTTGGCGACGGTCTTGTATTCAATGAGGAACTCGATGTCGCCAAACTCCTCCTCGCTGGTCGCATACGGGCCGTGGCCATCGTTGACCAATTCACCACCTTCTGCGCGCCAGTGCTGCGAGAACTCCTCCCGCTGCGATCTTAGACTAGCCTCTTTCTCGTCACCTTCTAGCTTGACCACCAAATGCGGATTCAATCCGTACCATCCAGTGAGGTCCGTGCCGTTGAAGATCGAGCGGTATCCTTGCGGGGGCTGGGAATCAGCCGCACGGGTCGGCAGCGGCGCAGCGACGATGGCGCCAGCCACGATCAGCCATAACAGTTTGCGGTTCATTCTGTTGTGTTCCTGTGACGTCTCTAGTGAAGTCTCTTGTAAATTTAGATTTAGCCAAGGGACCATTGTAACTACAACTTGAAGCGGCGTGGTTTTCGTGGACAAGGTCGCTAGCCTCTCGCCGGCGCACTGCTTATAAAAGGTGGCTTTTACTTTCGCAACGATATTCGCCGTACTCGATTTCCCTAGGTACGCACGGAAGGAACACAGCCATGACTCAGCCGATTAGCATTATGCCTTGCCTGGACATGCAAAATGGTCGAGTGGTCAAAGGGGTACACTTCGTTGACATCTGCGACGCGGGCGATCCGGTGGAATGCGCTCGAGCTTACTGCTTAGCCGGAGCCGACGAGCTGGCTCTGCTCGACATCACGGCGACCGTCGAGGGGCGTGGTACGATGCTGGATATTGTAAGACGTGTCGCCGAAGCCGTCACCGTACCCTTCTCGGTAGGTGGCGGGATCTCGGATGTGGCCTCGGCGGCAGCCGTGCTAGAGGCCGGAGCAGACAAGATCTCGACCAGCAGTGCTGCCTTCCGCAAGCCGCAAGTGATTGCCGAGATGGTTAAAGAGTTCGGTGCGGAGAAAGTCACCGTGGCGATCGACGTCGATCGCAACGCCGCATTGCCCTCGGGCTATGAGGTGTACATCGACGGAGGCCGCACGGGCACCGGTATGGATGCAGTCGAGTGGGCCAAGCGAGTCGACTCGTTCGGCGTGCCGGTGATTCTCCCCACCAGCAAGGCCGGGGACGGTGCCAAGACCGGTTATGACCTGCCCATCATCCGCGCTCTGACGCAGGCAACCTCAGCGCACATCGTCGCGTCCGGCGGCGCTGGCACACTCGAGCACTTCTACGACGCGGTGGAGGCTGGGGCTACCATCCTGTTAGCAGCCTCCGTATTTCACTTCCACACGATTGGCATTCCACAGCTCAAAGATTATCTGCGAGATCGCGGAGTGAGCGTGCGCTGAGCCGAGTCAAATTTCCCTGAGTTGTGCTGCGCGGCCGCCTGCGCAGGCACGGCCCGATCGGTGGTTCAAAAATGGTTGGTTAGAAAATCCAGCGATCGAGCTGCGCTGGAGCCCAAAGCAGCGGCAGTTGATGCCGAGTCATTGAACCGGGGTATCTTGCGCTTGCGCACCGGCGGCTTACGCACCGGCGGCTTACGCGGCCGGCAAGGATGTGCCGCCCGCTGGGCTA
>CAKQWG010000058.1 GCA_934278005.1 uncultured Pirellulaceae bacterium | reverse complement strand
ACAGCGTGGTTGTCGAGCACAGCGTGGTTGTCGAGCACAGCGTGGTTGTCGAGCACAGGGCTGTTGTCGAGCAAGCGCGCCCCCGATGGAGCAAAACCGTAGTCCGGCTGCGGGCCATCCTGCCTGAATAGCACCGATCTTCGCCCGCTTTGCAGTGCATGGGGACGGGACGGCATGGGGACGGAAATCATAAAACGAAAAACGGCAGCACTCATGTGCTGCCGTTTTTTTTTTGTGTGCATCCGTCGCCGAGATGCGTTGCACCACATCCATCGCCTAGTAACTCAGCAACTTATTTCTTGACGAATTTCGTTCCAGCTGACTCAGGACTAGGACTGGCAGGCGAAATTAGTAACCGCAGCCACAGCTAGGTGCGGCAGCTCCGCAGCACGCGTCTGCGTGGCGGTGATGATGACGCTTGCCGTGGCGAGCCTTGGTGTGCTTACCGTGGCGATGCTTTTTGCAGCCTACGTGGCTATCGCCACAGCAAACTGGAGCGGCGTCGCAGCAGACCAGTGCAGCGTCACAGCAAACTGGTGCTGGTGCTGGTGCTGGTTCGCAGCACGGTGCTGGGGCTGGTGCCGGGGCTGAATCGCAGCATACCGGTGCTTCGTCGCAACAGCCAACAGCGGCGCCATGGCCAGCATGCTTGTGCTTGTGAAACAGACCGGCTTCTGCACTCGCAGGCGCCAAAACAAAACTAGCCGCTACGGCCAACGCTGCTACAAATCGAATCGACATTGAGATTCTCCACTTTCGAAATTCAAATAGGATTGGGTAAGTCTCAGTTCGTTGCAGTGGGCTCACGTCCGCAGAATTGGCAACTGTATGGTGGCGAGGCCAAGTGTCTGCGGGGAGGTACCGAACTTCAATCTGAGACTCGGGATTCGAGACAATCTTTCAACACAGCTAGCGACAAGGTCGCCGCATTTCGATTAATTACCCCAAATCACCCCAACCGCCCAGTTAGGATATACGTCCTGTGCTAGCAATGCGGTTTATAGGCACTGATTTTGCGCAGACCGGTTAAATTGACAATTTGCTATTGGTGAAACGCAACCACCTATGATACCGTTTTACCCCAAACCCTATACCGCCGCGCTCGCTTCCCCAGAACAGCAGTGCGCGCTAGTTTTGCCCTTGGCATAAGGAGGAGCCTTCATGCAAATCGTTAATATGGACGTTGAACGTCAGGGATCGCGCGGCTCTTTCTCGTTGGGCCCGTTCTCACCAGGTCTTAACGCGCTCTGCGGACCGGCCGGCTCCGGCAAGACCAGCTTGCTGCACTGGCTGCGGCAATTAGCACTGGAGGATCAAGCTGGCCGCATCGCCGAAGACGCCTTAGCTCGGAAGCATGCGACGACTCCGCTGCGGGGCCGACTTGAACTGCACAATCGCGGCCTTCGATTCAGTATGGGTTCAGACCGCTCGACGAGCGGTTCGCTACCATCGGACCCGTTTGCAGACAAGCAGCGGATGGCGGGTTTGTCATCCGCCCCAGGTGTGCTTCCCAATCTAACTGCCGCACAGCGCGACGCGGTTGCCAGCTTTGTCACAGCGGCTGCAGCCGACGGGGCGACTTCGGGGCTCGAGGCCCTGGCTCAGCGACTGGGGCTAGCCGCAGCTTCCACACACCTTGGTGCGACGCCCGAGCACTCGCCTGAGTGCGACCGCTGGCTGTCGCAGCAGCAGCACCTCGAAGAGCGTTTGACGCAGTTGCAACACCTTCCAGCATCGCGAGAGACGCTGTTAGCTCGACGCGATGAGCTACAGCGACAATTGCTCGCCGCGCGAGCGTCAAGTCCCGATTATCGCAGTGATGCGGGCGCAAGCAGATATGAGGATTCGGCCAGCGAACAACGGCGTTTCCAAGAGCGCAGCTCCATACTTGAAGATGACCTGCGCAGTACCGAAGCTCACCTGGCGGAACTGGATCGTGAATTGACCAACCTCAATGCAGAGCTCAAGCTGCTTGAGACATCCCGGCACACGCTCAGCGTCGACGACTCATATCGCGTGCAGCTACAGCAGATCGACGAACGGCTCACGCGCTGGCGACAAACGCTGCGCGATCTCAAGGGGCACCGCAGCCAAATTGAGAACGAAGTCATCAACGCGCGGCTTGACCGCCAGGTCGGCGACCAGCTATCCGTTACCAAAGAGCCTGATCCACGTGCTCCGCTGAGGTCACTTGAAGCTCAAATCCAGTCGGCCCGCGCTCAGCTGGACGCGCTGGTCAGACGCCATAGCCTGTTTCAGGACCGAGTACTGGAAGATCGTCGCACTCAACGACCGGGCGAATCCGCGGACCGAGCCAACGAATACGAGGTCCGCCGCGATGCTTATGGACGCACTCATATTGCCTACCGCGATGAGCCCACCTACTTGGATTCAGACAATTTACCCGAGACACTGCGCAGCATGCAGAAAGACCTTTATGAGGCATGCCAGCAGCTGGCGCGACACGAGTCTCGAGCCGCCAATGAGACGCTCAAACAGCAGTCGCAACAGTTGCAACGCTGCGAAACCGAGCTGCTGCATTCCGTCGAGAAACTGATCGAGGAGCGGGCCGAACTGCTGCGCAAAATCGCGGATCAATATCAGCTGTCCGCTGAACAGTTATCACTGGCTTTTGGCGATTGGTGCGATTGTCAAGATCATGAGCACCTGCACGATTGGCTGCTCGGCGATTCGCAGGTCAAGACGCCTCACAGCGGTACCGATCAAGTAGCTCGTCAGCGTCTATTGGATGCTATCGATGACAACCACAGCCAGCGCGAGCGGGCTTCTCAGCATGCCGAGGACTGCCGGCGCCAGCTCCGCGATGCAGCACTGCAGCGACGGGAATTCGCCGGCCGGCGCGCCCAGCCCGTAGGCCGCCGAGCAGAAGAGATTCGCCGGGAACTCGACGCCCTGCTACTGCAGATCGATCACTGGGAAGAACGCGAACGGTTGCGAAGTGAAGCCGAAGAACTGCGACAGCGGCTGTCGTCGCAGCGACCGATGTCGGCTCCGGCCAATCGCTTTGACGAGCTAGTCACTTGGCAAATCGCCGGTTTGATGGGGGGCAGAGAACGACTTAAAGCCTTGGCGAGCTATCGCAATGCGCCGGAAGACTTGCAGCGACGCTACGATCTAGTCGACGGCATCGTCTACGAACCGGCTAGACGTTTCGAGGCTGAGGTCCCCGCGCAGCTGGTGCGCGTCGCTCAACAACTGGCTATCGCTGAGGCGATGGCGGCGCGGCACGAGCGGGTACCTGTGCTGCTCGACGAAGAGCTCGATCGCTTGACTGCTGAAGAACAAGCCTCCGCCATCGCGCATCTGACGCGAGTGGCTACCACCGGACAGCAGCTAATAATCATGACCGGCGACGAGCGCGTGGCCGAACTAGTCCGTCAGCACCATGGCTGGGTAGGCTACCTGCCAGCTAGCGCGGCACCGGTGTTGGACATCAATCGTCATCTGGCCGCAGTGGCCAACGATTACGAGTCCGCGAAATGGTATCAGCCGAGCATCTACGCCGAATCGGCACAGCCGGCTTTAACCCCGTCGCAGTTCTACCTGACTCAACGCTCGCGCGTCGAAGAATCGCCTTCGATCGACGAAGCGCTGGCTGGCCGCCTGCACGGCCTGGGTATCGACCGCATCGGCGACCTGCTCGAT
Organism: uncultured Pirellulaceae bacterium; assembly: GCA_934278005.1. Classification (GTDB taxonomy): domain Bacteria; phylum Planctomycetota; class Planctomycetia; order Pirellulales; family Pirellulaceae; genus Aureliella. Next base: position 14,140 of record CAKQWG010000058.1, on the reverse strand, counting down.
GCAGACCCAGCTTGGGTTGCAGAACAAATTCGCCAGTCGGGCATTCACGCAGACACCGTGGCTAGTTGGCAAGCCGAAGCCCGGCTGCTGTGCTCGATTCGTCAATTGCGTCCCTTCGACGCTCGTCTACTTGTATCCACCGGAGTTCGTTCGCCTCAACAGTTGGCTCAGATGCACCCTAGTCAACTGCTCGACCGAGTCGAGCGTTTCGTGGCGACCGACCGTGGCCGCCGATTGTTGCGCAGCGGCAGCAGCTATGAATTGTCGCGCATCACTACTTGGATTGCCTCGGCCAAGGGTGGCTCTGCGCGGCACTACGATTCGAGCTTCGACAGTCGCGACGACCGTGAATACCAACGCAATGGATTCGCCAGCGGGCGTCGGCCAGCTGCGAATTCGAATCGACGCCATGACTTCGCGGACGATTATGAGTTTGACGAGCAGTATGCGGCCTACGACAATGAGCCTGAGCCAGCCTCGGGCGGAATGGATAGCGACGAAATCGATAGCACTCTGCACAACCGGCGGGGGCGCGAGTCGAGCTCGGCGGGGGACCCTTCAGTACGACGGCCTCGCAACTCAAGTCCTAGCTCAGCTGCCCTGCGCCAACGACTGCCGGAGGAGACCTCGCGAGACTATCCCAGCCTTCGCCGCGGCAGTCGCCCCAGCGCAGACGATTCCTACGACTCGAGACCCCACCGAGAGCGTCCCGCGCGCAAATCGCGGCAATCTGACAGCCGACCACAGCGGGCCGAGGCCATCAAGCTGGCGGACGCTCAGTTCGCTTCGGAGCAAACGCCGCGTTTGAAGTTCTATCTTGAGCTGGCCAGCCCAGTCGTCGATGCTCCGTCCATCGGGCCACGCATGGCTGCACGGCTGGAAAAGCACGGAATTGAAACCGTTGACCAACTGTTGGCCGTCAACCCTGAGACGCTGGCAGATAAGCTGAATCTGCGTCGCGTTGATGCGTCGATTGTCGAAGCGTGGCAGGAGCAGGCGCGACTGGTATGTCGCATTCCGAATTTGCGCGGTCACGATGCCCAGTTGCTGGTCGCCTGCGACCTGACCTCGCCTGAAGAATTGGCTGCAATGGCTGCAGCGTCGGTGTTGGCGCAGGTCACGGCTATCGCCGAGAGCGCCGAGGGGCAGCGCATCTTGCGCGGTAGCGTTCCGCCCGATCTGGCTGAAGTCAACGATTGGATTCGTTGGGCTAGCCAGTGTCGCTCGCTGCACGCAGCCTAGCGTTCGCCCGTGGCGGAGTTCGCCAGAATTGCATTGTGCGGCTCGCCAGCATCCCCACCTGCACGGGATGCTGGCTCAGGTGGTTCCCCGTCAGTGAAGGCTGGTGGGCAAGTGGAATACTGGCGAATGCCACCGCTCGCGAAGGCTTGCTTGAAAGGACGCTGCGCGCTTGAAACTCTGTACTTGTCTAATGTTCGCTTGGCTGCTGTGCTTGTCAGGCTGTCGCGCGCTATCACCGCAGGCGATCGACGCTTCGCAACTCTACGATTCGCCGCGGCTCATCGACGACCAACCACAGATCCAACGCGGCGAACCGCACATCGTAATCGACACCGTGGGCTGGGTGTGGGGCATTCCTAGCAAGCTGCTGCTATGGAATCGCCGCGTCGATAATCACGACATCAGCCCCGAGACCGAACTGGCCATCGCTGAATATCTGGAATACAACCAATTGAGCAGCGTCCGCGTAAGGCTCAACCAATATCGTCCCGGCGAGGATTGGCGTCGACTGACGCGCAACCAGAGCGTGGGAGCGGGTTGGCGTTATACGTTCGGTACTTTGACCCTACTGGGCGAGACGCTGCTCCCGGGTCGGATCTTTGGTGGCGACCATTTCAATCCGTTCACCAATACCGTGCATATCTATTCCGACGTGCCCGCCATCGCGCTGCACGAGGGAGCACATGCTAAGGATTTCGCGCGGCGGCGTTGGAAGGGCACCTACGCGGCGGTCTACATTCTGCCTATCGTTCCCCTGTATCACGAATCGGTCGCCAGTCGCGATGTCGTGGCCTACTTGGAGGCCTACGGCACTCGCGAGCAACAAGCCGCCGCACAGCGGATCCTCCTCCCGGCCTATGGGACCTACGCGGGCAGCGCGGGCGGCTATGCGCTGCCGCGGTATAGCTTTCCCCTGTACTACGGTTCCGTGTTGACCGGACATGTCTGGGGGCGATACCAGGCGCGCCAGATCATGCGCCTCGAGCCGTAGGCTCGCGATAAGTTTACAATTAGCCAATGAATCCTCGGTCGCAACAGCGCAGCGCTGCGTGCGAGATTACAATTAGCGCAAACTGGCTCAGCGACAATCGCGCTGGGTCGCTATCAGTCTGCAAATGCCTACATGAAGCCGCGTCCATTGTCCACGATTGGTCCATCAGTTCGTTCAGCAATTCCAGTCATTGCGCTGCAGGGCGTGACTAAACTTTATGGAAGTCGCACGGCGCTGGACAACATTTCGTTGAGCATCCACGCCGGGGTGACCGGCCTGCTGGGTCCCAATGGTTCGGGCAAAAGCACGATGATCAAATCGCTGCTGGGGTTGCTCAGTATCCAAGCTGGCCAGGTATCAGTGCTCGGCTTCCGCTTGCCGCACCAGCTGCGGGCTATCCGCGATTCAGTCGGCTATCTGCCAGAGGACGATTGTTTTATCGCCGGCCTGACGGGCATCGAATCGGTGCAGTTCATGGCGCGGCTCTCAGGCTTGCCGGCGACCGAGGGATTAAGGCGTTCCCACGAAGTACTCGACTTCTCTGATATCGGCCAAGAGCGCTACCGCAATGTAGAAACCTACTCAACTGGCATGCGGCAAAAACTAAAGTTTGCACAGTCTATCGTACACGACCCCAAACTCTTGATTCTAGACGAGCCCACCTCGGGGCTGGACCCCGAACAACGCGTCGCCATGCTCCGCAAAATCCGGACGCTTGCCAACCGGCATGATAAGTCCATTCTAATCAGCACGCATATCTTGCACGATGTGCGAGAGGTCTGCGAACAGCTGGTGATTATGGCCGCAGGACAAGTACGGCTGGTCGACAGTCTGGAAAACCTCAGCCGCCCGGCTGAACACGGCGTCACGCTGCAAGTCGAACGGAGTGTACAGTTCAACCTCGACCAACCCTTTGCGGAGGCCACGCGCCTGGTCCAGCGGTTGCATGAGCGTGGTTTGTCGGCCGAACTACGACCCGATGGCAGCGTCTGGATAGCCGGGGTCGAGCCGCATGCATGTCAGCGAGTGTGGGAGGTAGCGCGCGACTGCGACGTGCGTATCCGACAACTCTCCGGCGCGCGAAACTCACTGGAGACAGTGTTTTTCCAAGCCGTGCAGGAGATGCAACATGCCACTGCATGATGTCGGCTATCGAGCTTGGAACGGTGTCAAGAGCTGGCGTTGGATGCGTTGGTGGGTGGTCGCCGCGGTCGGCGTGCAACTCGCCTTTCGAACCAGTTGGTTGAGTCGCATGTTGGCCTTTTCGTGGATTCCGGCGATCATGATCGGCGTGGGCTTCTTCGCCTACGAACAGTCGATCGTCAATCCTACGCTACGAGTCGGAATCGCAAATCTGGTTATGCTGGCGAGCGCCGACCGGGATTTAGCGCGGACCGTCTTGCACTCGCCCGAGGAGGTGCGGCACGAAGTCTGGTCGTCGCTGGTGCTGGCTTTCTTTCGCTATCCACAAGCCATTATGATGTTGATTACCATCGGCATCGTTGCTCCAAAACTCATCTCCTACGACCTGCGCAACCGGGGCTATCTACTGTACTTCTCGCGCCCAGTGCGGATTTGGGAATACATGTTAGGCAAGTCACTAATCTTGTGGTTTTTCCTGGCTTTGATCACAACCATTCCAGCGATTTGCTTATACATCGTAGGAGTGTTGCTGTCGCCCCACTTGGATGTGGTCGAGCTGACGTGGGATATTCCGCTGCGAATATTGGTCGCATCAATCACACTCATGCTACCAACCGCCGCCGTTGCGCTGGCCTGTTCAGCCATGACTGTCGAAAGTCGCTACGCGGCGTTCAGTTGGTTTGCGCTGTGGATCGTGGGCTGGGTTTCCTACTCGATTCTGTCGTTTGGTGAGCTGATGGGGGCTACGCAAGGTTCGCCGCGCGGACGTTCTGGCCGCAGTGAAGTGATGGAGATGATCGATTTTCACAGTCGCTGGGAATTGCTCTCCCCGTACCATCTGCTGGGTCGGGTACAGCAGTGGGTATTTGGGATGTATCCCGAGGACCGGGCGATCTGGCCCTACCTACTGATGCTGAGCATGGTGACGGTTGTGTCGCTGTGGTTTGTGCATCGCAAATTGCGTTCGAGGTTACAAGCATGAGCGAGCCGCTACTCGAAATGGATCACGTCTCACGCTTTTACAAGTCGGTCATTGGCGTGGGTGATTTGAATCTACAACTGCCGCGTGGGGCCTATGGACTGATCGGCCCGAACGGTTCCGGCAAGACGACATTTATCAATCTCATAACCGGCTTGCTTCGTCCGTCGATCGGTCGCGTTCGCGTACTCGGCGCAAACCCGGCGCGGCAGCGCACCATCCTGAGCAAGATTGGGCTGTGTCCGGCCAACGACATTTTGTATCCCAATATTAGCGGCCTGCGATGGGTCGAATACATGATTGGTCTGCATGGATTTCCATCGGCTGATGCTCGTCGGCGAGCTATCGACAGTTTGACGCAGGTGGGCATGAGCGAGAATATGGAGCGCCCCATCGGTAGCTATTCGCTCGGCATGCGGCAGCGCACCAAGTTAGCACAGGCCATCGCACACCAACCCGAGTTGTTGATCTTGGACGAGCCGTTCAACGGGCTCGACCCGATCGGTCGCCATCAGTTGTCGGAGTTCCTGCGAGCGTGGATTGAGCGTGGCTGCGATCTGATTCTGGCCAGCCACATTTTGCATGAAGTAGCTGCGATTACCAATTCATTTTTGCTGATCCACGGCGGGCGAGTACTGGCCAGCGGCGATGCCCGCGAAGTGCGATCGATGCTCAGCGGATTCCCCGTCGAAGTCGAACTGCAAGGGACTGGGCTGGCTCAACTAGCGCAGCGGTTCACCGCGCACAGTTGGCTCAGCGGCCTGTCGATCAGCGAGGATCGCAGGCGCATGACGGTTCGCGTCGCCGATCAACAACAGTTCCTAGCGGAATTGGCTCGCGGCGCCTGCGAGGAGGGAGTCACCGTCAGCTCGGTCGACTCGCCCGACGGCAGCTTAGAAGGTGCCTTCGAACTGCTGCTGCGGGCTCATCGAGGGGAGGAGTGAAGCATGTTGGCCGCTATCCAACAAGTCGTCGGCTTTGAAGTTCGCCGCACTCGCACGCGCGGTCGGATCGGCATTTGGCTTGGCTTGGCTTTGCTTCCATCGCTGCTGATGATTCTCTTGCAAGCCCAGGCTCGCGGCGTGGTACCTGATGAGCCACTGGCGATGATGGCCTATTACCTGGTCGTCCAAGTGGGCTGTATGTTGGGGCTGCTGCTGTGGGCCACACCCGTGGTCGGTGCTGAGTTGGAATCTCAGACTTGGATCTACGTTGCCCTACGGCAGCACGGAAAGACCGCTATCTTGCTCGGCAAATATATGGTTGCCACACTATGGACCGCCTCGGCCGGAATCGTTTCTGCCGTGGGTGTCGCTTTCAGCAGCGGCTACCCTGAACCATGGACCCTGGCCACCGCTCTGGTTGTCCTAGTGCTCGTCTCTAGCGCGTGCTACGCAGCTCTGTACGTTCTGATTGGCGTTCTCTTCACCGCCCGGGCTACCGTGGTAGCGGTGATCTACACGCTGCTGTTTGAAGGAGTGCTGTCGACGATCCCAGCCACGATCAATAAATTCACCGTATGCTACCGACTGCGGGCTTTGCTCTCCGAGTGGGTTGGCTTGACAGAAGTCCGCACCGCCGTCGAGGAGCTGTTCGGGCATGAACCCCCTTGGCAGCACCTGCTGTGCTTGGCGATCTTCGCACTGACCGCGCTGTGCGTCGCCTTGGCAGTCGTGCACTACAAAGAGTTCCCCGTTAGCACCGATACCTGAGCGACGCGTGTGTCCTAACCAGCGCAGCGCTGTGCATCCCCTAGGACACTGCGCTGTGCATCCCCTAGGACGCAACGCTGTGCATCCCCTAGGACGCAACGAGCGCAGCGCTGAGGCCGCAACACGCCTGTGGCACGAGCCGTTACTTGACCTCGACGAGTTCTGGTGCGAGGTACTTCTGGTGTTGCTCCATGTTGGCACCGCCAATGGAAATCAGCGCATGCGAGCTGAACGGGAGAAGGCGGTTGAAGAAGCGCGCGTCTTTGGTCTGCCCCACCACTTCCCACTGAGTGCCTGCGGCATTTAATTGCTGAATTTTGCCGGAGTAAGTGGTCGCCACCAGCTTGCCGTCGATACTCCAGGCCGATGCTCCAAAGCCCTCCATATCTTCCTCCCCTACCAACTCAGGGCCCTCGCTCCAAGCATGCATTTGAGGGTCGAATACCGCCACCTCGCGTGTGGGCCCCCCCTCTTGATTCATACCACCAATTGCATAGATTTTCCCAGCGTGTGCCACTACGGCAAGAGCACGGCGCTGAAATGGAGGAGCAGCGATCTCTTGCCACTGCGGATCACTCTGTGAGAGATCCAGTGCCAGTGCCGTTGTGTGCCACAGGGTTTCTTTCACGCCATCCATGTCCCAGCCGCCAATGACATAGATCGTGTCGTCAAGGATGGCAGCATCGTGGCTGGAGCGGCCACTGGGCAGCGAGGCGAGTTCTTTCCACTGGTTAGTAGCGATGTCCAAGGCTCGAACGGCGGCTTGCGAGTGCAGATCGTGAGGCTCACCCTCGTCGTTAAGCGCGGTGAAACCGCCGATAACAATCAACTGCTTGCCATCCGCAACCAGCGCAAGGCCCTGCAAACGTTCTCCCTCAGCGACTTTGTCCCACGCGGTCGAGGGACTGCTCAGATCCAGTTTAAGCAGTTGATTCGACTGCTCTGCGGTCGAATACGAGTGAGCCTCACCGATATGGCCACCGTAGACGTAAATCGCATCGCCCAGTCGAGCGGCCCCAAAACTCGTGATTGCGAACGGCAGCTCAGCCAGAGCAATCTGCTTGCCAGACTGCTTGTCAGTTGCAGACGGATCGGTACTAGAGCTCTGTGGACCGTTAAATGTGCTAGTCAAATAGTGGGCCTCCGAACTATAAGCCTGATCGTGCACGGTGCCTGGTTTGTCGGCCAACGTATGGCCTACTAATATACCATTCAGACCCTCGTGAATTTGCTTGTGTTCAAATGAGGCCTTGCCCGAGGCATCCGTCGTGGCTTGCCCTTGCGCGCTTCCGTCGGCCGAATGCAGTTTGACCTCGGCGTCGGCGAGTGGCTTGCCATCCCAGCTGACATAAGCATCGACGCCAGTGGGCGTAGCTACCAGCTCGGCGCTTAAACGCAGCGTGTGTTCCTTGGCTTGATCGGCACCGCGGCCCTGCGGTAGCTTGCCGGCATGATGCTGGGTGTAGTAATCCAAGCGAGCGCCATGGTACACGCCAAAGGTGACCTGCGAGCAGAGCTGTGCGTCGGCTGGAACTTTATCTTTAGAAACTAGTCCTACCAGCGAATCTGTGTCGACGGCGACGAGCTGCAGTGGGGCTGGAGCCTGGCCTTGGGCCAGCAGCTGAACTTCCGCTTTGGCGATCGACTCTGGCAAGTGGTAGGTACGGTCGGCCAAATTTTCACCGAAAAAGTAGGCCGCTTTGCCGTCTTCAGTACGGACCAACCACGGGAAATGAGCCACAGCGGTACTGCTCGCTAGCAGGCACAGGCTGCCCAGCCAGACGCAGGACTTGATCGTAGCTTGAATTGACTTTTGCATAGCAAATGCTTTCTGTTAGAGGGTTAGCGAAAGTGATTGAGATCAGCGGCTGGTCAGTTCAAAATTAAATACGTTATCGCCGTCGACGCGGACATCGGCATGTAGCGTACCAAGCTTTGAGTAACGCGGTGGCAGTCGCAGGGACGAAAGTGGACGTTTGCCGGCTTGCCGAAGCTCGATGTACTGCTCAAGGTCGGGCTCGATTACATCGAGCGTAACAAAATGCCTGCCTTCAGATGGGCCACTTGCGCGGCCCAGCGAGAACTGGCCTGCTGTAACGACAGTCGTTGCGCCGACTTGGTCTGCTCCCGTCGGGGCGAAGACTAGGACCACGCCGCTGATCGGCTTGCCGTCGAGCGTCAACGTTCCGCGCACGGCTTGGCGCGGCGGCTGTGCCGGTGAACAGCCGCTGCAGCTCCAACCGATAAGTGCCAGAGAGAGTGTGATGCTGAGGTAGGAAAGGACCTTTGGTAACACGTTACTGTCGGGCATCGTTGTCCACCACCTCTCCTTGCGCGCGCGTGGACAGCGCTTGGAAGCTCGCGGCGTCGGTGCGATGGCTCAAAAAATGCACGCTGCCATCCATCAAAACTGAATTGACGCCACCTGCATGTTGGCTGCTATATCCCGCTAAGCTTGCCGCCGAAAAATCGTTGATGGCAAATTGCGTGGTCCCCATGGAGACGCGTGGATAACCGACTATCCACCGCGCCAGACCGTAGCGCACTGTGCCGCCCAGCGGCGCGGCCAGCGACGAACTCCATTTGTAGTCTTGATAGTTGTAAGTTGTTTCACTTACCGCTAGCGTGTGGCTCGTGCCGTCGGTAATGGCGCCGAAGCCGACTGGCGGATTGTTAAAACCCGACTTGGGCCAATGCAACCCAAACATGCCGTCCGCCTGACGCATGTAACTACTTGTCCCCTCGTTCACCATATAGCTCCCCGGTCCGCCAACCTCATCTCCGCGCGGGTCGGGAACGTTGCGTGGCAGCACCATCGATGGGCATAGATAAGTGGCTATGGTGTGTGCGGACAGTGCGGCGTTATCGGGATCGGTGTAGTAGCGCGAGAAGTTATAGAGCGCGTAGCGATTGCCCTGCTCCAAATGTGGCAGGATGGCAGTAAAGCTGCTGATGAAATTGCTTTCGATCGAGCCCACCGGAAACTTCTTGTAGGTGCTTTCGTAATTGTGCAGTCCTAGCCCAATCTGTTTGAGATGATTGGAGCATTGGAGGCGTCGCGCCGATTCGCGGGCCGACTGCACGGCAGGCAGTAGCAGACCGACCAGACCACCGATAATCGCCATCACAACCAGCAGTTCGACCAGCGTAAAAGCGCCCAGCCGCTCGCGTGTTCGGCCCACAGTTGGAAATCGAATTGGCACGGCGGGCAGGGGCACGGCGGGCAGTGGCACGGCGGGCAGTGGCACGGCGGGCAGGGGCACGGCGGGCAGGGGAGACACAGTTAAATTTCTAGCAGGCATTGCAGGCTCCTCGAGAGACAGCGCAAAACGGGGGACGGTCCAACGCTTTTGTAAGCGTTGTAGACAGGACCGAGCGTGGCTGGCTGAAGTGCTATGGCTGAGAAAAAGGAACTGCAAAGAGGGAAAACCAGAGCAGGTTCGCCACTCGCGAAGTTCCTCGTGTGCACCGCTTGCTTGCTGCGTCGTCGGCAGTAGAATACTACTGAGACTCAATATCAATAGCATGGTAGCTTTTAAACAACACAATGCAACCCATGCCGATCACAAATAGCCTAGCATTTCTCAAAAGTTCTCCGATGCCTGATGAAGTCCCCCCAGAATCTGAAAATGGCGAAGGTTCACAGTCGCTGCGAGAACAGCTGAAACTACCCAAAATCATCCACTTCGATGAGCTTGCCCGCTGTGGCGAAGAGGTGTGGATCGAGTGTGCCGGCCAGCTCTACCGCCTGCGCAAGACCCGCCAAGCCAAACTTATCCTCACCAAATAAGCCTGATCCCAGCCGATCCGCTGCAGGGACATTCGATCAAATTCTGGCCGCCCTGGCCGCTGATTATGCGTTCCGCGGCGTGGCTTTACGTAGCATTCATGCGAGCTGAGGAAAATTCCCTGCTCAGAGGCGTTTGGCATAGCTTCTGCAAAAGGCGCAGCTTGGTCATCCGCCTTTTGCGTCATAATTCAGAGGGTCCTCAACTGAATCCTAAGCAACATCAGAATATGCTTGTGCGCGCCTTCGAAGCAGCCCGAGATCAGTGGCGCGGTTGTATGTGGCATTCGCCAATCGGACCCGCTGGAGCTGATGTCCATGAATTGAACTCGCGACAAGCCAGCTTGCTGGCAGAGGCCACCTGCGGCCGAGAATCAGAGGGTTGGGCAGCGGCGGGGAGGTGGTTGGCAAAGGTCGAGCGTGACGCGTTGGCGGCTGAGAAACTCGCCCAGCTAGCGTTGCATCAGGTGCGACGCGGATGCTATCCAGACGCAGTAGAGAGCATCAATCGCGCGGTCGCATTGGAGGCCCAATATCGCCCGCCCGAGGTCTGGACGACGCTGCAGCAACTGATCGCTCAGCTGCCGCAGAATTCAGCCGCGCAGCTGGTGCAAGACGAGGCAGAGCACTCTGCGGACCTGTAGCAGCGGCCCGCTTAGCTGCCTGGAGCATTGCGGCCGCGGACTCACAATTAAGGCAGACGCACCATTACAAAGGCTCTACATCGCGACTGGGCAACCAGCCAAGCTGCCCATCTACGGTTTGAATTTGTGTCCAACCGCCTCGAGAAGCCAATCGCTCGACACGATGTCCCTCGGCCTGATCGAGCGTGGCTACAACCGCGAATTGCTCGCCATCACCAGCACGCAACGCTACCTTGCTTACAACGATGATGGCACTGGACTGCGGGGAACTCAAATCCGTCTGCGCAAACCATAGTGCCCCGCCCGCCACTAGGCTCAGCACTACGCCTGCCACGGCTCCACTGGCTCCTGCCCGGTGGCCGGAGAGCATCCGCAGTATCAACCATGACCACCAAGCCATCGATGCGATGCATAGCACCGGCACGGCCCAGTGAGACGCAACCCGCGCGAGTTGCATCACATGCTGCACTGACAGGTCCCCTGACGCCGCCGCTGCACCATTACTCGATCCACCGCCAGCTTGGCCGGAAGGAAGAGCCACTTGAGTTCGTGCAAAGGCGAGGTTTTGTCGGCCCTGCGCACTGCGCGGGGCTAGTCGAATCGCCTTTTCATAATTGGCGATCGCCCTGCCTAAGCTGCCGCCCTGCATATAAGCGTTGCCAAGATTGATAAATAACTTGTCATTGATAATCCCACTATCAACCAGCAGTTGATACTTTTGAGCGGCCATTTCAAAAGCTTCTTTCGCATCTGCCGGATGGCTGCTAGCGTTTTGCATGCCTCTCGTGTAGGCAGCATCCGCTTCGCTTAATAGCGTCTCTTGCTGCGAGCGGGTCAGCGACACTTGCCGAGCTCTGGAGCCTGCGTCGGATGCTGTGCCGGATCCTGCGCTATCGGCAAGCTCTGCAGGTGGGACGGAAATATTGCTCGCAGCCGGCGCCGCGGGCGGATTAGCCCAGCTTGCCCCGGTGGCCATCAATGCGCCACTGAACGCGCACAGCATCAGCACCATCTGCCGCGCTCCGGCGGCTCGCGATTTCCCACTGACCTTTGCCGTCGCGCGTGCGACGCGTACTGGGTGCCGCTTACGTTCCGCTATGGCGGCCTCTAACCTGTTTACTAATTCGACGGCCGTGCTCTTCAGGCGAAGCGAACTAGCCGAGAGGCGATCGTCCGCGTTCGCACCCGCCGCAACATTAGTAGCGGCAACGTCATCAGCGGCAACCAACTCAAATCCAGACGAGAGGCGCGAGGCGTGTGCTAGCCATGATTCGGTTTCACCGGCCAATTCGTATAAGCCGGCCGTCCGCAGCGCAGCGGCGGCCAAGGTGTCGAGCTCCACTGGGGTCTCTCCTGGAAGGCCATCGCGCGAGTGACTAGCCAGTCGACCGGGTAAGCGCCGCAACACATAGGTGACCACAGCATTCTGGACGGCCGAGACGCTGGCAGCACGCTCAATTGCTGCCATGCAGCGCTTGTAGGGGGACTGGAAACTGGCGACTCCGACTCCGAGCCAAGCGCCGAGCCAGCTGCGGCTCAGGGCCCCACGACTTCGGGTCATCGCCGCAGCCAACCAGATCGCTGGAGGCACGATCAAGGACCATACCCACCAGCGCAAGCTTGGCCGCGGTGGCGGCGTTTTTAAACTCAACACATCTCCGCCGCTGTAGTTGGTGAAGTCAGGTGAGTCACTTGGCGCCGAACTAGCCGAGCGTGCCGCTGCGCCCTGTTTCGGCCCAACGATCGAATCTAAGGCCAACGTTTCCGATTGGCGGACTGTGATCGGAATGGCTTGGCTCGCAACCGTCTGAAACGTTTCGCTGTCGGGATCGAAAAAGCTGAATCGAATCGCGGGTATCTCTGTCACACCAGCCTGACGAGGCCGAATCGTGGTTGAGAACAGCTTGGCGTCTCCCTGCACAAAGCCGGCCAGCGACTCATCTGCCACTTTGAAGTTGCTAGTCAACTCGGGCATGTCGGCCAGTGGCGGAGCCTGTACGAGCTCCATGGCCCCTGAGCCCGTGATGCCGATATTGAGCGTGATAGGATCTCCAGCATCGACGTCGGTGGGGGTGGCCTGGGTAACGATTTGGTAACGCCCCACCGCACCTCGATAGTCGCTGGGGCGACCTTCGCTCGGAACTGGCAGAACGTCGGTCGCGTCTACACTAGCTTGGCCGACGATCGGTCGTGCGGCAGTGACAGCTAATCGCCTGCCAAATGCAGAATCGAAAAAGTCATCTCTCATCATCTGCGACAGAGGAGAATTACCGAACATGTCGTCGTCGAACAGACCACCCATCGCCCCGCGAGTTTCGCCCAACTGGGTCGGATAGTTAAAGACAATCTGCACATCGTCGGCATCGATCTTCCCGGCGCGCTTGGGATAGATGGTGGCTTCAATTTCGTACAGGTAGTAAACTCGCTCCTGGCCCGTTGAATCCTCGCGCAAGACCTCGCGGCCGCCGGGTCGTTGCCGCTTCTGCGCTAGTTCCTTGAGCCTAGGCTCAAAACCACCCCACGAAGTAGAGTCGGCAAGCAGCCCCCACATATCCCCTTCACTGAGCGTCTGGCCGGTTTTCGGATCGCGGAAGGGTTTTAGCCAGATCCTTAGGGTCAAATCGATTGGCTGTCCGACATAGACCTTCTGGCGGCTGCCCTCGATGGACACAAATAACAAATCCCCCGTCTCACTGCGGCTCGCAACAAAACGCTGAGGTTGGGTCTTCACCGCCTTGCCATCGACTTGCAGAGTCATGGCCGGAATCGTGAATGAGCCCTCGCGACGCGGCGTGACGAGATACTGCAGAGTAACGCTGCTGCTCTGCCGGCGGCGGCCATTGATGATCGTTATCTGCGTGCTCTGAGCAGGCGCACCGGCAGAACGCACCTCGCAACCATCGATGACCGGTGGCGAGGGGGCCTCATAATCGGATGCGTTGGATATTGCGATCTGCAGAGTGACCGGCACTCCGACATACGCTTCGCCAGTGGAGATGCGAGTGTCGACCGTCGCCGCGGACGCGTGGCTGTAAAACAACAGCAGGGATGCAATTAGTGCGAATAGTGGTTTCATAAGTTATCTATCTACCAACGGAAAATCTGACAATCAATCGATTACCAGTCTCGATCAGTGGGAACGTGCTGGTTGCGCTCGATCTGCTCGTGCCTCAATCGCCGCAGCATGTCGCGGTCGCGCACCGCTTGCAACATCTTGAGCGCTTCCTCTTTGGTCATGGGCGCTACCTGTGTACCGAATTCGCCCATGCTGGCTGAATTAGTTGCTTGTGGCTTATCCTCAGACGCATTCGCCGGGGTCAGCTCGCCTTGCGGGAGAGGCTGTGGCTGCGCCGGCTGCGGTTGATCCGCTGCACTCGGTGATTGATGCTGCTCCACTGCATCGCTGGTGTTGGGAGATTGCTGCGGCTCTGCCATTGGCTGTGATTGATCCGTCGCAGGTGGTTCAGCGGCAGCCTGTGGAGAACGGGCCTGTGGAGAACGGGCCTGTGCAGGACTGGACTGTTCTGGCTGAGGTGCACTGGAAGGCGACTGCGAATCTGGCGGCTGGTCTTGCTTGGAAGGACTTTGTTGTGACTCGGACTGCTGATCGGACTCGGACTGCTGATCGGACTCGGACTGCTG